>CABUIX010000058.1 GCA_902491795.1 uncultured Bacteroidales bacterium | reverse complement strand
ACAGAATCGGTATCACCCGTGGTTGGGACTCTAACTGGTGTGGTGGTAACTATGCGGAGAAAATAGCCGAGGACTACGAGATCCGCAAATATCTCAACAACCGTCTTGCCAAGGCCAGCCTCAGCAGAATAGTTATCGAGAGGACTCTCAAGCTCATTACCGTTACCATCTATGCTGCACGTCCCGGTTTCATCATCGGAAAAGGCGGCACCGAAGTCGACAAGCTCAAGGAAGAGCTCAAGAAGGTAACCAAGAAGGAGGTTCAGATCAACATCTATGAGGTGAAGCGTCCTGAACTCGACGCCAACATCGTGGCAGACAGCATCGCCCGTCAGATTGAGGGCCGTGTGTCTTACCGCAGGGCCATCAAGATGGCTGTTGCGAATACCATGAGGGTAGGCGCCGAAGGCATCAAGATCCAGATCAGCGGACGTGTAGGCGGTGCTGAAATGGCGCGCAACGAAATGTTCAAGGAGGGTCGTACCCCTCTGCACACTTTCCGCGCAGACATCGACTACGCTCTTGCTGTGGCTCACACCAAGGTAGGCACGCTCGGAATCAAGGTTTGGATCTGCAAGGGAGAGCGCTACGGCAAGCAGGATCTTACTCCTGCAGCTCTTTCAGCAGCCAATGCCCAGGCAGCAGGCCAGAACCGTGGTGGCGGACGTGGAGACCGTCGTCCCCGCAGGGATGGAGACCGCCGTCCCCGCAGGAATGACAACCAGAAGTAATTGGCGGAAAATTGCTATATTTATGGCCGGTTCCGTGTTGCGGAGCCGGCTTTTTGGTTCAAGCGGAGTCTTCGTGCTCCCGAACATTTACAGAATTCCAAAATTCAGATTAATATGAAAAAGTTAGTGTTTGTTGCCGCGTCCCTGCTGCTCGTTTTCGCTGCAGGATGCAAGCAGGTCCCTGAGGAAAAGGCTCTTGAGGACTACAATGCCCGCACCGAAACAATGATCAATGAATTCAATGACGAGATGATTGCCATGCAGGCTGATTCTACTCTCACTGATGCCGAGAAGAACGAGAAGATGCAGGCTGTTTATGACGAGACAACTTCCAAACTGGCCAAGGACGGCCTGGAAATGATCCGCAAGTATCCTTCCGGGGAACTGGCTGTGACCGTGCTTCAGAATATTGCGGGCCTGCTTGAGGCCGAGCAGCTTGAGGAGGCCCTTGGTCTTCTTGAGGGGGCTGCGCTCGAGGACGAGTATGTGCAGCAGCTCGTGTCCCTGTCTAGCGCCAAGTCTGCGACCGCTGAGGGAAAGATGTTCACTGATTTCACCGTCGTTCAGGATCCTGCCGATTCTCTCGGAAGCACCGTAAGCCTTTCTGACTATGTCGGCAAGGGCAAGTATGTCCTCGTTGACTTCTGGGCAAGCTGGTGCGGCCCCTGCAAGCAGGAACTCCCCAACATCGCTTCCGTTTACGAGAAATACAAGGGAGACGATTTCGACGTGCTGAGCATTGCCGTATGGGATGATCCCGAGGACACCAAGGTCGCTGCCAAGGAACATGGCGTGGTATGGAGCCAGATCATCAATGCACAGCAGGTTCCCACTGATCTCTATGGCATTGAGGGCATTCCCCATATCATTCTTTTCGGCCCTGACGGAACCATCCTCAAGCGTGATCTCAGAGGAGAGGATATCGAGGCTGCCGTAGCCGAGGCTCTTGGACGTTAAGGAGAAAATATCATTGTTGCCGCATTCCCCCGGGGTCTACCGTTATTATGACTCCGAGGGAACGGTCATTTATGTAGGCAAGGCAAAAGACCTGAACAAGAGGGTCGCACAGTATTTTGTTGATCCTGAAAGGCTCACGGCAAAGACCCGGGTTCTTGTTTCGAAGATTGCCGACGTGCAGTATTCGGTGGTTGACTCCGAGGCCGACGCGCTGCTTCTTGAGAACAATCTCATCAAGCAGTACAAACCCCGTTACAACATCCTGCTCAAGGACTCGAAGACCTATCCCTGGATTTGTGTGACGGCGGACGAGTTTCCGAAGGTGTTCCTTACGCGCAGGGTGGTGCGGAACGGCTCCAGATATTTCGGCCCTTACAGTTCCGTGATGCACGCGAAGGCTCTGCTGGAATTCTTCCGGGCCAATTATCCTGTCCGCTCTTGCAACTACAAGATAACCTCGGATGCTGTCCTTCGCCACAAGTTCCGGCCCTGTCTCGACATGCACCTCGGGCGTTGCCGCGGCTGTTGCGTGGGAGGAATCAGCAGGCAGGAGTACTCCGCCATGATTGAGGAGATTGTCCGTCTTCTGAGCGGCGGGGTGAATGAAATTCTGCGAAATTACAAGACTTGCATGTCGGAGGCGGCCGACAGGCTGGATTTTGAGACAGCCCAGTTCTACAAGGACAGGATAAACTCGCTCCAGCAGCACTATGCCAAGTCCATAATCACTTCCGCGGGCGACAGGGACGTGGATGTCTTCTCTCTCGTTTTCGACGGACTTGAGGCTTTCGGCAATTTTCTCAGGATTCGTGGCGGTGCGATAATCCAGTCGCTGAATCTCGGATTCAAGATGAACATAGAGGAGGAGCAGGCTTCGGTGCTCAGTGAATTCATTGCCGAAATCAATTCAAAGTTCGGGGCCTTGAGCCGTGAGGTGCTTGTCCCCTTCCTTCCGGACGTGAAAATGGATGGAGTGCAGTTCAGAATACCAGTTCGCGGTGAAAAGCTTGCCCTTCTCGAACTCAGTGCCAAGAACGCCAAGGAATACCGGTTCAATTCGCTGCGCCAGCGCGAGCACACCAATCCCGACGAATACCGTGCGGCAGTGCTTGAGGAACTGCGCAAGGCCATCGGCATGAAGGATCTTCCGGTCCATATGGAGTGTTTTGACAATTCCAACATTCAGGGCACATATCCGGTGGCTTCGTGCGTTGTGTTCCGAAACGGAGAACCGTCGAAGAAGGATTACCGCAAGTTCAAGATAAAGACGGTCGTGGGAGCCAATGACTATGCGTCCATGAAGGAGGTAGTGAACAGAAGATATTCGAGGATGCTTGAGGAAAATCCTGAAGACTTGCCTCAGCTTGTTGTGATCGATGGAGGCAAGGGCCAGCTTGATTTCGCGTGGCAGGCTCTGTGTGAATTGGGAATTCAGGACAAGCTTACCGTGATAGGCCTGGCGAAGAGGCTTGAAGAGGTGATAAGGGTCGGAGATCCGTATCCAATGTTTATCGACAGGAATTCACAGGCTCTCAAGCTGTTGCAGCGCATAAGGGATGAAGCGCACCGCTTTGGCATTACCTTCCACCGCTCATTGCGCAGTAAGGGAGCAGTGCACTCGGCCCTTATGGAAATCAAGGGAGTGGGAGAGCAGACTGAACAGCGGCTGCTGATGCATTTCGGGAGTGTAGCCAGGATTGCTTCAGCCTCTGAGGAAGATTTGGCCAAGCTCGTTGGGCCTGTCCTTGCCGCAAGAATCCGCAGCAGTCTTGAAGCCGGAACCAGCAACGTGAACACCGATGAATAACGACAAATTCAACAAATGGTTCAATGTGTTCATTCTTGGGGGAATGACACTTGTCATGATTGCCGCCACCGCTGTCCAGCTGTCGCAGGACAATTCCGGCGCCGTCATGCTTCTTGTTGCGGCTTTCGGGTCGCTTATGGGCGTGCTCAGCACTGTATGTTCCGCGAATGCCAAGATATTGACTTTCCTTTTCGGGATTTTCGATGTCTCCATTTATGGCGTGATGTGCTTCATGAGCCACAACTACGGAAACGGTGCGCTTCACCTTGCATATTTTCTCCCTATGCAGTTCATCGGGTTCTGGCAGTGGAGGCGCCGCGGGGCTTCGTCGGGGCATGGCATCAAGGCCAGAAGGCTGAATTGGCGGCAGAGGCTAATATGGAGCGGACTGTTTCTCGCCGGCCTGGTGGCTACATATTTTATCCTGCTCCATCTTGGCGAGAAGGATGCCGCTTCAGTCGTCAAACTGGCCGTTTTCATGGACGCCTTTTCGACCGTGTGCAACATAATCGGTCAGCTGCTTATGTCCACGGCCTATATGGAACAATGGATTTTCTGGATCGGGGTCAATGTGGCCTCTGTCGTGATGTGGGTTGCGACGCTTTCCGGATCTTCTGATTCCGATTATGCCTTCATTTATGCCATAAAGTATGGATTTTACCTCCTTAATTCGCTCAACGGACTGCGCATTTGGCTTAAATTGAGCTCGCAAAACACAGAGACTCAATAGTTTGCCCGGTTTTTGGAGATTTGGAAAATTTTTCCTTACTTTGCAAAGTTTTTTACGGATGATTTTGTACTAATAAACTTAAATATCTAAAGTTATGGATCGCGCAGAAATTCTGGAAAAAGTAAAAGGAATTATCGTGGACAAGCTCGGTGTTGAACCTTCAGAGGTTACCGAGACCGCAAACTTCACAAACGACCTCGGAGCTGATTCTCTCGATACCGTAGAACTCCTTATGGAGTTTGAGAAGGTATTCGGCATCAAGATCCCTGATGATGAGACCAGCGCAATTGCAACCGTAAAGGATGCTGTCGACAAGGTTGCCGAGAAGCTTGGCGCATAAGATTATCCCTTCAAAGCAATGAATTTAAAAGGCTGACCTTTCGGGCCAGCCTTATTTTTTATTCTTCAGGTTCTTCGGAGGGGATTGCGAACGTGAGTTCGAGATGCGGCACCTTGCTCTCGTCTCCGTTGTCCGGTCCATTGAGAACGGCATTGTAGTACCGGTCCTTGTCGAGTGTCACCGTAACGCTCTCCGTGGTTGTACTGCTTGAGTACATGGCTGCCATCATGGCGTAGGTGTAGTAGTTTGAGTAATAGTCCGAATATCCGCCGTAGCTTCCGTATCCGTACATGTCGTTGTAGTAGCTCTGGTAAGCGAGATAATTGTACAGCTCGCTCATGTCGGACGATCCTGAACTTGTGGTTACGGTCACCTCGTTGGCCATTATCAGGAACCATACGTCGTAGGAACCGTTTTTCAGTCTCTGTGTCTGCAGTGCCGATTCGTCGCTTTCGTCGATTTTCAGCAGGGACTGGACATGGTATGTGATGTCGGGGGAGTAGACGAGCGTAGAGCGGTTTACATCTCCCTGGTCGACGTTCTCGTCACTTGTGTCGGTAAGGCTTACGAAACTTGCGTTGCCCCCGTTGCCGTCCTCGTCCGGATCAGTGATTATCCTGCACGTAGGTGACAGTATCTGAGGCCAGTGGTCCATTTCGTTGTAGTCGTCCGGAAATTCGAACGGAAGCACTACCTTGGCCTTGTTAATGACTGCAGTCTTGGGGTCGCCTCCGGCTTCGATTATGGCTTTCTCTGCCATGGCCTTGAGAGTTTTTCCGGAAATCCTTGGCTTGAGTCCGCCTCCGCCCTCTACATATATTTTGTCTTTTGCCTTGCCTTCCAGCTGTCTCGTGTCCTGTGATGTGAGGTTGAGACTGTACTGCGGGAAGCTGCCTTTTCCTGAATGAGTGAACAGCGAATCTATGTCATAGAAGTCGGTGGCTCCATAGTAGAACATCAGGGTAGTGTCCTTCCTTTCTCCGTCGAATTCAGCAGAGTACCGCAGCCTTGCGTAGTTTCCTTCAATATATTGATAGTCGCTGTTGTATCCTAGCTGAAGTTCAAACATGTTGATTCTCCCTCCGTCACCGGCCGGCTCTGCCGCCTCTATGTAGATGCCGGGGCATTTCTCAAGGTAGCTGTCAATGTCGTTGAGCTTGTTCTTCGAAAGTTCGTCAAGGTATTTCTGCCCGAATTCCTGTGTGAAGTTGAACGAGAGAGAGTCGTCTCCTGTGTATATCACGGAACTTTTTGCAATGCTCTTGTCCAGGTGTTCCACGCTCAGGTTACAGTCGAAATTTACGCTTGGATCCAGGGGTTTCGCGAGTTCGTACACGTTGAATGTCTGGAATATCCTTTCCTGGTTCGGCCTGCTTACGGATACGGTGTCTTTTGCCGCGGCAAAGTGAAAACTTTCGAAAACCGGATTCTTGCCGAGTTCGAGGCTGTCCTGGAACAGAGGGATAAGGGTAAGGGCGCAGGATCTGGTACCCAGGCCGAAAGTGTCATCTCTTATGGCCCCTATGGTTATCCTTGTGGATGAGTAGCCCGAAAGACTGTCGGCCGTTTCCATTGAGATGTCCTCGATGGGGATTGACTTGGTGAAGATTTTGTATATCTGGTTCCCCGGCATCAGGTTTGACCCTATCCCGTAGTTGGTTTCAATGCAGGAGATGCAGCAGAACAATGCTGCCGCCAGCGCAAGTATGCTTTTCTTCATCTTAAAGTTTGTCATAAAAGCTGCAGTACTCGTCAATGTAACTGCCGTCTTCGTATGAGGATCCGTTGTATTTGAGAAGCGGCAGCCCGAGTTCGGCGCAGAAACCGGAAATCCGGTCGTCAACGTTTTCGGAGCCGAATATGATTCCGTCCGAGTACTGTGCGGCTGTTTGAGCAAGTTTTATGCCATCCGGATGACCGGACAGAAGCGGGATGTCTTCCGGGGTGATGCTGCCGAAACATGCCTTCTCGTCGAATTTGTCGGAGAAGCATTCGGCAGGGGTGTCGTCATACAGGGAGAGCACAATGCGGCTTTCGGAAAAGATGGGGTCATCCTTGTATGCCTTTTTAAGGTAGACGGGAACAAGGTGCGATATCCATCCCTGGCAGTGGATGACATCCGGGGCCCAGCGCAGCTTCTTCACGGTCTCAAGGACTCCTCTTGCAAAAAAGATGGCCCGTTCGTCGTTGTCCGGGAAGAAGTTTCCATCGGCGTCGCGGAAAGTCTGCTTGCGGCGGAAATAGTCGTCGTTGTCTATGAAGTAGACCTGTATCCTTGCCGCCGAGATCGAGGCCACTTTGATTATGAGCGGGCGGTCAAGGTCGTCGATGATTATGTTCATTCCGGAGAGGCGGATGACTTCATGGAGCTGGTTCTTGCGCTCGTTGATGCAGCCGTATCTCGGCATGAAGGATCTTATCTCGCGTTTGCGCTCCTGCACGCCTTGCGGAAGAGCTCTTCCGATCTTGGATATGTGCGACTCCGGAAGATACGGGAATATCTCGGAGTTGACGAAAAGTATTTTTTTCTTGACGTCGCTCATGTTTACAAAGATACGATTTTTTTTATGATTTTTTGATATTTGATTATCTTTGAAATCTAATTTGAGGAGGATATGCCGAAAGCTGAGAACAAAATGATCCGGCGCCGTCTGGCGAACGCGTGGCTCTCAAGCATCATCAGCATCACGCTGGTGCTGCTGCTGGTTGGCGTAGCCTCGCTCGTGGTCATCAATTCCGGCAGTGTCGCGCGGTATCTTAAGGAAAACATGAAGATTTCCGTGCTGCTCGTGCAGAATGCCAGTGAAGATGATGCCCGGGAATATGTCAGTTCCGTGACGTCTCTGCCCTACGTCCATGAGGCGAGGCTTGTCAGCCGTGAAGAGGGTGAGAAGGAACTGGAGGATATGCTCGGCGAAGATTTTCTTGACGTGTTCGAAACGTCCCCGGTGCCTATTTCGGTCGACGTGACACTGAATGCCGAATATGTTGTACCTGACAGTCTGGCTTTTGTGTCGGAGGTGCTTGCCTCTTCCCCGCTAGTCGAGGAAGTTGACAGCCAGCAGCCTCTTGTGGAGCTGCTGAACGACAATCTTGCCAAGATTTCGGCCGTGTTCGGCGTGTTCATTCTTCTGTTGCTCTTCATATCCTTCGTCCTCATAAACAATATGGTGAGGGTGAGTGTTTTCGCCCGGCGTTTCACGATTCACACCATGCGCCTGGTGGGGGCGACCAAGGCTTTTATCCGGGCTCCATTCCTGAAGGGAGCGCTCATTCAGGGCCTCGTTTCGGCTCTTCTCGCTTCCGGAGCACTGTGGGCGGTATATTATGCGGCGCGCGGCTCTTTCGGAGAGCTGTTTGACATATTCAAAGTGTCGGCCCTGCTGGAGTCCACCGGGATAATGTTTGTGTGCGGAGTGCTCATTTGTGTGCTCAGCACTTATTTCGTTGTAGGAAAACTGGTCGGCGCGACCAAGGATGAACTGTATTATTGATTATGGACAGAATGGCTGTTACGCCCAAGGGGCTGAAACTTGTTCTTGCCGGTCTTGTAGTGATGATTGCCGGCTATGTCTTGATGACCGGAGGCGGTTCTGATGATCCGCAGGTTTTCAACTATGCCATGTTCAACTTCCGCAGGCTTACGCTCGCTCCGATAGTGATAATGGCCGGAATAGTGACCATTGTCTGCGGGATAATGGGATGTTCTGACAAAAAATAAAAGCTTATGGAATGGTGGGAGGCCCTCTTGATGGGCGTGGTGCAGGGGCTTACGGAGTTTCTCCCCGTGAGCAGCAGCGGGCACCTCATAATTTTCCGCGAACTGCTCGGTGTCGAGACCGAAGGCTTTCTGGATTTCACGGTCATGGTCCACTTTGCGACCGTGCTGAGTACGGTGGTCGTTTTCTGGTCTGCAATCTGGAAGATTCTCAAGGGGCTGTTCAAGTTCAGGTACAATGACGAGACGGACTATTTCCTGAAGATATGCGTTTCGATGGTGCCGGTGGCTGTCGTGGGGTTCTTTTTCAAGGACAAGGTCGAGACTCTTTTCGGAGAGGACATTCATGTGGTGGGGATTTTCCTTCTTGTGACCGCACTGCTGCTTTGCTTCTCTGATGTCTTCTCGCGCCGGCTCGGTCTGAGGAACCGGTACCGCAACGGCATTTCGTATTGGCAGGCGCTCGTCGTCGGCCTTGGGCAGGCTTGCGCCGTGGCACCAGGACTTTCACGTTCCGGAACCACGATCGCGACCGGGCTTCTTTGCGGTGTCAAGAGGGACAACATGGCCCAGTTCTCTTTTCTTATGGTTCTGATCCCCATTGTCGGTGAGCAGCTGCTCAGTCTTGTTGACATGGCAAGGGGCGGCGCGACTTTCGGCAGCGGCGTTGGTGCCGTCGCCCTGGTCGCCGGATTCTTCGGGGCATTCCTGGCCGGACTGGCTGCCTGCAAGGTGATGGTTGCGCTTGTCCGCAGGGCCAGGCTTTCATGGTTTGCCGTCTATTGCACTGTAGTTGCGGTGCTCATTTTCATCTTCGGATAGCCGATGGCCGGACGTCGTGAAGTATATTTTGTCTCGGATGTCCATCTTGGACTGAAAATCGGCGATCCTGCAGAACGGGAGTCCCGCTTTATCGGGTTTTTGAAATCTGTTCCGAGAGACAGTACCAGGGCCTTGTATCTGCTTGGTGACATCTGGGATTTCTGGTTTGAGTATCACGACGTTGTTCCGCGGTGCGGAGCCAGGGTCGTGGCCGCGCTTGTTGACCTTATGGACGCGGGCGTCGAGGTGTGGTTCTGCCACGGCAACCACGACATGTGGTCATTCTCGTATTTCCAGGAGCTTGGAATGCGCAAGTTTGTCCAGCCTCATTATGTTGAAATTGAGGGCAAGGTCTTTTGCCTGGGGCACGGTGACATGCTTGGAGGTGCAAAATGGAATTACCGTCTGATGATGTGGCTTTTCGGCAACAGGGTGCTGAGGTGCCTGTTCAGTATGCTGCATCCGCGCATAGCTTTCGGTTTCGGCCTCGGATGGTCACGCAACAACAGGAAGTCACGCCGTCCATACCGCTTCAGGGGAGAGGAAGAACCTCTGTACAAATTTGCTGTGGAAGCGTCCGGGAACAGACATGTGGATTATTTTGTCTTCGGCCATTTTCATGATTCCGTGGACATGGTGCTTCCTGGCGGTGCTCGTTTTGTCGTTCTGAAGGACTGGATTGGCGGAGGCGTGCCGTTTGCCGTGTTCAACGGTTCTTCTTTCGAACTTCACTCTCCAGTGTGCGGGTCTTGATGACCGTCTTTGGAGGGGCTTCCATGAAAATTGAGTAATAGAAATTGTCCCACTGGCCGGAATCCCATATCTGGCACAGTTCTTCGATCTGCGCGTCTTCTCCCTTGGCCGGGTTGTAGCGCATCTTGAGGTTCTGTGAAAATAGCCTTGCGACCAGCTGCCAGAAGTTCGCCGCGAATCCGCTCTCGTAGGTCCGGATTATTTCGTAGGCGCTGAGTCCGCATTCCCTGTCGACAAGCCTGAGAAGGACCAGCCCCTGGCTCACCGTCATGGAGCGTATGTCTTTCTCGAACAATCTGAAAAGTTCCTTCTCGACGTCATTTATGTAGCGGGTGCGCTGAGAGCGCTTGGTCACGTCGGCCGCTATGGTGCTGTCGACCTGGGCCATCATTTCCCTGCCTACGAGCGCATAGGGGTATACTTTGTTGAAGTTGTATACGAGCCGGTAGTAGCGCCGCCAGTCCCTGGCGTTCATCCCCTGGCCTTTGGGAAGAACCCAGGCGGGATCAATCGTGTCCCTGAACACGGTGTCGTTGCCGTGCTCCACGCTGTACTGCATTGGGGTCCCCTCGGCTTTCCTGGGTGTCTGTGCGCCGGCACAGATGCAGAAGGCGGTGGCCAGCAGCAATATGATGGCTGTTCTTTTCATTGACGTCAGGCAAAAATATCCTATAAATTTCACTTTAACAAAACACGCGGGTTTCGGTTTTTCGGGCGTTCCGGAATTTGCTCTCGGCTCGTGTCGAAAACGCACGAAAATATTTTTGGCACACATTCGTAAGTCATTGTTATGACTTGAATTAACTATCACTATTTCGTGTCGGAAATATTTCAAAAAAAATTGTTTATGCAATGGTAATTCGGATTTTTTTACTATCTTTGCAATCCCAAAAATCGGCTTCTTGTGGCTTAAGTGGTTGATTTTCAGGGCTTTTGTGGATTAATATTTTTTAAAGTAATACTGAGATGTTACAACCGAAGAGAACAAAATTTAGAAGGGAACAGAAAAACCGGATGAAGGGAAACGCCCAGAGAGGCAACCAGCTTGCTTTCGGCTCCTTCGGCATCAAGACCCTTGAAAATTGTTGGCTTACGGCGCAGCAGATTGAGGCTGCGCGTCAGGCAATCTCGCGTTATATGAACCGTGAGGGCCAGATCTGGATCAGGGTATTCCCTGTGAAGCCTATCACCAAGAAGCCTCTCGACACCCGTATGGGTAAAGGTAAGGGCGACCCCTATGCATTCGTCGCTCCAATCACGCCCGGCCGCATCATCTTTGAGGCGGAGGGAGTTCCCCTCGCAGTGGCAAAGGAGGCTATGCGCCTCGGAGCAAACAAACTCCCTATCGCTACCAAGTTCGTTGTCCGCAGGGATTATGTTGAACAGTAAAAAGGAGAAAGAGTCCAATGAAAGCATCAGAAGCACGCGAAATGTCTGTAGCAGACCTGCGCGACCGTATTGCAGCCGAGAAGAGCAATCTCGACACAATGAAGATTAATCACGCTATTTCTCCTCTGGAGGACACCTCCAAGATCAGGAAGACCAGAAAGGATATAGCTCTTATGATCACTATCCTCGCTGAAAAAGAAAGACAGAACTAAATCGTAAAATCTTATGGAAAGAAATCTTCGTAAGGAAAGAGTTGGGGTTGTGGTCAGCAACAAGATGGACAAGACCATCATCGTTGCAGTGAAATACAAGGAGAAGCACCCCCTTTATGGCAAGTTCGTGAAGAAGACCACGAAGTTTGTTGCCCAGGACGACAAGAACGAGTGCAATGAAGGCGACACCGTGCGCATCATGGAGACCCGTCCCCTGAGCAAGACCAAGAACTGGAGATTGGTTGAAATCGTAGAAAAAGCAAAATAGTACATTATGATACAGCAGGAAACACGTTTACAGGTTGCCGACAACAGCGGGGCTAGGGAAGTCCTCTGCATCCGCGTGCTTGGCGGTACCCATCATCGTTATGCGACTGTCGGAGACACGATCGTCGTTGCAATAAAGAGTGCAATACCTGGCGGTGACGCCAAGAAAGGCACCGTTTCCAAGGCCGTGGTGGTTCGCACCAAGAAGGAAGTCCGCCGCCCTGACGGATCATACATCCGCTTTGACGACAATGCATGCGTCCTTCTCAACAACGCCGGAGAACTTCGCGGCACCCGTATCTTCGGCCCCGTGGCCAGGGAACTCCGTGCCAATTTCATGAAAATCGTTTCACTGGCACCCGAGGTACTTTAATCCATCTGCATTATGAAGAAGTTACATATCAAGAAAGGTGACACCGTATATGTGAATGCCGGCAACGACAAGGGCAAGACCGGAAAGATCCTGTCAGTCGATCCTTCAAAGGACCGCGCCATCGTCGAGGGCATCAATATGGTCAGCAAGCACACCAAGCCGAATTCAAAGCAGCCTCAGGGCGGAATCATCAGGCAGGAGGCTCCTATTCATGTTTCAAATCTCAACCTCATCGATCCCAAGACCAACACTCCTACCCGTGTCGGCTACAGGATGGAGGGAGACAAGAAAATCCGTTACGCTAAAAAATCAGGGGAGGAGATTAAATAATTATGGCAAAGAAAAACGCACCGGCAGCAGCTCAGACACTGCCTGCAGGATATGTTCCTGACCTCAAGAAAGCCTACAAGGAGAAGATCGTTCCCGCTCTCGAGAAGCAGTTCTCCTACACTACCGTGATGCAGGTTCCCCGTCTGGTCAAGATTACCATCAATGAGGGTATCGGAGCCGGAACTCAGGACAAGAAGATTGTCGAGGAGGCTGCAGCAGAACTCTCCCTGATCACCGGACAGAAGGCTGTCGTCACCACTTCCAGGAAGGACGTCTCAAACTTCAAGCTCCGCAAGGGCATGGCAATCGGAACCAAGGTTACCCTGCGCAACGTGAAGATGTACGAGTTCCTCGAGAAGCTCATCAGGGTTGCGCTTCCCCGTATCCGTGACTTCAACGGCATCGCCGAGAACATGGACGGCCGCGGAAACTATACTCTCGGTCTCAAGGAGCAGATAATCTTCCCCGAGGTCGACATCGACAAGAACCCGCGCATTCACGGTCTTGAGATAACATTTGTAACGACGGCCCGCACCGACGAGGAGTGCCACGCACTTCTTGCTGCATTCGGCCTTCCTTTCAAGAAACACGACAAATAGGATATTATGGCAAAGGAATCAATGAAAGCCCGCGAGGTAAAGCGCGCTAAACTTGTTGCTAAGTATGCAGAGAAGAGGAAGGCTCTCAAGGAGGCCGGCGCCTGGGCAGCACTTGACAAGCTCCCCAAGAACGCATCTCCTGTCCGTCTTCACAACCGTTGCTCTCTGACTGGCCGCCCCAAAGGATACATGAGGGCATTCGGCATCAGCCGTATCCAGTTCCGCGAGATGGCAAGCAACGGCCTTATCCCTGGAGTAAAGAAGGCAAGTTGGTAAAAAATTAAACAAAGTTAACGATATGACTGATCCTATTGCAGATTACCTCACAAGAGTACGCAATGCATACAGTGCAGGCAAAAAGGTAGTGGAAGTGCCTTCTTCAAAGATGAAGGTAGCCATCACCCAGATTCTCTGTGAGAAAGGATATATCCTCAGCTACAAGGTG
>CABUIX010000057.1 GCA_902491795.1 uncultured Bacteroidales bacterium | reverse complement strand
TCAATTAAAGCAAATCGGTGGCTATCTCTTTTCCCTGCCGGACATCTGCTTGATATGCCGTTGGGCTGCCTGGATCTTCTTCATTTCCTGAAGCAGTTTCAGCTGTTCCTCTTCAGGTGCGGATGCAAGATTCCTCACCAGCTTTTCGTAGCGGTCCTGCAGCCTCCTTTCGGCATACATCATGATCGTCCTAGGCACCTGGGCAACGAGCCATGACTGCGTGGTGGTCATCGACTTGCGGAAGGTGCTGACCGAAAGCACATACTTTTCGGTATAGAGCGCAGCAGTAACTGCAGCGACTCTCCTGTCGGGAGAATCGAGAAGGGACTTCACTATGTCCTCCTGCGGAAGGCCCCTGTCGTAACAGTCGAAATATGCCGAATAGACGGCGTCGTAGGCCGAGTTTGCCATTCTGGTGCCGTCGCTCTCAAGCGCCTCCCTTATGAAATCGGCTACCGTGGGCTTCTCTTCTTCGTCACCGGAGTAGAACTCCGAATCGCTCTCGAACTCCATCGGGTCGCATCCGTGTCCCAGAAGAAAGGCCAGAAGGTCCTTCTCGGTTCCTGCGAGCACCTTGTTCTCCTCCGTCCAGGCTCCGCCCTCATCGGGAGCGGTCGTCTGAGTCACGGGCTCCTGTCCGACGGGCTGCGTGCCGGAATCCTCCGCCGCAGCATGTTCCTTCCTCTCCTCCCTTCGCATCGCGGCCTTCCTGTCGTCCATCATCTTCCTGCGGACGCCGGCGATCCTGTCAAACAGGATCTGGGTCTCTATCCTGAACCGGGAAGCGGTGTATTCGACGTAGGTCGACCTCTTGACCGCATCGGGAATCTCCGCTATGGTGTCGGCAATGTCATTTATAAGGTTGGCCTTCTTGAGAGGATCACCTGCGGCTTCGCCAAGAAGAAGCTCCGTCTTGAACGCAATGAAATCCTTCTCCTCCCTGCCCATGTAGTCGTTCACCTCATCAAGTGTATGCTTGCGGCAGAAAGAATCGGGGTCTTCACCGTCGGGAAGCAGGACAATCTTCACGTTCATGCCCTCCGAGAGGACCAGGTTGATTCCTCTCAGGGCTGCGTGTATTCCGGCAGAATCCCCGTCATACATTATCGTGATGTTCTCCGTAAACTTGTGGATCAGACGGACCTGTTCCACGGTAAGCGATGTTCCGCAGGAAGCCACGACATTGCATATTCCCAGCTGGTGCATCATCACCATGTCTATGTTCCCCTCCACAAGTATGCACTTGTCCTGCCTGGAAATTTCCGACTTTGCGAACCAGATGCCCAGGAGGTTCCGGCTCTTGACATATATTTCCGTCTCGGGAGAATTGACATATTTGGCCGGATTGTCGGAACGCAGGGTACGTCCGCTGAACGCCACGACTCTTCCGCTGACGGAATGTATGGGGAACATCACCCGCTCGCGGAACTTGTCACCCAGAGTGCCGTCGTCATGCCGGACAGATAGGCCGGCATCCACAAGGTATTCCGGCTTGTAGCCGGCAGCAATTGCCGCATCGGTAAATGCCGATCCTCCACCCGGGGCCCATCCCAGCCCGAATTTCCCGATGGTGGCGTCTTCTATGCCCCTGGAACGGAAATAGGCATAGCCTACGTCTCGGCCCTCTCCGCTCTTCAGATTCCCGTGAAAGAACTTCATGGCGTATTCTGAAACCAGCAGCAGACTCTCCTTCTTCTGCCTGCGCATGAGTTCTTCCGGGGTTTCCTCCTCCTCGACTATCTCGATGTTGTACTTTCTCGCAAGGTAGCGCAGGGCCTCGGTGTATGAGCAGTGCTCTTCCTCCATCACGAATCCGACAGCCGAGCCTGCCTTTCCGCAACCGAAGCACTTGTAGATGCCCTTGGCGGGAGACACGTAGAACGAAGGGGTCTTCTCGTTGTGGAACGGGCAGCATGCCACATAGTTCGCCCCGCGGCGCTTGAGCGTCACGTAATCGCTGACCACATCCACAATCTGGGCCGTGTCAAGTATAAGATTGACTGTCTCGGGAGGTATCACGACGCTATCTCACACAGGAACTTGATGCGCACAAGCCTTACCTCGATCTCGTAGTAATCAGGCCCAAGGGCCTCGATTGCCGACTGCACGTCATCGGACGTGGCATCGTTCCTGAAATAGTTATAGATGTCTTCGACTATTTCCTCGTCGAGATTTTCCTCGATGTAGTAGTCGAGGTTAAGCTTCATTCCGCTGGCCACGATCGCCTCGATCTCCCCCATCAGTTCGTCCATGTCCATGTTCTTGGCGGCAGCAATGTCCTCAAGCGACATGTGCCTGTCGATGCTCTGGATTATGAAGACCTTGTTGGCCGACTTGTTCGGGGCGGACTTGATCACAAAGACGTCGGGTCTCTCTATGTCGTTCTCCTCGACATATTTCTTGATGAGTTCGACGAATTCTTTCCCGAACTTCCTTGCCTTCCCGTCTCCGACTCCCTGGCAATTCTTCAGTTCGTCAAGAGTGATCGGATATGTGATCGACATGTCTTCGAGTGCGGGATCCCCGAAGATGATCCACGGCTGCAGCCTGAGCCTCTTGGACACATCCTTGCGCAGGTCCTTGAGCATTGCCAGAAGCACGGGGTCACCGGATCCGCCGGACCTCATTGCAGAAGCCGCTGCAGCTTCCTCCTCGTCTTCGTCGGAGTCAGTGCCTCCGACGAACTCACGGTCCTCCACCAGCCTGAGTTCCCATGGATTCTCAAGGAACTTCCGCCCGAGATCAGTTATATGAATAAGTCCATAAGACTCTATCTCCTTCTCCAGCAAATGGGCGATGAGGCCCTGATGCAGGACGGCAAACCAGAATTTCTTTGAATGGTCTGCGCCGGCCCCGAAGAGTTCGAGCTCATCGTGCCTGTACGACTTGATCATGGAGTTGCTGACTCCTGCAAGTATGTTCGCGAGATGCTCGATTTTGAAATGTTCCGGAAGCGAAGACACCAGTTTCAGCACAAGGCTCATCTCCTTGCGTCCATCGAATGTGGGCCTGGGATGCAGGCAGTTGTCGCAGCAGTGGCAGTTGTCCTGCCCATATGTCTCGCCGAAGTAGTTGAGCAGCAGCTTTCTGCGGCACTGGCTGGATTCTGCGTAGGCTGTGACTTCTCCCAGCAGCTGGCGGCCTATCTCCTGTTCTGCCACCGGCTTGCCCTGCATGTATTTCTCCAGTTTCTGTATGTCCTTGTAGCTGTAGTATGCAATGCACAGACCCTCTTGTCCGTCACGGCCGGCGCGCCCGGTCTCCTGATAATAGCTCTCTATGCTCTTGGGGATGTCGTAGTGCATGACGAAGCGCACGTCGGGTTTGTCAATGCCCATTCCGAAGGCTATTGTCGCCACTATCACGTCCACCTCCTCCATCAGGAACTTGTCCTGGTTCTCCGCCCTGGTCTTCGCATCCAGGCCCGCATGATAGGGCAAGGCCTTGATGCCGTTGATGTTGAGCAGCTCCGCAAGTTCCTCGACTTTCTTGCGGCTCAGGCAGTATATTATGCCGGACTTCCCGGGATTCTGCCGAATGAACTTGATTATGTCTTTTTCCGGTTCAACCTTGTCCCGTATCTCGTAATAAAGATTGGGACGGTTGAACGACGACTTGAACACCCTGGCCTCAGGTATCCCGAGAGTCTTGAGTATGTCGCTCTGAACCTTCGGGGTAGCAGTTGCAGTCAAGGCAATGATGGGTCTGCGGCCGATCTGGTCCACGATTGACTTTATCCTGCGGTATTCCGGGCGGAAGTCATGACCCCACTCGGATATGCAGTGGGCCTCGTCGACAGCATAGAACGAGATCTGAAGTTCCTTGAGCAGGGTCACGTTCTCTTCCTTGGTCAAGGATTCCGGAGCCACATACAGGAGCTTTGTCTTTCCGGCCAAAAGGTCCTCCCTGACCTCGTCAAGCTGAGCCTTGGACAGGGAGGAATTCAGGAAATGCGCTATGCTCTCGTCGCCGTTCTCGAAACCGCGAAGCAGATCCACCTGATTCTTCATGAGCGCGATAAGGGGAGATATGACTATGGCCGTGCCGCCCATGACCAAAGCAGGCAACTGGTAGCACAAAGACTTTCCGCCGCCTGTTGGCATAAGCACGAAGCAGTCGCCTCCGCCTATGAGGTGTTTGATTATCTCCTCCTGTTCTCCCTTGAAGGTGTCGTAACCGAAGAAGTTCTTGAGCGTCACTCGAATCAGATCAGAATCAGCATTCATGTTTCGTCAGTCTAAAGTGTGAACGGCCAGTCCGGAGCGCAGCTTCGGCTCGAACCAGGTGGTTTTTGGCGGCATGATCATGCCGCTGTCGGCGATGTTGATCAACTGGGCCATCGACACGGGGTAAAGTGCAAATGCGACCTTCATTTCCCCGGAGTCGACCCTCCTTGAAAGTTCTCCGAGCCCGCGTATGCCGCCGACGAAATCGATGCGCTTGTCGGTACGCAGATCCTTGATGCCAAGCAGCTTGTCGAGAACAAGTCCGGAGAGCACCGTAACATCCAGTACACCTATCGGGTCCGAATCGTCATAGCGGCCGGGCCTTGCGGTCAGAGAATACCACTTGCCGTCGAGATACATCGAGAAATTGTGCAGGGCGGCCGGACGGTAGATTTCCGTGCCCTTGCATTCAACCTCGAAGTCTTCGGAGAGTCTGCGCAGGAATTCCCCGCTGTCCATGCCGGCAAGATCCCTGACCACACGGTTGTAGTCAATGATCCTGAGCTGACTTTCGGGGAAGCACACCGCCATGAAGTAATTGTATTCCTCGTTGCCGGTATGATGGGGATTCTGCGCCTTTTTCTCTGCGCCTACCCTCGCCGCAGCCGCGGTCCGGTGATGCCCGTCGGCCACGTAGAAAGCATCGATCTCATCGGCAAAGATGCGGCTAATGCGTTCGTTGACAGCATCGTCGCCGATGACCCAGAACTCGTGACCGAATCCGTTCTCGTCGACAAAGCTGTATTCGGAAGGTCCGGCAGCAGCAGCCGAGACTATTTCAGCAAGTTCCGCGTTGTCCTTGAAGGAGAAGAACACAGGCTCAATGTTGGCATTCTGTATGCGGACGTGAATCATCCTGTCGTCTTCCTTGTCCCTGCGCGTAAGTTCATGCTTCTTGATCGCGCCGGAGCTGTAGTCGTCGGTGTGGGCGCACAGCACTATGCCGTATTGTGTACGGTCTCCCATGGTCTGGGCATATACATAGTAGCAGGGTTTCGGATCGCGGACAAGCCAGCCGTTCCGCTGCCATTTCCGGAAATTCTCCACAGCCTTGTCGTAGACCCTCGGATCGTGATCCGGAAGCATGGGGTCGAAGTCTATCTCCGGCTTTGTTATGTGGAGCAGGGACTTCTCGCCTGCCATGGCCTTGGCCTCGGCCGAATTGAGCACGTCGTATGGAGGAGCCGAGACCTCAGTCACCAGCTCCCTGGGAGGCCGCAATGCGGCAAAGGGTTTTACTCTTACCATATGACCGAACTATTTGTTGAGCCTGAACCTTTCGTCTCCGTTCTCGAAATACGCCACAATCTGCCTTGCAGCCGCAAGCCCGGCATTGATGTTTGCCTCGGCGGTCTGCGCTCCCATCTTCTTCGACGTAGCGAATACCCTGAGTCCGAACTTCTCGCGCAGTTCCTCGTAGTTGCCCGGAGCCACATCAGTTACATATTTGATGTCAGGGCGCTCTTCGAGAGCCTGGGCCAGCCCGGCCTCGTCCATGACCTCCTTGCGTGCAGTGTTGACAAGTACCGCGTTCTTCGGCATGCTGCAGATAAGATCGCGGCCGATACTGCCTATAGTCTGGGGAGTCGCCGGAATGTGCACGCTCACATAATCGCTGCGTGAATAGAGTTCCTCAACGCTTCCTGCAGGCTCGGCTCCGCCTTCGCGTATCTGTTCGGGAGTCAGGAACGGGTCGACAGCAAGAGTCTTCATGCCAAGCGCAGCCGCCTTGCGGGCCACCAGCCTGCCGACATTGCCAAAAGCCTGGACACCGAGGGTCTTTCCGCTGATCTCCGATCCGGTAGAAGGAGTGAACTGACAACGGGCCATGAAGATCATCATGGCTATCGCAAGTTCGGCAACAGCATTGGAGTTCTGTCCCGGAGTGTTCATCGCAACCACGCCTTTTGCGGAGCAGGCGGCAAGGTCAAGATTGTCATAGCCTGCACCGGCACGCACAACTATGCGCAGCTTCGGTGCAGCCTCGAGAACTGCGGCAGTCACCTTGTCCGAACGGACGATCAGCGCATCCGCATTGGAGACTGCGGCAATGAGTTCCGCCTCACCGGGATACTTCTCCAGCAGCGCGAGTTCATAGCCAGCTTTCTCCACAATGTTCCTGATGCCTTCCACCGCCACAGGGGCGAAAGGCTTCTGTGTTGCTACAAGGACTTTCATAGACTCACCTTTTTTTCGAATTCCCTCATGCAGTCCACAAGCGCCTCAACATCTTCCTGGGTGCAGGCATTGTAGATGGATGCGCGGAAGCCTCCGACGGAACGGTGGCCCTTGATTCCCACGATATCACGTGAAGACGCGAAATTCAGGAATTCGTCCTGCAGGTTCTCGAAGCCGGGCGCCATCACGAAGCAGACATTCATTATGGACCTGTCCTCAACGGCAGCAGTGCCGACAAAGAGTTCGTTGCGGTCGATTTCCGCATAAAGTGTCTTGGCCTTGCGCACGTCGGCCTCATGAATCGCATCGACTCCACCGACGCTCTTGAGCCACTTGAGTGTCTCGTTCATCACGAAGATGGAGAACACGGGAGGAGTGTTGAACATGGATCCCTTGTCGATATGCACGCGGTAATCGAGCATGGTGGGTATATAGCGGCTCACCTTTCCAAGTGAGTCCTTCCTGACTATCACGAAGGCGACTCCGGCAGGACCGGCATTCTTCTGGGCGCCTCCATATATAAGGGTGTACTTGCTCACGTCAACCCGACGGCTGAGAATGTCGGACGACATGTCGGCAATCAGGGGAACGGGGCAGTCAATGTCCTCGCGTAGTTCCGTTCCGTAGATCGTGTTGTTGGTCGTGATGTGGAAATAGTCAAGGTCTTCCGGAATCACATATCCCTTTGGAATATAGGAATAGTTCTTGTCGGCAGAACTTGCAACGGCTACGGCATTTCCAAGGCCCTGGGCTTCCTTGAGGGCCTTGTGGGCCCAGACGCCGGTATCAAGGTAGCCCGCTTTCTTTTCCAGATAGTTCATCGGGACAAGAAGGAACTCGAGACTCGCACCGCTGCCGAGGAAAAGCACCTCATGGGTGTCGGGTATATTGAGAAGTTCTTTCCAGAGTGACCTGCACTCATCCATCACCTCCACCCAGGCTTTGCTGCGGTGAGAGGTTGAAATCAGTGAAACTCCAGTACCTTTGAAGTCCCTGAGAGCCTCGATTGAGTTGTCGATGGCCACCTTCGGCAGAAGGCAGGGACCTGCGTTGAAAACATGCTTGCCCATATTAATTGTGAGTTAGTCTTTAAATATACCTATTTTTTTTATCCTCTCCAAAAAATCATTCTCCTTGGACAGCCGCACAAATGCTTCCAGCGAGCACTCCGACTGGAACGACTGCGCCCTTTGCGGGATAGCCATGTCCTTGAGAACCTTCATCGCCGCAGGCAGCACCGAATACGGGAAATCGAGCCGCATCCACCTCCCGGCGACCTTCTCCACGATCCTGGCAGAGGCCAGGGCATCAGCCGTTGCAGTCTTGTAGGCCCTTATCAACCCTGGAATTCCCAACTTGATGCCACCGAAATACCGTACGACTATGACTGCCACGTCACTCAGGCCGGCCGAATCTATCTGTCCAAGAATAGGACGTCCGGCCGATCCGGAAGGTTCGCCGTCATCGCTTGCACGCCATAGCCTGCCGTCGTATCCTATCCTGTAGGCGCAGCAATGGTGCCTGGCGTCGTGGTACTCTTTTCTCGCACGCCCAAGCAGTTCACGCACCTCTTCTTCCGATTCAACCGGAAAGGCAAGCGCAATGAACCTGCTTCCGCTGTCCCTGAACAGGCCCTCCGACGGTTCCGCAATGCTTCGATATGTGTCGATGACGGACATTTGTTAATCAAAATTAGCGATTATTTAGTATCTTCGCAATATGGTTTACAAATATAGAATAACCCTCGCAGGGCTGAAGGGCTTCTTCAGAGTGTACCTCATAGAAGGCGGAAATTCGCTTTATACCTTCCATAAGCAGATCCGCTCAGATCTGGAATTTCCCATGGATCAGCCGATTCTGTTCAAGGCCATGGATGCCGAAGGCCAGGTCGTGGCCCGCTATGCCCTGATGGACATAGGCTACGGAGCCGTTGATTCCGTGACTGTCGCCGACACCGTCAAGGCCGGAGTCCAGAGTTTCGTCTACTTCTATGACATTCAGAACAAGAAGAGCGTCATCATAACCCTCGAAGGCGAAGTGCCCGGCGAACATGTGACCGCTCCGAAACTTGTGGAAACAAAGGGCCCGGTACCCGCAGAGTTCGAGAACGGATACGTCGCATTTGAGGACATGCCGGAAGAGAAGCGCAGACTGCCGGGACAGCCGCCCATATTCTCCGGCAAGGACGACGACGATGACGACGAAGACCTTGACGAGGACGATGAAAACGATGATGACGAGGATGAGGATGAAGACAAGGAGGAAGAGGAAATCATCTACGACGAAAACGAACAATAATACCGCAACAGCAATAAATTAAACCCCGGAGAATTTCTCCGGGGTTTTGCATTTTCAGTTGTCAGCCCTTGAGGACTATTTCATGGTGAACAGGCCGGGTGTCACGCTGAAACTGCTCGGAAGAGCATTGCTGAACGACGCCTTGGCCCGGATGTCCTCTGAACTTGAACCGAAGTTTACCGTATATTCACCCGCAGCGGTTTCCCAGCGATCCTCAGCCTCGTCAAACGAAGCGAGTTCGTAGGCAGAGACCTCAAAAGTGAGAGTCTGGCTTTCACCGGGCTTGAGTGTGCGGGTCTTTCCGAATGCCTTGAGTTCCTTTACAGGCTTGTCAAGACCGCCTTTCGGTGCAGACACGTAAACCTCAACGACCTCCTTGCCGGCAACGTCACCGGTGTTGGTAACCGTCACGCTTGCGGTGAAGCCACCTTCAGCACGCGGCTTGGCCACGGGATCGGAATATGCGAACGAAGTGTAGCTGAGACCGTAACCGAACGGATAGGAAACATTGATCCCCTCCTTTTCGAACCAGCGGTATCCGACATATATTCCTTCAGCATAATCGGTGTAGTCGATGTTCCTTACGCCCTTGTCCTGATGGGCCCCGGTGGTGGCATCAACAAACAGAGGAGCCTCCTGGTCAATGGGGAAATTGTCGGACGAAGCGGCATCGCCGAGATATACGGGGAAGGTCATCGGAAGTTTTCCGGAAGGTGACTCCTTGCCTGACAGGATGTCGGCTACGGAATTGCCGCCTTCCTGTCCTGCCTGCCATGCGCAAAGTATTGCGTCAGGTATATTCTTCCAAGAAGCGGTCTCGATGACTCCTCCGATGTTCAGGATGACAACGACCTTCTTGCCTGCCTTGTGGAAAGCAGCCGACACGGCATCGATCAGGGCCCTCTCGGAAGCCGTGATCATGAAATCGCCGGAAGTCCTGTCACGGAACTCTCCGGAAATTCTTCCGAGAGTGATGACAGCTACGTCATTGGTGCTGACCATGTCTGAAAGTGTCTGCGCATCAGGAATGAGCTCTGCGGGACGCACTTCGGCGTCAAAGATGCCGTCAGTGGCAGCAGGACGGGCCTTCTCATATTCCGTCTCAAGTCGGCTGTCGACATTGTATCCGGCATTTCTCAAGCCCTCGAGCAGTGACACGGTATATGCTCTGTTGACATTTCCGGATCCTGTTCCTCCTGCGATGAAATTGTATGAGGTGTATCCGAAAAGCGCCACATTCTTGACATTCTTGAACGGAAGGGCTCCGTTGTCGTTCTTGAGGAGCACCATTCCTTCAAGAGCCGATTCGCGTGTCTTGAGGGCATGAGCCTCAAGGTCGGGCTTGTTGGAGAAGGTCTCTCCCCTGAAACGGGGAGTACGCATGACAAAATTCAGGATGTGCTTCACGTTCCTGTCGAGATCAGCCTCAGATATGGTTCCGTTCCTGACCCCTTCGACTATCTTGTTGTACTGCTCCATGGTACCGGGCTCAAGAAGGTCATTCCCCGCCCATACCTGCTGCTCAGGATGTCTTCCGCCGAACCAGTCTGTCATCACCATGCCCTTGTAGCCCCATTCATCCCTGAGGACGGTGGTCAGGAGGTCCTTGTTCTCCGATGCGGGCACACCGTTGATCAGGTTGTATGAAGACATTATTGTCCAGGGGTCAGCCTCCTTGACAGTAATCTCGAATCCCTTGAGGTAGATCTCGCGCAGCGCCCTTTCGGAGACCCTCGCGTCGTTGTTCTGGCGGTTGGATTCCTGGTTGTTGACGGCGAAGTGCTTGATTGAAGTTCCCACTCCGTTGGACTGCACGCCTTTCACATATGAAGACGCTATTTTTCCGGCGAGCAGGGGATCCTCCGAATAATATTCGAAATTGCGCCCGCAGAGAGGATTGCGGTGGATATTGAGCGCCGGGGCGAGAAGGACATCAACGCCGTAGTCGTGAACCTCTTCACCGATCGCCTTGCCGACTGACTCCACGAGTTCCGTATTCCATGTCGACGAAAGGAGCGTCCCTATAGGGAAATGCGTGCAATAGAAAGTCTCTTCGGTGCCTTCGCGGGTAGGGTTGATCCTGAGGCCCGCAGGTCCGTCGGCGAGGACGGTCGGGGGTATTCCCAGCCTGTCGATTCCGAATGTGGAGCCGGCTGCACCAGGAACGTATTTGGCGACCTGGCCTACTACGGCAAAACTTCCCGACGCCATGCTTTCCATTCCCGTTCCGACCACAAGCATGGCCTTCTCTTCGAGAGTCATGGCGTCAACAATCTTGTCAATCGAGGCCTTGCCCAACTGGGGAGCCTTCTGTCCGCTTGCTCCCACCGTGACAAGCACCGCAAGCGGGAGCGCAAGAATTTTGTTGATTTTCTTCATCTTAAGTTGTTTGGTTGTTGTATCGTGTCATTTGTATTTTTCCACGCGCCAGTCATTGATCACGCCTTCCCAATTGAGGCCGAAAGCGAAATCATAGGCATTGCCGTCGCTGTCGACATAAGGTGTCATGTCCCTCGGGACATCCTCCATCTGAGCCTCAACGGTAAGCATGTCCTTGGGGAACTGGACAGGAAGCAGTCCCTCGGGCTCAGCCTTTCCGGTCACAATGTCAAGCACGGCCTGCGCCTGTGTCTCAAAATCGACAAGAATCGCGTCGGCATAGGGCTCGACTTCCGCAAGCACGCAGGGCTTGTAGCACTTTACCGAAAGGATCAGGGGCTTGTCCCCTATTGCCTTTCTAGCATCACGGACCATATCCGCATCGGCAGAGTTGCTGGCAGTCACAGTCTTGCCCTTGTATGACCTGTTGTCAAAATCCTCGAAGGTGTCGCCACCGGCAATGCTCACGGCCCGTGCGGTAGCGGCTGTATATGGCCCGTACTGCAGAGAGATGGGCACGTAGCCGTTGCCGCCGGCCTCGACATCAGCATCGCTGTAGCCGGTTCCTCCGTTGGGGCTCTCGATGAATACCAGCGCAAAATCCGCTTCAGCCGGGTTGTCCTCTAGATCGAAATATTCCTCAATAAGTTCCGGGCTCACCGGATACTCATACCTGTCCTCAGCCTTGACTCCCCACCAGTCGGCCACACCCTTCACGAAACGCTTGGGCACATAGGCCTTCAATTTCCTGCCTTTGATGGGAAGCACGTCCCCGCTGTTCTTGAGCATCACGATGCTCTTGAGCTGGGCTTCATAACCGGCTTTCATGTATTCGGGATTTCCGACGGTCCGCTGGCTCTCCTCCGGATCCACATAGGGATTCTCGAAAAGCCCCGTGCGGAACATGTTTACCAGCAGGCGCACAGCCGATGCTTCAAAACGCTCACGGGCCGATTCGGTGCCGAATTCGTCTTTCCACATCTTGTAGGCCATGATGACAGGCTCCTTGTCGTTGTTTCCTCCAAACTGGTCCACCCCGGCCTTCAGAATCTCATAATGGCGCTGCTCCACGCTGAGGTTTTCCGCGCCCCAGCACTTGCCCTCGAACTTGGAGACGCCGCTCACGTCGGCCGTTATCATCCAGTCGGTGCAGACCACGCCGTCGAAGCCATATTTTTCTCTCAGCAGGTCAGTGATCAGATATCGGTTGTAACTGTTGCCGCGATTGCTTCCGGACCCTCCGTTCTGTCCGAAGGATATCGTATAGTAAGGCATCACGCTGGCAGCCATCTCCGTTCCGCCGTCAAGCTTGAAGGCGCCTTCGGTGAAGGGACGCAGCAAGTTTTCAAAATTGTTTCCCGGATAGACCGCATATTTGCCGTAGTCGAAGTGGGCGTCGCGCCCTCCCTCCTCCGGACCGCCGCCCGGCCAGTGCTTCACCATCGCATTGACGCTGTACATTCCCCAGCCGCCGTTGTTGTCCTCGCTTGACTGGAAGCCGTCGCAGTAGGCGCGCGCCATGTCCGTGGCCAGATCATAATCTTCTCCGAATGTGCCGCTTACCCGGCTCCAGCGCGGCTCAGTGGCCAGGTCTATCTGCGGTGAAAGTGCCGTGGCGATGCCGAGTGCCCTGTACTCATGGGACGCGATTTCCCCAAAACGGCGCACAAGATCCGGATCAAAGGTAGCGGCAAGGCCCAACTGGCCCGGCCAGCGTGAAATCTGTCCTCCTGCGCCTTCGTTGTATTCGGTGTTTGCGGTGGTGCCGTTGCGCGGATCGGAGCTGTTGTTGGCAGGAATCCCGAATCCCATGCTCTCGCACAACGCCTGGACCTTGTTGTTCCACTTTGCCGCAACTTCCGGAGACTGGACACTGGTCACAAGGACGTGACGCAGATTGTCTTCCACAAGGAATTTCTTCTGCTGATCACTGATGTCGGAAGGATCCGCCCCGCTTTCTTCAAGCGATTTCCCTCCATATGTGGCTGCCCTGGCACCAGTGCCGGGGATGGCCTGATGGGCGCTGTAGAGCATGAGCCCGGCTATTTCGTCGATGCTCAGTTTCGAAGCAAGGTCATGCGCACGCTCCTTTGCGGGAAGCCGCCAGTCCTCATATTTGTCAAGTTCGCCATTACGGTTAAGGTCCTTGAACTTCAATCCGTCGACTTCAAGAATCTTGACCCCAGAAGAAGGAGAATAGCCAAGAGTCTTTCCACCTTTCTGGGTGACGATGACATAGTCATTTCCGGAATCGGCAGCAGCCGGCCACGCCGAAAACAGCACGCAGGAACCGGCAAGTATCAAGCTCACTAAATTCTTTTTCATGATTATCGGTCATTAGTTTCGCGGCCGGCCATGACCGGCCAAAATGATTTGTCAATATAACCATATAGATCCGGATTCAACAACCGGATTTCATTTGAAAATGTTCACATATTTGCTCATATGTTCTGTACGGGACTCCGCCGATGCAGCAAGTCTTTTGCAGGAACTCCGTCTCCTTTCGCAATCGCTGCCGAAATCCATCCGGCATCTGGCTCCCAGGCCAATTTCCGGCACCCGGCCCATCATCTGCCTCAGGCCATCACTGCAGGCTTCCAATGGGCCACTCCTCCACCCT
>CABUIX010000056.1 GCA_902491795.1 uncultured Bacteroidales bacterium | reverse complement strand
ATGCCGGCATCAAGATTACTTGCGTTCACCCTCGCAGCAATGACGATTGCTTCCGTTGCCTTTGGAGCGGAAACGGGGAACGCAGGCAGATCGGCAGCGGACGTGATCAATGCCTCCGCAAGTAAAGGAGCTGAGGCTGACTCCCTGTTTGCGGGATCATGGAACGGAAAACTCCAGGTCGGGCAGACCGAACTCACCCTTGTGTTCAATTTCACGGCAGAGCCCGACGGCGGTCTCAAGGTGACTTTCGACAGTCCCGACCAGGGGGCTGAAGGCATAGAGGCCGAGATCGTCGAGGCTTCGCCGCTTGCCCTGAAAGTGAATATCCCGTCCCTGCTGGCTTCCTACAGCGGAATGCTGTACAGGGACCTCATAATCGGAACTTTCACCCAGGCTGGAAAGTCTTTTCCTTTGACCCTTGAAAAGGGAGCCTCCGAGCCGGCAAGGCCGCAGACCCCCGAGCCTCCGTATCCGTATGCCACAGAAGATGTCATTTTCGAAAATGAAGAGGCCGGGGCAGTGCTTGCAGGTACACTCTGCTGGCCCAGCGGAAATTCAGGATCGCTGTCCACCGGTGCGGATGAATCCGCAGAAGCTCCGGTTGCCGTGGTCCTTGTCAGCGGGAGCGGGCAGCAGAACCGCGACGAGGAGATCTTCGGACACAAGCCTTTCCTGGTGATTGCTGATTTCCTTGCACGCCACGGAATAGCCTCTCTCCGCTATGACGACAGGAATTTCGGTGAATCTCACGGCGGAGATGTCGAAAACGCCACCACCGCGGATTTCATGGAGGATGCCATGGCTGCCGTGGAATTTCTCAGGAACAGCGGCTGTTTTTCACGTATAGGAGTGATAGGGCACAGCGAGGGAGCCTGCATTGCATTCATGTTGGGCTCACGCGGTGCGGCCGATTTCGTGGTCAGTCTTGCCGGACTCGGCGTCAAGGGCGATGTCGCCCTTGCGGCTCAGTCAAACCGAATCATGGAACTCTCAGGCGTTCCAGGAACCATGAGTGTCGCGGAATATCGCTCGAGAGTGCGTGCGCAGGGTCAGCCTTGGCTCAACTGGTTCATCGACTATGACCCTTCTTCCGACATTGCCTCAACACATTGCCCCGTGATGGCCGTCTGCGGCGACAAGGACAGCCAGGTGATATCTTCACTCAACCTTCCGGCCATCCGCTCACTTCTTCCGGACAATGCTGACAACCTCGTCAAGGAATATCCCGGCCTCAATCATCTTTTCCAGCACTGCGGGACTGGGGCTCCCACAGAATACCGCTCGATCGAGGAGACCATATCCCCTGAACTCCTTGAGGATATCGTCGCCTGGACAAAAGCTGTAATCACAGAGGAATAGAACTCTGTTCCCGGCTTTGCAATCCGGTTGCGCTGCCTGCTGTGTAATTTTGCTTCCGTAATCAGAAATGAAAAGGTTATGGAAGACGAAAGACATAATCATCATGAAGACGGCGGAATGAAGGGAAGGATAATCCTCATAGCCGTGACTGCAGTCCTTCTGGCTGCAGCGGTTGCAGTCGAGAAGACTTGCGGGCTGGCGACATGGCAGTTGCTGCTCGTATATCTGGTTCCATATCTTCTAGTCGGTTTCGGAACGCTCAGGGAGGCTGCAGAAGGGATAGCCTCAGGCGACGTGTTCAACGAGAATTTCCTTATGTCGGTGGCCACCATAGGCGCCCTTTGCATAGGTTTTCTTCCCGGAGCGGAAACCCAGTTCCCGGAGGCTGTGTTCGTGATGCTTTTCTTCCAGGTAGGCGAACTCTTTGAGGACTATGCCGAGGGAAAGAGCCGCGACAGCATCTCGCACCTTATGGACATACGACCGGACACTGCCAACGTAGAGCGTGGAGGAGAGGTTCTTACGGTGTCTCCGGAAGAGGTGAAGCCTGGTGAGACCATTGTGATCAGGCCTGGCGAGAAAGTCCCTCTTGACGGTACTGTAATAGAGGGCAGCACGTCAATGAACACTATAGCCTTGACAGGAGAAAGCATGCCTAGGGACGTCACCGTGGACGACGATGTCATTTCCGGCTGCATAAATCTCAGCGGCCTCATCCGCGTGAGGACAACCAGGAGTTTTGGCGAGAGTACGGTCTCAAAGATCATCAGTCTGGTTGAAAGTGCTGATGAGAACAAGTCCCGCAGTGAATCTTTCATAACCAGATTCGCACGTGTCTACACCCCTGTAGTGGTGATCGCGGCTGTGCTTCTGGCGATCCTGCCTCCTCTGTTCGCGCAGTCAGGATTTGCCGCTGCCTTTCCGGTATGGCTTGAGAGGGCTCTTGTGTTCCTTGTCGTTTCATGCCCCTGCGCCCTTGTGATCAGTGTGCCGCTGACCTTCTTCGGAGGTCTTGGAGGCGCGTCCAGAAAGGGAATCCTTGTGAAGGGAAGCAGCTACATGGACACACTTGCAAACATAGGTACGGTGGTGTTCGACAAGACCGGAACCCTTACGCGCGGCGAATTCGCCGTTGAGGCTGTCCATCCCGACGACTTCAGCGAAAACGAACTTCTGCACCTGGCTGCACATGTAGAGCATTTTTCCACTCATCCCATCGGAGAGGCCCTGCGTGCCGCTTTCCCGAACGAGGGCACCGACGGATGCCGTATAAGTGATGTGGAGGAGATTGCAGGACGCGGAATACGCGCAAGCGTGGAGGGCCGGGTGGTGTGCGTCGGCAATTCGAAGATGATGGACGACATCGGCGTGAAGTGGCATGACTGCCACAAGGTAGGCACCATCATACACGTCGCAGTTGACGGAAAATATGCAGGCCACATCGTGATCAACGACCGCATCAAGGACGACAGTGCCGAGGCTGTGGCTTCACTGAAACGTCTCGGCGTCACGAAAACCGTGATGCTTACTGGGGACCGCACCGAGGTTGCACGCGACGTTGCAGGCAAACTGGGGCTGGACGAATGGTATGCCGAACTGCTTCCTGCCGACAAGGTGGAGCATGTCGAGAAGCTGATCTCTTCGCGTCCCGAAGGAAAGAGCCTTGCATTTGTGGGTGACGGAATCAACGATGCTCCTGTTCTGAAGCGTGCTGATGTCGGAATTGCCATGGGTGCGCTGGGAAGCGATGCGGCAATCGATGCCGCTGACGTCGTGCTCATGGATGACAAGCCTTCCAAGATTGCCCTGGCCATCAAAATCGCACGCCGCACGATCCGCATAGCGAGGGAAAACGTGTGGTTTGCCGTCGGAGTCAAGGTTGCGATTCTTGCCCTGGCAGCAGTAGGTCTCGGGACAATGTGGATGGCCGTATTCGCGGATGTCGGAGTGACCGTGCTTGCTGTACTGAATGCAATGCGTGCACTCAGGGCTTAGGCCCCGTGTCAGCTTTTCCTCTGCAGACTGTAGCTGAATCCGAGTCTGGAGAGACTGTCAAGAAGTTCCTGGCTGATGTCAACCTGGAACTTCTTTGAGAAAAAGTCCAGCTTGTAGCCGGTTTCCCTGTCGATAAGGTGTATGTTCAGCGGGATTTTGCCCTTGTTGCCGCGCAGCAGTTTGGTGAGTTCCTTGCGGAACGCCGCATCGATAAGCCTTGTGTCGAGACAAAGGTCGAGACCGGCCAGCCTGTTCTCGCACAGGGTGCCAAGCAGAAGGATGTTCTTGATCTTGAACGTGTAGGGAGCCTTCTTGCCTGCTGCCCTCTCCTCGGGTTTCAGGAAATACCTTTCAGTTATCTCACCTTCGATGAATACCTGGTTGTGAAGCTGCAGGAATGCCATGTTGCGCTGGTAGTCGTTCCCGAACAGCACGAATTCGTAATTGCCGCTGAAGTCCTCCAGAGTCACCTTGATTCCTGGAGAACCGTTCTTGGAGATTATGGTCTTGACATCCGAAACGATGCCTGCAATGCTTGTCTTTGCAGACTTGCCGGCTTGTTCGCATTCGTCTATCAGCGGCTGGAGGTTTGTCAGCTGGCAGTCAGCGAAGTTGTCTATCTCGAAGCGGTGGGTGTCCAGAGGATGGGCTGAAATGTACATTCCCACGTATTTCTTCTCTTCCTGCAGCAGGGCGAAGATGTCTTCCTCTCCTGCAGTCGCCGGAGCCTGCGGGCGCTGCGGCTTGAGTTCCTCCGTCTCTCCGAACAGGGAGGCTGCGGCATCAAGCTTGTCGGCCGCATACATGTTGGAGTAGCGGACCAGCTCATCGATGAACAGTTCTCCGTTGCTGCAGGGCTGGAAGTACTGCAGCCGCTTGTATCCGAAAGAGTCGAGAGATCCGGAATACACGAGGGTCTCGAGCGACTTGCGGTTTATTCCTCCCGCCATCCTTTCCATGAAGTCGAACACGTCGGCGAACAGGCCGTTCTTCTCCCTTTCGGCGATGATGGCTCCCACGACATTCTCACCGAATCCCTTCATTCCTCCGAGGCCGAAGCGTATGTCTCCGTTGCGGTTGACCGAGAATGTGGCTTCCGATTCGTTGACATCCGGACTCAGAACCTTGATGCCTCCCTTCCGGCAGTCCGCCATGATTTCCTTCATCTCCTCCATGTTGGAGATGTTCTGAGTGAGGTTGGACGCCTGGAATTCGGAAGGATAGTGCGCCTTGAGCCAGGCTGTCTGGTAACTTACCCATGCATAGCAGGTTGCGTGGGACTTGTTGAACGCATACTTGGCGAAGGCCTCCCAGTCTTTCCATATCTTCTCGAGGGTGTCCTTGGGATAGCCCTTGGCAAGGGCTCCGTTCATGAACGACTCCTTGAGGGAGTCAAGCACGGCCTTCTGCTTCTTTCCCATTGCCTTGCGGAGCTTGTCGGCCTTTCCCTTTGAGAATCCGGCGAGTTTCTGCGAAAGCAGCATGACCTGCTCCTGATATACAGTGACGCCGTAGGTCTCCCTTAGATATTCCTCCATGTCCGGAAGGTCGTACCTGATGGTGCTGGGGTCGTTCTTTCCGGCAACGAACTGGGGGATGTAGTCCATAGGTCCCGGGCGGTAGAGGGCATTCATCGCGATAAGGTCCTCGAAGCGCTCAGGATGCAGCTTTATCAGCCATTCCTTCATTCCTCCGGATTCAAACTGGAACACGCTCTTGGTGTCTCCGCGGGAATACAGGTCATATACGGCAGGGTCGTCGATCGGTATTTTCTCGATGTCGATTTCCTTCCCGAAACGCTTCTTCACCATGTCCACGCATCGCGAGATGATCGAGAGGGTCTTGAGTCCGAGGAAGTCCATCTTGAGCATTCCGACATCCTCTATCTTGGTGCCTTCGTACTGGCTGACCCATACTTCCTGGCCTGTGGCCTTGTCGACTCCGGTGGTGATCGGGATGTAGTCGGTGAGGTTGCCTCGTCCGATGATCATTGCGCAGGCGTGGATTCCCACCTGGCGGATGCATCCTTCGAGCTTGAGGGCATATCCGAGAACCTCCCGAACGAGAGGCTCCCCGTTCTCGTATTCCTCCTTTAGTTCCTTGACGTATTTGACGCAGTTCGCGAGCGTGGGCTTTTTCTCCTTCTCTTCCCCGTTTTCCTTGACGATTATGGGCTTGTCAGGAATCATCTTGGTCAGCCTGTTTGACTCGGGGATGGGGAGTGCGGAAATCCTTGCGACATCCTTCACCGCAAGCTTTGCGGCCATGGTTCCGAAGGTTATCACGTGGGAGATGTGGTCGGCTCCGTAGTGGTCCTGAACGTACTGTATTACCCTGTATCGGCCCTCATCGTCAAAGTCAACGTCGATATCAGGCATCGATATTCGCTCGGGGTTCAGGAAACGCTCAAACAGCAGGTCGTACTTTAGAGGGTCGAGGTTGGTGATTCCGAGGCAGTAGGCAACGCACGAACCGGCGGCCGAACCTCTTCCTGGTCCGACAGACACACCGTTGCGGCGTCCCCAGTTGATGAAATCCTGGACAATCAGGAAGTAGTCGGGGAATCCCATGTAAGAGATGGTCATAAGCTCGAAATGCAGCCTTTCCTGCTGTTCCGGGCTAAGGGACTCTCCATAACGCATTCTTGCCCCCTGGTAGGTGAGATGGCACAGGAAGGCGACCGAACGGCAGAATTCTTCTCCACGGTCGGTCTTTGACACCACATTGCCGTCGTGGTCCTTCTCTATTTCATAGCGTCCGTTTTCTATGATGTCGGCATACTTTTCAAGGTATGCGTCGATGTGCTTCAGGAATTCCGGGTCAATCTGGAATTTCGGGAGCACGTGTCCACGGTTGATGTTGTAGCTTTCGACCTTGTCGAGGACTTCGAGGGTGTTCGACAGTGCTTCCGGATGGTCCGGGAAGAGTTCTGCCATCTGCTCCTCGCTCTTCAGGAACTCCTGCTGGGTGTATCTCAGTCTCTTGGGGTCATTGACCGCGGCATTTGTTGTAAGGCAGATCAGCCTGTCGTGTGTAGGGCCGTCATCCTCGTTCACGAAGTGCACGTCGTTGGTTGCAACTACCTTGATTCCGTACTGCTTTCCGAGTTCAAAAATCCTGCTGCAGTATTCTTTCTGCCGCTCGTAGATGTCGAGCGACAGCCCTGGAACCTTGGTCTTGTGGAGCATGACCTCAAGGTAGAAGTCGTCGCCGAACACTCCCTTGTACCACCTTAGAGCCTTGTCAAGGGCCTGTTCGTCCCCAGCGAGAATGTCCCTTGGAATTTCTCCCGCGATGCAGGCAGTGCAGCAGATCAGTCCTTCGTGGTATTTCTCTATGACCTCGTGGCTTACCCTCGGGCGGTAGTACATTCCTTCGATGTGGCCGGTTGAGACTATCTTCATCAGGTTGTGGTAGCCGGTCTGGTTCTTTGCAAGGAGTATCAGGTGATAGTACTGCTTGTGGGAGGGATCCTTGAGCTTGTGGTCATAGTGTCTCGTCACATATACCTCGCATCCGATTATCGGCTTGACGGAAGGGTGTTTCCTTGACACGTCGAAGAAGTCCTTTACCCCGTACATGTTGCCGTGGTCGGTGATCGCAAGACCGGGCATGCCGAGTTCCTCGGCACGGCAGAAGAGCTTTTCTATGTCGCTCAGGCCGTCAAGAATTGAGTATTGGGTGTGGACGTGAAGATGTACGAAAGACATGAGGACAAAGATACAAAAAATCGCCCGACCTTTTAAGAGGCCGGGCGAAATTATGAAATGTGTATTCCGTTCTACTTCCTGCCGGTCTTTGCGGCCGCTGCAGCAAGCTTCTTGCGGAGTCTCATGGTCGTGTCGTACATGATGGGGGTACCGATCATGATTGATGCGTAGGTTCCGATGAGGATACCGAGGCAGAGGGCAACTGACAGACCCCTGATGGACTCACCGCCGAAGATTGCGATTGCAAGCATAGGCAGCAAGGTTGAGGTTGAGGTGTTGACCGTACGGGTCAGCGTCGCGTTCAGAGACTTGTTGACCGTAGCCTTGAAGTCGTCGTTGGGGTGCAGCCCGAGGTTCTCCCTGATTCGGTCGAAGATCACGACGACGTCGTTGATCGCGTAACCGATGATCGTCAGGATTGCCGCAATGAACGTCTGGTCGATGTCGAGGTTGAACGGCAGGATTCCGGAGAACAGGGAGAAGAAGCCTATCACGATGATTGTCGTGTGTGCGAGGGCTACAACTCCGCCGAGACCCCAGGCCCAGCCCTTGAACCTGACAGCGATGTAAGAGAATATCACTATCAGCGCAAGGAAGATTGAGATCACCGCATTGCGCTTGATGTCATTTGCGATTGAAGCGCCTACCTTGTCGGAAGAAATGATACCGTTGGGGTTCTCAAGCGTTGAGGTGAACTGCTCGAAGGTGAGATCCTCCACGTAGAAGCCGTGCAGGGCCTCGTAGAGCATGTGCTCGATCTCGTCGTCGACTGCGATTGACTCGTCTTCAACCTTGTATGCCGTTGTGATCTTCATCTGGCTGTCGCCGCCGAACTGCTTTACTTCGACTGCAGCACCTCCGGTGATTCCCTGCTCGTGTGCGGCAAGTTCGAAGACGTTTCCGGCAGCTTCACGCACTTCCTCGGCGGTAACCGGCTTGTCGAAGCGTACGACGTAGGTACGGCCTCCGGTGAAGTCGACACCATAGGTGAATCCCTTGATGAAGATTGATCCGAGTGAGATCAGAATGAGAATTCCTGAAATGGTGTATGACCACTTGCGCTTGTCGATGAAGTTGACCTTGGTGTGCTTCAGGAAGTTCTTTGTGAGGTTGGTCTCGAAGCTGATGTTCTTGCCTGCCTTTACGCGGTCATCGAAGATGAGGCGTGAGATGAAGATTGAGGTCAGCACTGATGTGATGATACCGATGATCAGGGTGGTGGCGAATCCCTTGATGGGGCCTGAGCCGAAGAAGAAGAGCACGATACCTGTAAGGAGCGTGGTCACCTGACCGTCGATGATTGCAGAATATGCGTTTGAGTAACCGTCGGCAATTGCCTTGCTGAGACCCTTTCCTGCCTTGAGCTCTTCCTTGATGCGCTCGTAGATGATCACGTTTGCGTCAACGGCCATACCCAGGGTAAGGACGAGACCGGCGATTCCCGGCAGCGTGAGCACGGCTCCGAAAGCGGAAAGCGTACCGAGCAGCAGGACCACATTGGTCAGCAGTGCCGCATCGGCTGCGAGACCGGCGCCCTTGTAGAAGAATACCATGTAGATCAGAACGAGGCAGAAGGCAATCAGGAATGAGATGAATCCTGAGCGGATTGACTCTGCACCGAGTGAAGGTCCTACAACCTGCTCCTGAACGATGGTCGCAGGTGCAGGAAGCTTTCCTGACTTGAGCACGTTGGTAAGGTCAGTGGCCTCCTCGATCGAGAAGTTTCCGGTGATTGAGGATGAGCCTCCGGTGATTTCACCCTGAACGTTGGGGTATGAGTATACGGTACCGTCGAGCACGATGGCGATCTGGCGTCCGATGTTGTCCCTGGTGAGCCTTGCCCATACATTCGCGCCCTCGGCGTTCATGGTCATTGAAACGCTGGGCTCGCCTCCGCGGTTGTTGTTGTATTCAACCCTGGCGTCCGTCACTACGCTTCCGTCGAGGGGAGCCTTTCCGTCGCGGGATGATGCCTTGATGGCAACGAGCTCATATACATTGTCTCCCTGGACATAGCTTGAAGGGTTCACGGTCCACATGGGGCGGAACTCGGGAGGGAAGATCGATGCAATCTCGGGACGGCGCAGGTAGCTGTTCACGAGAGCGGTGTCGGCAGCGGAAGCGAAGCCGATGCAGGCATTGTCGTTGAACTGTGAAGGTGTCAGGACTGCAAACAGGGGGTTGGCCTTCTTGAACGCCTCGAGATCTGATTCGTCTGATCCCTGGGCAGCAATTTCCTCAGCAACGATGTCCTCGGCCTTTGCAGTTGCAGGCTCGGTCTCGGCTTTTGAAGAATCCGGAACTGCAAGTGTCTGTGCAAGCACGCTGTTTGCCTCTGCGAGGTAAGGATAGATTTCCTGGCTGTAGTATGTGGTCCAGAACTCGAGGGACGCGGTTCCCTGGAGCAGCTTGCGCACACGCTCGGGTTCCTTCACTCCGGGGAGCTCCACGAGGATGCGTCCGGTGTTGCCTATCTTCTGGATTGAAGGCTGGGTCACGCCGAAACGGTCGATACGGTTGCGGAGCACGTTGAATGAGTTTGACACTGCACTCTCGGCTTCCTGCTGGATCACGCTGATGACTTCCTCGTTGGTTGATTCCGGCTTGATGCGGTCGCGCATTTCGTAGGTGCCGAAGATCTGTGAAAGCCTTACTCCTCCGGAAGTCTCGTCCCACGCCTCTGCGAAGAGGGTGATGAAGTCGGACTGGGAGTTCACGCTGCGCTGCTTCGCGAGCTCTATGGCCTTCTGGAACTCAGGAGTCGTGTTGTTGTCGGCAAGAGCCCTGACGAGATCCTCGAGCTGCACCTGCAGCATCACGTTCATACCTCCCTTCAGGTCAAGGCCAAGGTTGATCTCCTGGTTCTGCACATCCTTGAATGTGTATCCGAAATAGATTTTTTCTGATGAAATGGAGTCCGTGTAGCGCAGGGTCTCGAGTTTCCTTAGTGAGTCGAGATAATGCGCGCGGTCCATTTCCGGAATTTCCGCGAAAGCGGGAGATTTCTGGAAATTTTCCACTGCCAGCTCGGCCTTCTTGTCAGCTTTCCTGTTGTGAATGTTGGTCACAAGAGTGAAGGAAAGCTGCCACAGGCAGGCAAGCACAAGGCAGATTGCCACAAATCTGATAGCACCTTTACTTTGCATAAACGAATATCATTTTAAAAAAATTTTCCAAAAATAGTTTGCAAAGTTAGTATTTTTCTCAAAAGAAAGAAATTGTAATGCCGTTTTTGTATATTTGTAGGCAATGCAAATTTACTGATTATGTGGTGGATTACGGTAGGCCTGATACTCATCGGGATTATTCTGATGCTTGTGGAGATGCTGCTTGTCCCGGGAGTGGGCGTTGCCGGCATTTTCAGTCTGGCTTCGCTCTTCGCGGCGTGCTGGTATACATTCAGCTGCATAGGCTATTCCGAAGGCTGGTGGGTGACGGCTTTTGTGCTTGTTATGCTGGTGGTCATGGCTGCAGTCATACTCCGCAAACGCACCTGGCGGCGATTCGAACTCAGGACAGAGGTCAATTCCCGGGTGAACGAGGAATCCAGTCTGGTGAAAGTCGGCGACAGGGGAGTCGCCCAGACAAGGCTTGCCCCGATCGGATCCGGAAGGTTCGGAGCGGTAAACTGCGAGGTCAAGTCGTCCGACAACTCGATGATAGACGCCGGGACACCGATTGAGGTGGCGGCGATCGAAAACAACCAGGTAATAGTTAAACCCTTAGAAATCAAATAGCAACATGAGTCCTATCCTGCTTGCGGCCATTGTGGTCGTCGTGCTCATCATCATCCTGTGGTTCTTTCCTGTGGCCCTGTGGTTCCAGGCAATTCTTTCCGGAGTATATGTCTCTCTTGTACAGCTTCTGCTGATGCGATGGAGGGGCGTGAACCCCCGGACCATAGTCCTTGCCCTCATCACCGGGACCAAGGCCGGACTTTCTCTCAAGGCCAACGAACTTGAGGCGCATTACCTCGCCAAAGGCAATGTCACCAAGGTCGTGATGGCCCTGATTTCCGCCAACAAGGCGAACATCCCGCTGAGTTTCCAGATGGCTTCCGCAATAGACCTTGCAGGACGCGACGTGCTTGAGGCGGTACAGATGTCCGTGAATCCCAAGGTGATCAACACGCCTCCCGTGACGGCAGTCGCGAAGGACGGCATCCAGCTGATCGCAAAGGCCCGCGTGACTGTGCGTGCCAACATCAGGCAGCTTGTCGGCGGAGCCGGTGAGGAGACCATCCTCGCGAGGGTCGGAGAAGGCATAGTCAGCAGCATCGGTTCTTCCGAAAGCCACAAGTCGGTGCTCGAAAACCCCGACAGCATCTCCAAACTGGTGCTCCACAAGGGACTTGACGCCGGCACGGCATATGAGATTCTCTCGATCGACATCGCCGACATCGACGTCGGCAAGAACATCGGCGCCGTGCTCCAGATAGACCAGGCCGAGGCCGACAAGAACATCGCCCAGGCTCGTGCGGAGGAACGCAGGGCCATGGCTGTCGCGCTCGAGCAGGAAATGAAGGCAAAGGCCCAGGAGGCCAGGGCAAAGGTCATCGAGGCCGAGGCCCAGGTTCCTCTCGCGATGGCGGAGGCTTTCAGGAGCGGCAATCTCGGCGTCATGGACTATTACCGGATGAAGAACATCCAGGCCGACACTTCGATGCGGGAAAACATAGCGAAGTGAAATTCGGCGGCGTGACGCACACGGCAGATGTATGAATTTTCCCTAGGCCTGGCATTGCCGCTGATGTCGTTCTTCGGCTTCTATTTCCTGTTCGCCAAAGCGCCGGAGAAGGATATTTTCGAAAACTATCTCCGCTCCCGAAGAATCATGGGAGCGGCGTTGCTCCTGCTGGCCGCCAATTATTCGGTCCATCTGTTCCTGGGAATCAGGTTCAAGAATCCCGGAGCCGCGATTCTGATGAACCTTTCGACATACTTCCTGTGTTACTGGCTGTTCGGTTCGGCGCTCACCACGCTGCTTGACCGGTTCTACATAACCCGGGAGAGGATGCTGCGGAACATTTGTCTCTGGCTGCTGTTTTCGGCCCTGTCGGCTGCAGTGCTGTTCCTCTTTCCCGAGGGTCACGTGCAGAAGGCCGGAGCGGCTGTAATGGCGTTGCTGCTCGTCTCGTATGGACTGGTCCTTTCGGCCAGGGTCCTGAGGTCATACCGCTCGGCAGTCAGGCTTTTCGAGGACACGCATTCGGATGACATAGGGGCCTACATACGCTGGCTCTCGACTTTCACCTATTGGGCCATCATATTCGGCATGGGCTGCGGTTTGCTGACATTCCTTCCTGATGACTATGTCTGCATCTGGATTCTGTCTTCGGTGCCCTTCTACATTTATCTGTTCTGCTCATACATGAATTACATGCTGTTCTATGAGCAGGTGGAAATGGCATTCGAGCAGGAAGTGCCGTCGGAGAATGCCGAAACCCTCCTGAGTCCGGAAAGCGGAAGGAACGGACCGGCCTGGCAGGAAACACCGTCCTGCTATCCCGAAATTGCAGAGAAGGTCTCCAGGTGGGTGAAAGAGGATGGCTATGTGCGTCCCGGACTCACGCTGAAGGAACTCTCCGAGATGCTGTACACCAACCGCACCTATCTTTCCGGATACATAAACACGACCTGCGGCATGCCTTTCCGCGACTGGATTGCCGGTCTTCGTCTGGAGTATGCCAAACGAAAGATGCTGCAGTTTCCCCAGCTCAACATTTCCGAAGTTTCCGCAATGTCCGGATTCCTTTCGACGAGCCATTTCATCAGGACTTTCAAGGAAAAGGAAGGTGTTTCTCCCTCCAGATGGAGAAGGCAGCCGGGTGGCGGCCAAAATTGTCCAGACGACAAAAAAATGCATATTTGACAATATGTAAAGTTTTTCGGTACAGGAATTTACTGCATACGGATTCTTTTTGCTTCCTTTAGTAAAGGAGTTTTCGGAGGTAATAACAAAACCTGCATAACATGAGCAAAAGAATCTTTTTTTCTGTCCTGCTTCTGCTTCAGACAGCAGCGGTTTTTCCTGTGTTTGCGCAGCAGAAATCAGACACGACCTACACCTTCCGCTTCATGGCGGAGAAGGACATGTTCTACGTGCCTTGGAATGGCAATGACACGGAACTTGCCCGTCTGTTGGAGTGTATCGAAAAAAACAAAGCAACAATTCTTGACGGCAGGCTGCCGCTGCTGGTTGACGGCTACTGCAACTCGCTGGGCAGCGAAACCGCGAAGATCCGTGCCAACCGTGTGAAATCCGAACTGATTATCCGTGCGGAAATAAAAGAGGAGAATTTCATTACCCGCAACCATGCGACTGAGGGTGATTTTGTCACCGTGCGCCTGACGGTACCGGTAAAGGAAACAGCCGAGACGGATGCTGATACGGAAGCACGACGCAAGGCAGAAGCTGAACGACTGGAAGCCGAGAAGCGTGCCGAACAGGAACGGCTTGCCGAAGAGCAGCGCAAAGCGGAAGAAGCCCGACTTGCCGCTGAAAAGGCAGAGGCGGAGAAAAATGCTCATGAAAACATGCAGACAGAAGAGCTTGACACCCCTGCTGCCACTCCGTCGGAAACCAAAATCACAAATGATTATCATCTCTCCCTGCGTGCCAACCTGCTGCGCTGGGCTACCCTGACACCCG
>CABUIX010000055.1 GCA_902491795.1 uncultured Bacteroidales bacterium | reverse complement strand
TATATTGAGAGTGCTTCCGGTGTTTCAGAGGGCGGCCGTACAGGTCTGACGTCATTCGTCATTGCCGTTTGCTTCGCAGCGGCTCTCTTCTTCTCGCCATTGTTCCTTGCTATTCCAGCCGCAGCTACAGGCCCTGTCCTGTTCATTGTAGGCGTGATGATGGCGGCTCCTGTGAAGAGCATCGATTGGGAGGATTATGCCGATGCAATTCCTGCATTCGTGACAATGCTTCTCATGCCGTTGACCTACAGCATTTCCGACGGTATCATGCTGGGTATGATTACCTATGTAGTCCTTAACGCATTGACAGGCAAGTTCAAGAAGATCTCCATCACCATGTGGATTCTCGCCGCGCTGTTTGTCCTGAGATATATTCTGGTGTAATCCGGGATTTTACATAAATGAAAGAGGAGGATGGCCTTCAAAGCCGTCCTCCTCTTTCTGGAAATGGATGAAACTACCTTTATTTGTTGTAACGTATTGCTATATATTCAATTGCGCTGGAGTGGTTCGTCTCTGACGCTCCGCCCATCAGCCTGGCGTTGGCGTAGTCCGCACCGTTGCTGCACAAGTCATTGACAGGAACAAGCCTGATATAGACATTCTCCTTTCCGAGAATCTCCTGCGGCAGCTCGAAGTTGATTCCCTTGTATGCGACAATTGATGAGTACAGGGTGTTGCTCCAAACTGATACGTCCGGAACTGTGTATTCCCCGATGAGATTCCATCTGCTGTCATCCTTGGCGGCCTGGGAATCCGTGGTGGACCATTCCGCTTTCCAGAATCTTGGAGCATACCATTTCTGCTCTGTGTTGAGAACTGAAATCTGGAGCGATATATGGCTTGTGGATATTCCGGCAGTCGAGAAATTGAGAAGCCATCCGTATGGCCTGTTGTTGTCGTAGTCCCACCAGTAGTGAGATGCGAAAGCCGTGAAGCAGTTTCCGGAGACATTGCTTTTGCCGTATGATCCGGAGGAGCCATAATTGATGCCGCTCGCCTGGCTTGTCGCATAAGCGTTTGTCGCATTAGGTCCGCACCATTCAATGCTTCCGTCTGGATTGAAGCTTACGAGGCTGCTCATATCAGCATTATAATGCTCTTTTGCAGGGTCGAGAACTATTCCGATGCCGTTCTTGTTGCCGAGGTTCATTCCGAACATATAGTTCACATTGTTGCCCATAGGCCCGAGGTACTCGTAGGTGCCGGCGCCCCACATATGCTGATTGTATGTGGCCATCGTGTACTCCTTTGCTTCAGAACCGGTGTACTTCTCCTGGTATGTATGGGTGAACCATCCGTTCTCGCCATATGTAGGCCGGCATACCTCTTCAGCCTTGTCAGGATTCCAGAAACGGTATTCTGTCAGAAGGGCGGAGAAACTGTCCTCGACGCTGTCATTCATCTGTCCCCATATATCCTCCTTGCACTGGTGCCGTATCTGGTAGCGCCCGATGTTGCCGAGCTCGACATCTTCTTCAATCTCGACAGGATCAGCTCCGTCTCTCCATTCGAATCTGGAGAACCGTTCGTGCACAACCACTCCGCTTATCTTTCCGGAACCGTAAGGAAGGCGGGTTCCGTCATTTCTGTAAAGGCAGACAGTGTTCGTATACATATAGAGATGGTCTCCGTTTATGTCCCTGACAAGCAGGGGATATTTTGACAGACGGCTGGCGTTTGTGCCGATGGCGTATCCTTCATTCACCGGAGTGATGGCTCCCTTTCTGACAGGGAATTCCACATCCTTCAATGTCACATAAGTATATACATCGCTGTCCGTCAGCTCGTTCATATACTTCTCCTTGACCGGTATCGAGCCCTTGGTTCCGGCTATCTGGGACACAATCATATTCTTGGTGACATTCTTGATTGTCACTCTGTCCGGATCTGTGCTGAACACCGCAGTTGCGCCGTGCAGCAGGATCTGGACCTTGTCGAACTGGTTGAAAGAGTTGTCTGCAGGTGTGGCGGTGATCAGGGCCACGCCGCAGCTTCCGTCAAGAGCCTCAAGATATACGGTTGTCTTCGACCCGTTGTAGTCGATGGCGGAGGTGGTTATCTGTTCGTTCTCGCCTGCGTTCCCGCTGTCAGTGTTGCTGACTACATAGCCCTCGATGATGATATAATCGGAGATTTCTTTGCCGGTTGCGTAATTGTCCATCACGTCTTTTATCGAAACCTCGCGTCCGATGCCCTCTTTGGCGTTTCTCTGCACGATGTTCAGCGACAGGGCCACTTTGTCTCCCCAGCCGTCAGTGTATGAGAAATATATGGTTGCGGTTCGCGGGTTTATCTCGTCAGGGTTGGCGGCTGTCACAATTGACATTACACGTTCTTCGCTTTCAGAATCAGGAATGTCAATGCTCTCGATCCAGGTGGAGTCTGCTCCTTCAGGGAAAACCTTCTCCACGGTGAAATATGAGAACGGCACATTTGTGATCACTGACTCCTCGAGTTTTCCACCGGCTCCGTCCGCAATGATGGAAGTGTTCTCTTTCGAGAGGACAGCGGTCATAAGACCTTTCTGCTTGATATAAACAGTGTCCCTTCTTGAGTCAACATCGCTGCAGAGGACGATTCCTGTCATTCTCTTGAATTCCTCGTTGAATGAGCAGGAGGCGGTGACTGTGCCGTCACCGTTGCCCTCCCAGCTGTCAAGTTCCAACCAGTCGGTATCTTCAGTCCGCTCAATGTGATATGCGCCGTTTGAGAATACCGGGATTTCCACAGTGGACGCCTCTGCCTCCACTACATACTCCTTGCCGTTGGCTCCGAGTTCCACGAGAGGGATATCGGCGGCGTCATCCACATCGCAGGACGACACCACAGCAGCGGCGGCAAGAAATGCGGAAATGATTTCTTTTATTCTGATATCTGTTTTCATACTGAGTTCCAATTAATTATAACGTACTGTGAGAGTTCCGATTCTGATTCCGGTGGACTTGTTTGTCAGTGTTCCTTTTTCGATTCCAAGGTTGTTCTGCCAGTCGCTTGCCGAAATCTTTGGACTGATGTCGGTCACTTTGTCCGCCACCTGGAATCTCACTGTCACATTCTCCTTGCCGAAGCACTCGGCCGGAAGCTTTCTCAGATACTCCTCGAATCCAGGACAGCTGTCCTGTGAGGTTGTCGTATACCATACTACTGAACGGTTCTTGAGAATTCCGCCGTCAACATCTTTGAAGGTGGTTCCTCCGTCCACTGAGTACAGCATCTTCCAGTGCGCAGGCGAGTCAAGTGTCGTGTTGCCCATCTCTCCGTGTCCCCAGACAATGCCCACAACTAAATTGCTTCCGTTGAGTCCTGCCGTTGAGAAATTGATGTCGAAATATTTCCCCTCGTCCGCGGTGAAATCCCACCAGGAATTGGTCAGTTTGATTGCGGCGCTCGGAATGAGTCCTTTCTGGTTAGAGCCGGTAGCGTCTTTGCTGACAGTATTGTTGAAGTCAGTGGAAAGCGCGAAGGTAGCTCCATAGACATTCATAGTACCTTCTCCCTTTTCCGGGACAATGTTGTTGACTTTATCGTTCCAGTTCCATTCCACGATGGTATTTGAGAATGGACTGTTTTCCAGTTCAATGTCTTCCTCCACCATTGCACGGACCTGGTATTTGGAGTAGCTGCCGTACCTCGGGTTTTCCTCGAACACGATTACTCCGTGTATTGTTCCTGAGCCCTGTGGAAGGAATGTCGGGTTGTTGCTGCCTAAAGGCTCTCTTCTCCAGGCCACGTAAGAGTTGGTCAGGAGAGATATGAAACTGCCTTCAGTGTCGGTCACCATCAGCGGTGCGGTGTCCCATCTCGGAGCGGATGTGGTACCGGAAGGGTTGATGCCCTTTCCATCGTCCCGGATGCTGTATCCGTCGGTGCAGTTCGTGTAAGATCCGTCCTTTGCGAGAATCTCCACATCCTGAAGGTCAACTAAAGTGTAGATGTCATTGTCGGTGAGCTCTGAAATCTTCCTCTTCTTGGCAGGTACCAGGAATGAGTCAGGTGTTCCGGCCTCGATGACACTCTCGGCAGTGAGCCCTGAAACCACGTAGCGGACTGGATTGTCATATCTCTGGAGCTTGGCTCCCTCGATTGCTATGCGGACCTTGGAATATCTCTCTATGATATTGTCCTCCACGGTCTTGAATTTCAGCATTACGCCATATCGCCCGTCGATGCTCTCAAGGTAAGAGGTCTTGTAGTTCTCGTTGAAGTCAAACTTGAACTGCGCGGTCTGGGTGTTTTTGGCAATGTTGGCGCTTCCCGGATCGCTGACAACGTAGCCCTCTATGTACTGTTTCGATGTGAGTTCTCCCGGTGCCAGTGCCCTGAGTTCCTCGAATGAGAGTGGGTCAGGATAAGCAAGCTGGCTGACAACGAATGAACTGCTGATGCTGTTTCCGGAATCGTCGGAATACTCCATAACGATGGTGGCAGTCCTGTCAGCCCCGCTCTCGTTCTTGGATACTGAGAAATCCAGCGATGTTCCTGTCAGTTTGACCCCGCTCAGCCATTTGTTCTCCTCGTCGTCAGGATTGGAGTAATTGACTGTGAGGCTGTAGTTGTTGGTGTATGCGTAGATGTTGTTGTCCAGGGTCTCTACTGAATATGTGCCTTTGTATCCGGCGTATTCACCTGAATCTTCAGAAAGTGAGAATACAGGCTCGGAAATGCCCTGGGTTACAGTCATAGAAGACTTGCGGTTCTCGCCGGTGGCGTCCTCCACATACATTGTTATGACGGCTGTCCTCGGGGCTTCGGAGGTATTCTCGGTGACATCGAACTTGAAGTTTTTGCTGGTGATTGCTTTGGCTGTCAGCCAAGGCTCGTAGCCGGATGCCGCTTCCTCTTCGCCCATCTTGACAATTGCGAGAGTGTCCCCCTCTGCGCCGAGGAAGAGAGTCTCCGCTGTGATTCTGTCAAGGTCGTACATCAGGTTTGTGCTGATAGGAGCGGATATGCTGGCCGATGTCTTGAGAAGATTCATAGCGGAATTGCTGAATCCCAATGAGATGTCGCTCAGGCTGCCGGCCTGGGTGACGGTAATCGTGTCGCAAAGGCTGCCTTTGTTCAGGACGATGCCCACTTTCCTTGCAATGCCGTAGTTGGCGGACCAGGAAAGCACGAGGTCGTGATTGCCCTCTCCGGACAGTTTGTTGAGTGACACCCAGTCAGCCGCCTCTGTGAATCCGGCTGTCCATTTGCCGTCGGAATAGACGAGAATATGCGTGGAGCCTGACTCCTTCGGAATCGACAGCTTGTGCGAATTGACGGAAAGCGGAAGTTCAAGGTCGAATTTGTCATTGCAGGAGACCGCCAAAGCCCCAGCTGCAATACCCGCAAGCGCTGTCCTGAGTATATTTTTCAATAATTGATTCATAATGCTCATAAGTTATTAAAGACCGTATTTTGCGTATTCCTTGTTGTCGAGATTATATTTGGAATATACGACCTCGGTGTCCGGAATAGGGTAGTATTCGTGGCAAGGCTTGATGTTGTTCAGAAGATATGTATAGTCCGAATAATCGAGGACGGACTGGTACCAAATTCCCCATCTCACAAGGTCGTATTTCCTCTGGAACTCCCCGAACAGCTCACGGGCGCGTTCATTGCGGATTTCGTCCTGAAGTCTGGCCGGGCTGCGGTAAACATAAGGCTTGAGACCGGCCCTGGTCCTTGTCATATTCAGATATTCAACTGATTCTTCGTATCTTCCTGTTTCGTGGAGGCATTCAGCCTTCATAAGAATCGCGTCTGCGTATCTGAACACTTTGTAATTGTTCCCGTCGTAGCTTCCCTGCATATCCGGGCACCAGAATTTCGGTCCCATCCAAGGGCGTGTGTTCACGCCGGTGAAGGTCTTTCCTTCGTAATCCCAGGCCATATTGTATTTGGCGCGGATGTCAGCTCCGAGCTTGGTCTGGAGACCCTGGCAGAAGAAGACATTTGGACGCATTGCAGCCCAGGTTGTGGCCTGGTTGCCAAGCTCCGGTATTTCCACACCGTCGTAAATCGCGGAATTGGCCTTCCTTGTAGGGGTGCAGATGCAGGCCACATTCGAGGTGTATATCACACCGCCCTGCGTGTAGGTGTGCTGAATCTCCATTATGGACTCAGGGGTGTTCTTGTCGCGGAAACGCACATTGGCGGTGTAGTCGTAGTCTGAAAGGTTTCCGTATATCTTCTCCAGGGCCTCTATTGCGTTGATGGCGGTTTCCCAATCTTTGTTCCACATAGCCATCTTTCCGATGAGAATATATGCGCAGGCCGCACCAAGGCGGTTGCCTTCATTGTCATAAGTCCTTGTCTGTGAGGCGAGCGGGGCTATCTCCAAAAGATCCTGGATGCAGGCCTCCCTTGTCTTGCCGGCGTCCATCCTCGGAAGAACAGCTATCCTGTCAAGGGTGGCGTTGTCATTCACAGGGTCGAAATAGAAAGGCACATTGCCGAAGAAACTTGTGAGAATGTAGTAGTAGAAGGCCCTCAGAGTCTTTGCTTCGCATAGAAGCTGTATGCGCTGCTCGTTGTTCTCGTCTATGTCCCCGTTCTCGTCAACGAACGCGCGTGACTTGGTGATTCCGTCAATGGCGAAGTTGCAGCGCTGAACTCCAAGATATCCCTGTGTCCATACAGTGGCGCCGAGCCTCGGAGTCGCAGGAGAGATGTCCAGACGTGCATCCAGAGTTCCTGAAGGACAGTACGCTATGTCAGTAACGCACTCTGTGGCAATCATATAAGTGTAGTTGAAGATGGTCTTCATCGGGATGTAGCAGCCGTTGACCACTGACTGGCATTCCGAGAACTTCCTGAAGAAATTGTCAGGCGTGGACAGCGAGCTCGTGTCCTCTTCCAGAGAGCAGGCCTGGAATGCGGCTATGACGGCTGCCGCCGCAAATATTTTTATATGTTTCAGATTCATAATAATAACCTTGTTTTAGTATCTGACCTGTATGCTGAATGTGACTGTTCTCGACTTTGGATAAGCTCCGAGGTCAACACGGCGGAGGGTGGATGACGTGCCTTCGCTGGAAACATCAGGATCGAATCCGTTGTATTTCTTCCAGAGGTAGAGGTTGTCACCTATCACGCTGAATGTCACGTCCTTGAAGATTTTGCTCCTCTTGTGCAGGTCGAGATTATATGAAAGCGACAGGGTCTTGAGCCTGAGGAATGAGGCGTCGTGAATCATAAAGTCACTCGGCAGGGCGGCGTCTGAAGTTCCGGCTGCGCGCGGAATGTTGGATTCCGGATTTCGCTCAGGATGCCAGGCGTTCAGCATGTACCTGTACTGGTTCGTGAACTTGGAGCCGGCCATATAGATTTCCGAGTAGTTGTAAATCTTTCCTCCGAGTGAGTATGCAAAATACACACCGAGGCTCAGCCCTTTCCAGTAGAACGTGTTCTGGAGTCCTCCGTAGAGGTAAGGATCGGCATTGCCTTGATATACAAGGTCTTTCTGGCTCAGGACTCCATCGTGGTCAATGTCGTAGTAGCGTGCTACTCCGTTGGCGGTGGATGAGGCGCTCACGTATGTTTTGGTCACCTTGTTGCGCTCTCTCTCCTCGTCATTCTTCCAAACGCCGCCGTATTTGAATCCCCAGAGGGCGTTGAGAGGATAGCCTTTGACGTAACCGTACATCATATAGGAGTTGTTTCCAGGAGCTGAAAGGGCTTTCACGAAGTCCTCGGATCCGATGTCCTCGACTCTCTGCTTGTTGTGCGAAAGGGTGAGGGTTGTGGACCAGCTGAAATTCTTTTTCATAATGTTCTGGCTCTCTATGGTGAGCTCGAATCCTTTGTTGGAAGTCTTTCCGATGTTGCCGAACCTGCTTGAGAAACCGGTCTGGGTAGGAACCTGGACAGAGAGCAGAAGGTCGGAAGTCTTTGAGTAATAGGCTTCAGCAGTGATGTTCAGTCTGTTCTTGAACAGGGCGATATCCAGGGCAGCATTGTAGGATGCTGTCTTTTCCCAGGTGAGGTCAGGTGAGTCCAGGCGTGACAGGTAATATGCTGCCGGCTGCGAACCGTCGAACAAATAGCCTCCGGTCGTGGATGAAAGCGCAGCGAGGGAACGGTAAGGGCTGATGGCGTCGTTTCCGGTCATACCGGCGCTGAGCCTGAGAGCGAGATCGTCCACACGCATGGCATTTTTCATAAACGGCTCGTTGGCAACATTCCATCTCAATGCGGCTGAAGGGAAGAACGCCCATTTCTTGTTGGCGGCGAAGTTGGATGCTCCGTCATAACGTCCAGTCACAGTGAGGTAATACCTTGAGCCGAAATTGTAATTGCCCCTGGCAAACACGGACATCTTGGTCTTCTTGCTGAATCCGGAGGAAACTGAATAAGTCTCCTTGTCGAGCACGGAGTTCATATTGTTCCATTTCACCTCGTCGTCCATATAGCCGGAACCGGAGATGGCCAGGTTGTTGGATGTGAATTTGTATGCTGAGAATCCGGCCATCAGGTCCACTGTGTGCTTCTTGGCCTTGATTTTATAGGTGGCGGTGTTCTCGGATGACATTGATCTCTCGTCATACTCTGCCCTGTAGGCCTCTCCGCCCTCATTTTCGGCTTTTCTCGGGAGCGTTCCCGGATAATACCTGTAAGTGTGTCTCTGATAATAGTAATATGAGAATGTGCTCTTGATGATGAGGTTCTTCACTGGGGTCAATGTTGCAGTGAAGGCGTGGTTGGTGGAATGTCTCTCAAGATAATACGTGTTCAGGTCTATGAGAGAACGCGGCGTGTTGATTTTCTGTCCTGAATAATACAGCGGGTTGAATGAGTCGCCCGGTTTCATAAGAGGTGACAGGTACTGTGCTCCGCTCCACCAGGAGGTGCCGCCGATTGTGGCCTTGTTCTCGTCATTGTGCCTCCAGGTGTAAGAGCCGCTGTAGCCGAGTTTCAGCCATTTGAAATACTGCCTGTCCATATTTATCCTTCCGGTGAACCTGCGCTGGCCGCTGTCCTGGATGATACCGTCAGTGTCATTGTAGGAGAATGACGCATAGTGGGAACTCTTGTCGTTGCGACCTGAAAGTGAAAGGGCGTAATTCTGGTAAAGAGCTGTCCTGGTGATTTCCTTTATCCAGTCGGTGCCTTCCCCGTAAGAGAGAGGGTCTTTGTAAACTCCGCTTGAAAGCGGGGTGTCCGCTCCTACGTCAGGATGATTCTCGTCGCCTCCGAAATAAGCGATGTCATTACGGTATATGGCGAACTCGGATGCGTTCATAATGTCCAGTGAGCGCGGCAGCTGTGCAAATCCCACGTCAGCCTTGAACGTGATGTTCACCTTGTCTTTCAGGCCAGAGCCCTGCTTGGTGGTGATGATGATGACGCCATTGGCTCCTCTTGAACCGTAAATGGCTGTAGATGAAGCATCTTTCAGGACGTTGATGCTGGCGATGTCGTCTGAGTTGATATCGTTCAGGTCGTGGATTGCGTCAATGATTCCGTCCACGACGAACAAAGGCTCGTTGGATGCGGAAATGGACCTCGTTCCCCTGATTCGGATAGTGGTCGTGGCTCCCGGAGCTCCGTTTGTCGACATAAAGTCAGCGCCTGCGATACGTCCCTGGAGGGCGTTGTCCACAGAGAGCACAGGAGCATTCTGGATGTCGCTCATCTTGACGTTCGCCACTGAACCTGTGAGGTCGCTTTTCTTTACGGAGCCGTAGCCGATGACAACCACGTCCTCAAGCACGTTGGCGTCTTCTTTGAGCGTGAAAGCGAATTTTGTGCGGTTCTGCACTTTGGCAGTCTGGGACTCGAATCCCATATACAGAACCTCGATTGTGGAACCCTGATTCACTTTCAGGGAGAATTTTCCCTGGGCGTCAGCAGTCGTGTAGATTGTGTTACTGCCAATCATACGGATGGTCGCTCCCTGAAGAGGAAGCCCGTCGGTGTCTACTACTGTTCCGGTGATGTTGACATCACCCTGGCCTGTCTGGGCAGACATCGGCATCGTGGCAGCCGTTCCGAACAGTACCGCTGCCAGAATGCTTCTGGCAAGGGTTTTCAATATGTTATGCATCTATGGTCTATTTTGAAGTTGATAATACTATTGCTGGTCTTCCGGAGCGGTTCCGAGGATGATGTCCTTGCCGCTGCCTCCGTTGGCTTCGAAAAGGTCCTCATCGTCCGGAGTGAAGCGTCTGATATAGATGTTGTCTATGAAAATTCTGTTGCAGACACTTTCCGGGGTGGATGACAGTGAGCCTGCCGTGAGACGGATTCTCGTGTCTCCGCTGATCGGGTTGGAAGGTGTTGAGGCAATGAACACCATATACTCGCTGCCGCAGTCCCACATACTTGCAGGGAAATTCTCGTCAGCCATATTGTAATAAGGCACTTCGAATTCCATCCTGGTCCCGCCTTCTTCCGCGAAATCCCGTATGACTCCTCCGTCCAGCACTTCGAAAGAAAGCCTGTTGTTGTCTTTCACTCCATCAAGGCTGGTGTAGGCCACAGCCTTGAATGTGACCACGAGCAGGGAGTCGCTCCTGAGGTCTCCGGTGTACGGGCTGATGAAGTCCGCACCGTAGCCTTCCTTGTTCCCGAGCATTATGAAGCCGTTCTTCCCGTAGCACCAGGCATCGTCCTGGCCCGGGATGACAGTGGAGGTGTAACCATAGTCTTTCTGGCTCTGCGACCAGGCTCCGATCAGTGTGCCGTCATCTTTTCGAGGGTCGGCTGAACCGTATTTGAGCCAGGAGAAATTGCAACTCACCCTGGCGGTGAATCCCTGGTTCAAAGTGATGAATTTGCCGTAATTGAGTTCCGGAGCGGAAAGCATAAGCGTGCCGCTTCTCCTTGTGTAATAGGCGATTGAACTCAGTTTGCTGACTTCGAGCTCGATCTTGCTCAGACCTGGTTCGATTTCCTCCAGATTCTTGATCTTAATCCAGGGAGAAGTCAGGTTGTCCTGCCATTTGGCAGTGAACTCCACATTGCTGCGGATGTAGAATGTGGCTGTGCCGCCTTGAACGCCGACAGGGAAAACTGTTGCAGGTTCTTCCCCGTCAGGCTCGGAATACACATCGATGTATTCCTTCCTGTCCTGGTTGGCATCGGAGTCGTCGCAGGAGACGCACATAGCAGGCGGAAGCGCACCTGTCAACAGCAATGCCAGAAGGCCGTTTGCAAGGCCTCGGAAATGTAGTTGTGTTACCATAATGTATAATGAATAATTGTGAATCAGTTGACTTTGAAGTCCACAAGAATAGGCCGGTGGTCGGATGGGTCATAGAACTCAGGCACGTATGTGCTCGGCAATGCGGTTGTCCACTCGTCCGCAAGAATGAATCCCCTGACAATACGGCTGTACATTGACGGTGAGGCGAACATATAGTCTATCCTCGCATTGCCCATAGTGGATGAGCACATCCATCCCGGATATTTCTCCGCTATGATGTCAACGAGGTCTGTGCCTCCGTATATCTTGTTGAGCGCCAGATATTTTGTCGATGATTCGCCGTAGTTGCAGAACCACTCGTCCTTGATTGACCTGGAGTTGAAGTCTCCCATCATCAGCCAGTCGGCCTGTCCGGCATAGGCTGAATTGCCGACAGTCTGCCGGAGGATGTAGTCCATCTCGAATTCCCTGTAATAGTCTCCTTCGTTGGCTGCGGAACTGGCTTCCCTTTCTGATGTCGGTGCCCCGTAGCGGTAGCTTTGAGGCCAGAGGTGCAGGGTGACAATATTTATGTCGCGGCCGTTCACGTTCACTTTGAAAAGACCGGCTCCGTGCGCCACCGGCTTGCCGTCCTGGTCAGTGTCGGTGATTTTCATAATGGTGGTGATAGGGAATCTGGATGTGATGGTCTGCGGGTAGTTGTCCCTGAAACCTCCTACAGAAACATAAGAATGTCCGTATTTTGCGGCAAGTGTTGACCATCCCTCAGGAAGGAATCTCTCGCTTGACGGCGCGGAGGTCTTTGTGTTGTCCTTGTAGATGGATGATGACTCGCACCATACGCAGATGTCAGGATTATATTTCTTCACCCATTTTGTGAAATTGGTGTAGTTGTTGGCCTGGTCGGCCCACATTCCGTTCTGGATGTTCCAGTAGAGCACCCTGATCGTGCCGTTTTCTTTCTGGTATTCCCTGTCAAGAGTGACTTTGATGTTGTCAATATAGATTCCGTGTACGCCGGCATCGACTGATTTTCCCGTTATGTGCAGGCAGGTGCCGTCGGTGGCGTTCTCCACGAGAGCCTCGACCTTGTGCCAGGTTTTAGCCTCCGCCGCAGAGCCCGGCACGGTTGTTCTTGACTTGCTCAGGAAATAATCGTGCGTCACTCCGACGAATGAGAAATTGTCCTTGTCGGATGTAACGTCCTGTCCGTCAATATTGAGAGCTGCAATCTGGCCTCCGTTCATTATCTGCATCAGGAGTCCGTCTGTATTACCGTCCTGCAGGCAGAAATCGAAACTTATCCTCACCGCACAAGGCTCAGGGCCGATTCCCATAGCTCCGGTATTGAATATGCCTCGTCCGGAGTTTCCTGCGCCTATGGCCAGGCATCCTTTATACTCCTGGCAGCGGAACATATAGGTGAAATCTCCGATGCCCCGGCTCTTTACGTAGGACTCGCTCATCTGGTGGGATGTCCCGACAGTCTTGCCGCTGACTTCACTCCAGGTGTTTGACTGGATGAATCCTGAACCCGGCCTATCGTATCCGACCTGAGTGAAGGCGTTCTCGTATCCTGTTCTTGAGGTGGCTCCGTCAGTGCCCGGATTGTCATCATCGGGAGCATATCCCAATGTGCCTTCACCTCCTATGATGTCGCCTCCCCATACGAATTTGTCGAATCCTTCATACCAGATGAGACCGGATGCAGGACTGTAGTCCAAATTGATTGATTTCACAGTTCCTCCTGCAAGGGAGAAGGCTCCTGTGTTGTACTCCATCATTTTGTGGACATCGTCACATATCCTTATGTCGAGACCCGCATTGTATGTGCCGGGAGGGACAATTATATAGATATGTGCTCCGTTGTCGTTGAGGGTTGCGGCGTTGTCACTGTCCGTGCAGTTGAGGATGCATTCCGGCAGTCCGCTTTTCATTTTGAACTGTCCTTTTGACGGCAGATAGTCCGCAAGTCCGGAAAGCGATGAGCCGGAAGGGTCCGAGACTCTTATTGATGAGATTTTTCCGCTGCCTTTGAGTGTGATGTCAAGAATGGAGAATCCGTCTTTCAGGCTGAGCCTGTTGCCGGTCTCTTTGCTGTAGCTTGCATACATAGGATAGTCCGGCAGTTGTGCGGGACTTCCTGCGAGAAACTGGCTGAACGGTACTTTCAGGTCACTGTAGGCACTGCTGCCGTGCCAGGCTCCCGAGCTGGCCGTGTGGAGAACGGCGTCGTAAGTTCCGGCGGCCGAGGCTTTCACTTCGCAGCTCCATTTGCCGTCTGTGTCCAGTGCCGGGATGTATTCTTCTCCGTTGACCCGTAGGCTGCAATTCCTGAAATCCGGCTGGCTGCTTTCCATTGCGGAGCGCGGGGAATTGTCAGCCAGGACAAGGTAGAACTTTACCTTTCCGTTTACGATTGTGATGTCATCATTTTCCGATGGGGGGGGGTAGGGATATCCGCTTTGGAAGAGCCTCCGTCGCAGGCCATCATCAGGCCGGCGGAGAGACAGAAAGCTGCAAAGCCTCCTTTAAGCAGATATGAATTGAAAACACTTTTCATATAAATGGTTTATTTTGAATTCATTTGCTTTCAATCGCTGTTGGAATTTAACGTTTTATCGGTTAAATTTAATAATATGATTTTATTTCTGCAATAGCCTGCCCTGAATTGTAATCTAAATGAAATGAAAATTTTGTCTGCATCCACGAGCGGCGGGGCGGCCTGTCATTAACTATGTTGATAACTTTTAATCGGGAATTCTTTTGATATGGCTCGCAAAGTTTATACATTTGTAAAACCTGTCGCCGGCAGGACCGGCGGATATATTTTTTAGAATTTTTCAAAAAATAATAATAAATTGAGGTTATGGA
>CABUIX010000054.1 GCA_902491795.1 uncultured Bacteroidales bacterium | reverse complement strand
AGACGGAATCAAAATCATCTACCGCAGCAAGCAGTACTGCTTCAGCGGACTGAGGGCAAATCTCTGTCTGGTGGATGCCGAGAATGGCGGTGTTCCTGAAATAATCCCGGTCAGCGAGGGAGGGTTCTGCTCATTTTCTCCGGACGGCAGCAAATTCGCGATGAACAGGATGTTCCGCGAATTCCGCACATGGAAATACTACCGCGGCGGACAGGCCGACGAAATATGGATCAACACTGTCGGGACATCCGAGCTTGAGAAAATTACCGACAATGATGCCCAGGACGTGTTCCCGATGTGGACAGGAGACAAGATCTACTATCTGTCCGACAGGGACAGGACCATGAACCTGTTCGCCTACGACACGAAAACCGGCCAGACCGAAAAGGTTACCGACTTCAGCGAATACGACTGCAAGTTCCCCTCCTTCTCGTCTGACTGGATTGTCTTCGAAAACGGAGGATACATCTACAAATATGACGTTCACAACGGAGGCCCTGCCGAGAAGGTCACCATAAGTCTCGCCGATGACGGCATCTGGGGGCGCAGTGAATACCGCAGCTCTGTTGGCCGTCTCAGCGACTTCTCCCTCTCCCCCGACGGGCAGAGAGTCCTTGCGATCGGACGCGGAGACATCTTCTCCTTCCCCGCCAAGGAAGGTCCAGTATACAACCTTTCCCGCTCGCCTCAGTCGCACGAACGCGAAGTCTGCTGGAGTCCCGACGGAAAGACCGTCGCATGGCTTTCGGATGCCGACGGAGAATACCAGGTCTACGCTGCACCCTACGGAGATCTCTCGAAGGCCGAAGCCCTGACTTCGTTCAGCAGCGGATATCCCTCAGGCCTGCAGTGGAGCCCAGACGGCAGCAGGCTGTATTTCACCACGGACGCACGGGAAGTCTACGAAATCGACCTCCCCGGCCGCAAGTGCGAGAGAATCCTCTCAAGTGACCTTGAGGGCTTCTATAATTTCACGCTGTCACCCGACGGCACCTGGGCCGCTTATGTGACCATGCTTCCGAACAGAATCGCGGCCGTCTATCTCTTCGACATCAAGAACCGCCGGAGCTGGCAGGTTACGGACCGCTGGTATGACGCATGGGAGCCGATGTTCTCTCAGGACGGGAAATACCTTTTCTTCACTTCAGCCACTGATTTCGGATACAACTACTCTTCGATGGAGTGGAACGTGGCCTTCCAGATGCGAGACAAAGTGTTCGTGCTCCCGCTGGCCGCAGATACGCCCAATCCGATGGCTGTGAAATCGGATGAATACAAGCCGGCAGCCGAAACAGCCCCGGAGGACGGCAAGACGGCAAAATCCGGAAAGGGCAAGACGGCGAAATCCGAAGAGGCATCAGAAAATGCCGGCGCATCTACAAAAGTTGACATCGAAGGCATCAGCGACAGAATATCACAGCTCCCCGTCACCGCCTACAGCCTCGTGCTTTCGAAGGACGGAAAACTGTGGTATTCCGGCGGAAGCAACCTCAAGGTGCTGGATCTCAACACCCTGGAAATTTCGGACGGGCCTTCCGGGCAATATCTTGCATTCACCCCGGATGCCTCAAAGGCTCTTGTCCGCAGCGGATCAGACTACAAGGTGGTCGCATTCGGAACTTCGCCGGACAATGCGGATTGCGTCCCCGTTGACGATGCGGACATCGTGGTCGACCATGAAGCCGAATGGAAGCAGATCTTCGACGAAAGCTGGAGAATCACCCGCGACGGCTTCTATGTCGAGAACATGCACGGAGCGGACTGGGACCACGTATACGACAAATACTCGCAGATGCTCCCTTATGTCAGACACCGCGATGACCTGACATACCTGATCGGAGAAATGCTCGGGGAGCTCAATGTCGGACACGCCTACATCACTTCCGGAGAAACTCCAGAAGTGAAGCGGGTAGCAACAGGACTTCTCGGGGCACAGTACAGCAAGGACGCCAGAACAGGGGCATTCAGGATAGAGAAGATATTCGAGGGTGCTGACTGGAGCGAAAGCCTGAGGTCTCCTCTTGAAGCCCCCGGAGTCAATGCTCGTACAGGAGAATACATCACGGCTGTCAACGGAATCCCTGCATCAGACCTCAAAGACGTAGGACAGGCCCTCGTGGGCAAGGTCGGCAAGACAATCTCCCTCACCCTCGCTGACGATGCCGGAGGCAAGAACGCCCGCACGGTCTACGTGGTGCCCACCGGAGATGAATCCCAGCTGGCCTATTACGCCTGGGTCAAGGGCAACATCGAGAAGGTTGACAAACTTTCGGGAGGAAAGATAGGATATATCCACATTCCGGACATGGGTCCTGCCGGCCTGGAGATGTTCGCGCGTCTCTATTACAGCCAGCTGGACAAGAAGGCCCTGATCATCGACGACAGAATGAACGGAGGCGGAAATGTCTCCCCCATTATACTTGAGCGCCTGCAGCGCGAGGTTTACAGGGTAAGCATGTACCGCAACGGCAGCAACGAGCCGGTTCCCAACGAAGCCTTCTACGGGCCCAAGGTATGCCTCATAGACAAATACTCGTCGTCGGACGGAGACCTGTTCCCCTACGGCTTCCGCAAGCTCGGCCTCGGCAAACTGATAGGAACCCGGTCTTGGGGCGGAATCGTGGGCATTTCTGGGTCCAAGCCTTTCGTCGACGGACAGGACATGAGGACACCTTTCTTCACCTCATACTCGACTGAGGGTGAATGGATCATCGAGGGGCACGGAGTGGATCCCGACATCGTGGTTGACATCAATCCCTTCGAAGACTATCTCGGCAAGGATGCACAGCTCGAAAAGGCTGTGGAAGTCCTCCTGGAAGAGCTCAAGGACTGGAAACCTCTTCCCGGAACGCCGGCAGCACCAGTGAAAAACCAATAACCAACAATACTCAGAAACAATGAAAACCAAAGCAGTACGCCTATACGGCAAAGATGACCTGCGTCTCGAAGAATTCGAGCTCCCGCAGATCAAGGACGACGAGATACTTGCAAAAGTCGTCAGCGACAGCATCTGCATGTCGTCATACAAGGCAGCCCACCAGGGCCCCGAGCACAAGAGGGTTCCCGACAATGTGGCGGAGAATCCGGTAATCATCGGACACGAGTTCGCCGGCGAGATCGTGGAAGTCGGCAAGAAATGGCAGGCTGAGTTCAAGCCGGGCGACAAGTTCTCCATCCAGCCCGCCCTCACATGGGAAGGCGGTCCTGTAGGTGTGCTTTCAGCCCCCGGATACTCCTACAAGTACATCGGAGGTGACGCAACATATATCGTGATACCCGCAGAAGTGATGCAACAGGGCTGCCTGCTTCCCTACAAGGGAGAGGGATTCTATCCCGCGTCCCTGAGCGAGCCGCTTTCCTGCGTAATAGGCGCAATGCATGCGTGCTACCACACCACCCCCGGCTCCTACGTGCACTCAATGGAGATCAAGGACGGAGGCAAGATGGCGCTGCTCGCCGGCGTGGGCCCCATGGGACTTGCCTGCATCAACTATGTCCTGCACAGGGAAGACCGCCATCCCGCACTCTTTGTCGTAACCGACATCGACCAGGCGCGCCTCGACCGCGCGGCACAGCTCTATACCAAGGAATTTGCCGCATCAAGGGGCATTGACCTGCGTTACATCAACACAGGCGCCGTTGAGAATCCGGTTGCCGCACTCCGCGAAATCACCGGAGGCACAGGATATGACGAGGTCGTGGTTATGGCTCCAGTGCCGTCTGTTGTAGAGCAGGCCGATGACATCCTCGGTTTCGACGGATGCCTCAACTTCTTCTCCGGCCCCGGAAGGGCAGACTTCAAGGCTCCCTTCAACTTCTACAACGTCCACTATGCCTCAACCCATGTAGTGGGCACCAGCGGAGGCAATACCGACGACATGAAGGAAGCTCTGCACCTTATGGGCAAGGGCATGGACCCTGCAGGGCTCGTCACCCACATAGGAGGCTTGAACGCAGTGATCGACACCACTCTCAACCTTCCTTCAATACCTGGAGGAAAGAAGCTCATCTATACCCACATAGAGATGCCTCTGACCGCACTCACGGAATTCGGGGAGAAAGGCAGGACGAACCCCGTCTATGCCGAACTCGACAGAATCTGCAAGGCACACAACGGACTCTGGAGCGTGGAAGCGGAGAACTACCTGCTCTCCCACGCCGAGAACCTGTAGCAGGCTGAGGACTGCAAGTCCGGCCAAGCACCGGGAATACAATTCAGCAGGCCCGTTCCTTTCCGGAGCGGGCCTGCTTTGGCTTTGATTTACATGATGAATCACGTGGCCTGCTCCTTTCCGTCCGTCAGTTCTTCCGCGGTGGGTCCCAGCCATTCTTACTTCCGTTCTTCCGGACGGAGTTCCTGCAATTCACCTGTCGCACTCACCTGCCTCCCAGCCACCTCCAGGGCATACTGCTGTGACAGGTCCAACGATTTCCGGGAGACCTGTCGCACTCACCCCTCTCCCAGGCCCTTCCAGAGCACATCACTGCGACAGGTCTTTTGCAGGAACTCATCCATTGCATGAAGCCCAACGGCATGAACGGCATGAACGACGCGAACGACAAAACCGGGCTCCTCCCGGAATTTTCATGTCCGGATGACTACTTGGCGGATACCTATATTTTTATTATTTTGCAAAAAATCAATTACTTATGAAAAAACAACTTTATCATCGCCTGAACCGTCTCTCTTCTGGCTGCGGTGATTTTCCTGAATGCATTCTCTTCCGGAAAATCATCCCAAGGCACTCTTTTCGAAGCCAATGTTGAAGCCCTTACTCAACAGGAGGTGGGCGGAGTTACTTTCTATCTCAACTATTTCAACCCTGACTCTGACATCCTTATATAGCAATGCGCAAAATCGGATTCATCTTCTGCATCGTTGCGGCAATCGCAACATGCAGTTGCCGCAACGACCATCAAGAAGCGTTCGACTTTGACGGATTCCGTCGGCTGAAGCCTCTCGTCATTGGGGACAGTCTGCTCGTCGGCAGGCCATCCAGACCGATGATTCTCGACTCACTGCTCATCTACACGGACAAGTTCGAAGGAGAACTCATAACTGTAATCAACCTTAATACCGGCAGTTTCCGCCGGACCTTGCCTGTCGGACGCGGCCCCGGTGAAATGATGATGATACGGCGGATATACCACAACGATGCCGGCAAAATCTTCCTTTTCGACGTCACATCCCATAAAATCAGTTCGTATTCGGCAACCGAATCATTCCCGCAACTGCTTTCGGCCAATACCTGCCTCGGAGAGATGACTTTCGGTTTCGACGAAGTCCCGTACGAAGTCATTCCCTTCGGCAACGGATACATAGCCAACGGCAATTTCAACGGTCACCAGTTCTCTCTGCTCGACAGCAACGGCCGCAGTACAGGCCATTTCGGCGTCTACCCCGGAGACAACAGCGATGCCGGCAACGGAAATGCCTTCTTCATGAAGAACCAGACCCTCATGGCAGTAAAGCCAGACCAGAGCTGCTTTGCCGCTGCCGGATACAGCAACGACCAGCTCGTGTTCTACAGGACGGACGGCTCAGGGATCCCTCAAAAGACAAGAGAATATTTCACGTTCGACGCCGATGTGGAAACGATAACGCATGAGCACGGGGTCCGCGTCATCCACAAGCCTGAAACCGTCTCCGCCTATATGTGCCTCTACCCGACCGACAATTACCTGTATACGTCATACAAGGGGCGGACTATGGAAGAAATGATGAATCCCGACATCGAAAAAGTCAACTACATACTGAAGTTCGACTGGGACGGCGAGTTCATAGAGGGCTATGTCGTCGGCAACATTGACGACTTCGCCGTGGACGAGGCTGCCGGACGGATATACGCCTTCGTATACGAGGACGGGGACAGCATTCTCACCGCATACGAAATCCAAGAGGGAAGATTCGCCGCACCGCTATTTCATACGATAGCGCACTATCGCGGCACCTTCCTCCGCGAGCACCTTGTCATAGGCCGCCCGTGAGGACGGGTCGAGAATGTCTCGGTTCACGTATTCCGGCAAGTAAACATAGTCCACGAACTTGTACATCACCCCGTCAAGGAACAGTTCCGGCAGGAAGCGCATCCCCTCGACCGTCTTCTCGAACAGCAGGCTCTCGCCGGTCGCAAGGTCGTGACAGAGGGTATGAATCTCGCCATTGTGAATCACGCTGGCAAAAATCCGGCTGCCGTATGCCTTGACCTCTATAAAGGGAGAGAACCTTTTTTTTGAATTTTCCAGAACAAAGTCAAAACCATCAAGAGCGGCTTCATCTTCCGGAATATCCTCAAGAAGACACTGATATTTACCTAAATTCCATTCAATATAGGGGACAAGACGCCTTTTCCCAACATCAAAGGTATAGACGAGGCCGTCATATGTTCGGAAAAAACAGGGTTTGCCGGCGAACTCAAAAAAAGGCATCTGTGCGTAAATAAAATGATCAAGATGTTCAGGAGGGCAATATCCGTATGATGACAGTTCGAGGCTGCCGGAATCAAGATTCCAAAGCTTGTTCTTCTCGGAATGAACAAACAGCATATATTCATCGCCACTGCGCCAGGAATTATGCGCAGCAAGCAGTTCTTGTCCAGAGAAATCCACAACCGAATCGAACTTCAGGGTGTCCGGGGAATATCTGAAAATTCTGCACATGGGACACAGGATCTCGACCATGTCAAGTTCCTCGTTGTAAGCAATCTGATTCGCCGCCACATACTCCCCTGGACCTCTTCCTCTCTTGTCTGAATAAGCCACGAGAGCACCCTCCATATCATAGCTACGGACACTCAGATCCCGCCAGTCAAGAATGAAGATATGTTCTCCGTCGCTCGCAATGTTCGATGCGCCGACATTTACAAAATTCGATGTCGGATATGTGTTGTCAAGACATATCAGGTCCACATTGGAGAAAATATCAAATATTGACACCTCGTTTTCAAGCAGTGCATCAACATCCAACGATATCGTGTATTCCGCATGAACATTATCTTGCCTGTAACATCCGGCAAATGCAATTATGCAGAACACGAAACAGGATAGAAACTTTCTGTCGCTCATAGTATGTCATATCCTACAAATAACCCACTTTATCGCAGTCTCAATAATCATCTTGATGGCCTGTCCAGCCACATTTATAGAAAGGCCACACCTTGTACTCTTCATAGCAGGAACCGCACACCGCTCCATCGCAAATAATTACGGCAGGATCAAGTTCCTGATTGAGCAGTGCCTCGACATTGGCCTCAAACAGTTCGTTGTCCGGAGCACCGGACCCAATGGAATGAACAAAGACAAGCGCCGCAGAAACGGCAATCACCGCTACGGCGGCTGAGACAAACAGATTTTTCATCGGCAATGAGTTTTCCTGTGATTTTTGAGTAAGATACTGAATCTCAATGAAAAAAAACAACAGGCACGAAATTTTTTCCGGCAAGACAGGCAAACACCGGCATTATTGGCCACCTTGCAAGAAGCACAATCTTTTATCAAGAATATCACTATATCATAAGGAGCACGGCCTTGCAGTCATTGCTGGAGGTTCGAAAGACATTTTTGCTATATTTGCACTGACCGCATAATAACCACTGACTTAAATGACCATGTACAAACTGTTCATTACGATTGTCTTCCTGCTCATCCAGACGCCCGCACCAGAAATTCCTGTCGGCCTGCTCGAGAGCGACATAAGCAACCCGACGCAGTCACCGGACAATAATGCGGGGGGGTCTGCAATGGTTCTGCTGCCATATTCAATCGCCGCAACTGCCACAGCCATGCTCATCGCATCCATGCTGGCTGTCGTCCATACTGTAAAACGCCGGAAAAAAGACGAGGAAAAGATCATCCCCACAATTCAGGAGTCTCAGGACAATGACATTGAGATCCAGCCACTGATTCCCGATGAAGCTTTCTTGAGCCATCTAAGGGAAGTGGTGGAAAGCAATCTTCAAGATTCCGGATTTTCAATCAGTGATCTCTCAAAGGAAATGGCAATGAGCCGTACTCCATTCTTCAAGAAGGTCAAGGACACGACAGGATTCACCCCATGGCAGTTTATAATGGCTACCCGCATGGACAAGGCAGCGGAACTTCTTTCAGACACCAGCAAGAGCATGGGCGAAATCTGCAGGCTGGTCGGAATAAAGGACCCAAGCAACTTCTCCAAGTTGTTCAAGGCGGAATTCGGGTCCACGCCAAGTGAATTCAGGAAAGAGGCAAGGACAAAAAAAGAGGAGCGGCCTTGAAAGCCGCTCCTCCTCGAGAGAGATAGTAACCAATTGTTTTAACCACATCATCATTGGTTGGATTCCGTCAATTCCAGCCTGGGTTCTGTGACAGATTTCCGTTTTTCATTCTTTCAGTTTGAGGTATGGGATACAGATACATCTTGTCATCCCAATTTCTGCTAACGCTTTCTCTCTCGTAATTGAAAGTACCGTCATCATTCCTGGTGACAGTCATCCGTTCTATGCTTGTGAAATACTTGTCCGCCTCTTTCCAGCGGCGTACGTCCCAGAAACGATGGCCTTCAAAGGCAAGCTCAACCATACGCTCTTTCTTGTACTTCTCCCAGAATTCATCGTTGCTCATTCCTGCAGGGAACTCAGGCATCTCGACACCTGGACGTGTCCTTGTCATGTTCAGAGCCTGACGCGCCGACATGGGGAACTCGCCATTGGAGACGTCAGCGCTTCCGAGCCAGCGGAACAAGGCCTCGGCATAATCAAGATATGCACCGCCGAGACGGAAGATTACATAGGTATGGGGATTCCTGAGCACGCTTCCGGTTGCCGCAAGGGAAATCTCGCCATGACACAGTTTTCTCAGATAGTAACCTGTGGTGGTGGCACCTGAAAGAGGCTGTCCGTTCACGCCGCCCACATATGTCTGGAGCAGCGGCGCCTCGGAATATGTCGGCCATTGGCATCCGTTGTATGCGACAGTCATCGCAAAACGGGGATCACGGCCCTCATAGGGGTTGGCAGGATCATATCCGCTTCCCGGCTCATTGATTCCGAGCCCTGTTGCCTTCATGTCATAGGCATCAACGAGATTCTGCGTAGGACAGTTGCCTCCGGATCCTCCTTCAATGCCTACAGGATAGTTGTTGGTCTCGACATAACGGTCTCCGTTGGAACCGTCCCCGGTCGCACTTGAATAATAACGGCGGCCGAAAATGATCTCCTTCGTTATGCTGGCATCATAATAATTCTGCGTGGACCAAAGGTCAGCATAGTTCGAGCACAGCCCCATTCCTCTTTCGGTGCAGGCGTCTATCAGCTCCTTGTAGTAGGTGGCTGCCGTGTGCCAGCGCTCGGTGTCGTTGGCTTCATTGAACAGGGGACTGGCCCAGTACAGAGCCGCCCTTGCCCTCAATGCAAGTACCGCAAGATTGTTCGCGCGTCCGGTCTCCTCCGTTGAGAGGGCATAGTCGCCAAGGTCACTGTAATCCTTGATTATAAGGTCCTTTATGGCATTGCATTCATCAATCACATACTTGAAGACCTCATCGGAAGAAGACCTGCTGAGCACATTGATCTCCTCGGGTGTCATGTTCTCTCCCACGATGGGAACTCCACCGTACTGGCGTACCAGGGTGAAATAGAAATACGCGCGCAGGAACCTGACTTCATACTGATAGTTTTCGTACCTGTGCATCTGCTGCAGGTAGTCCTGATTGAGCTTGAGCTCATCAAAGGTAAGGCCCAACATCTCTGTGAGATACTCGTTGCAGGCAGCGATTCCGGCATACATGTTGGTCCATGTCGTACCCTTCGCATTCGTGGGGCTCCATCCTCCGTTGTAGTAATCCTCAATGGCGTTTCCCATGATGCTGTATTCACTTTCATCCGTAGCGGAAGACAGCATGGCTCCGGCGCTGAAATTACCGTAGTCATATTCGACCGCATTGTAGATGTCGGTCAGGAATCCGCCTACATTGTTGAAGTTGAGAGTTATGTAGTCCTTGTCATAGATGTTGTATTCGTTGTAGTTCATCTGCTTCTCGCACGAAGAAGCCAGAACCAGAGCGAAAAGACATCCTCCAAGCAATATCTTGTTTTTCATATCCATTTCGAATTTGCGTTAGAAAGTAAGTCTCAGTCCAAGCACAATGCTGCGGAACAGCTGGTCAGTACCGTAAGCCTCAGGATCGCTGACCGGGAGGAAATCCAGGCACATCAGGTCGTTGCCCTGCACATAGAATTTCGCCCCTTTGATGAACTTGGTCTTGAGAAGCAGATTCTGAGGGAGATTGTAGTAAACCTCGAGATTGCGCAGCTTCAGGAACGAGCGATCCGCAAGGAAAACAGAATTCGCACAGTAGTTGTTAGCATTGCTCTGGCTGCTCAGACGGGGGAACTTGGCGTCACTGTCCGGTGAGGTCCAGCGGTTTTCGTAGTAGTACTCGGAGATTGTGGTGTCGCCGACAAGAGGGAAGTACATGCTCTTGGTGTTGAGATAAGCACTGTAGTTGGACACGCCCTGAAGAAGAGCATAGAAGCCAAGGCCCTTCCACTCTGCCCCGAGGTGGAAATTGTAGTAAATTTCCGGGGCGTCGGTGCCATATCCGAGAGCCAGGACATCATTGCTGTCAATGACATTGTCTCCGGTCACATCCTCGTACTTGATATCTCCTGGACGGACAGTGGAGAAGGTCTGCGAAGGACTCGCGTCTATGTCTGCCTGGTCCCTGAAGAACCCGAGAGCATTGAGGCCATAGAACTGGTCGACCCTATTTCCGGTCTGGATCAGATTGTCATACAGGCGCGGCTCCTCAAGCATCTCCACAATCCTGTTGCGGTTGAAATTGAAGTTACCGCCGACATTTATGTTAACTGAGCCTATTTTTCCAGTATAGTCAATCCCGACCTCAGTGCCCCAGCTGTCCACGATTCCGGCATTCTCGAACGGGGGATCCTGTCCGATGACGTCGGTATATCTTCCGGAAGCGTCAACCCAGATGTCGCTTCTGCGCTGGTAGTATGCGTCGAATGTAAGGCTGAGGCCGTTAAGGATCCTGGCATCGATGCCGACATTGTACTTGTAGGCAGTCTCATGACCAGGGCGGGATGTGGCAAGCCGTCCGAGATATGTCCTTCCGAAATCAGAACTGAACGCACTGCTGAAAGGATAAACTCCGCCTGCGGTCTGATATTGCTGGATGTAATATGTCCAGACATCGTCACCGGGAAGGTAATCGGCATTCAATATTCCTGCAGAAGCCCTGAGTTTCAAGAAATTGACCCATGATGCATCCGCCATGAAGCCTTCCTTGGAAATTACCCATCCCAGTGAAAGGGTGGGAGAGAAACTCCACTTGGTGCCGGGCGCCAGACGGTTGGAACCGCTTCCCACAAGGGCGAGGTCAGCCAAATACTTTCCGGCATACCCATAGTGTCCCCAAAGGCTCACGTTCTGCCTGTAGATCGTGTTGTTGACATCCTCAGTGTCATAGTATTCATAGTCCCACTTGAGCTGGGAGCTGATGCTGTGCTTGCCGAAGCTGCGGCTGTAGGCTGCACCCGCATCAACATGCGCCCTCTGGACGAACATGTTGGTGTTCGCACTCGAACCCATTGCGGTATCTTCACCGTAGGTGCTGGAGGTCCATGTGGGCTCCGTTGCACCTGCAGGCCAGCTCGGGACGGTCACGGTATATATATAACTCTTGCTGTGATTCTCGTAAATGTTGGCGCTGTTGTCATAGCCTACCCTGACGAAGGCATTCAGCCCTTCAACCCACGCAGACAGGTCCTGCCTGATGGTGAGGTCGGTGAACAGAAGGCGGTTGTGGTTCTTGTAGTATGCGGCTCCGGAAGTCTGTGCCACAGGATTGCTGGTTCCTGCCCAGGTATTGCTTCCTGCCCACACCCCGTTCTCATCCTTGACAGGGAAGGCTGCAGAGGGAACGGTGTAAACCATGTCCCATATGTCAGCTTCGTCGCCCGGACGGCTGTTTTCCATCAGCATGCCGAGAATGTTGACTCTTACATCAGTGGTTGGCGTAAGATCAATGTCGAGGTTAAGTCGCAGGTTACCCTTGACATACATGTCCTGAGTGCTGTATCCCTCATTCATGCCGGTGTTTCTGATGAATCCCCTGTCGGAGATCAGATCCATCATGGCATAATAGCGGAAATTGCTCTCGCCTCCCCTGAACTCAATGTTGAGGTTGTCGGTTGAAGCAGTGTTGCGGAAGGTCTCGTCTACCCAGTTCACGCTCGGATAAAGGAAAGGATAGCTTCCGTCCCGCAGAGCGTTGAGTTCATCTGTCGAATAACGGGCAGCAAGTTCGTCATTTGCGCGCGCCTCATTTATGGCGAGGCCGTAGGTGTAGCCGTCGACGAACTGCGGCTTGTTCAGCAGAGAGTTGAAACTGTGGTCATAGGTAAACCTGACCTCACGGGTGTTGTATTCACCTCTCTTGGTGACTATCTGAACAGCACCGTTGATTCCCCTGTAGCCGTAAAGAGCGACTGCGGCGGCATCCTTGAGCACCACTACATAGTCAACCTCATCGGCCGACACGCTGGATATGTCCCTCTCTATTCCGTCCACAAGAATCAGCGGGGCATTGTTGTCGTTGAGGGTCTGGAGTCCCCTGACATAGAATGTAGGGTTCTGTTCGGCATATATTCCTGCGCCCTGCAGGGAAATGAGGCCAAGGCCCTGTCCGAGAATACTGTTGCCTATATTCTTCGAATTCCGGTGCTCTATGTTCCCGGACGTTATTATCGAAACAGCCGAGGTCATCTCCTCCATGCTCAAGGGCGTGGAAGCTCCCGTGTCTATCACCTTTTTCTCAGGTTCGTACACGGAACCGTCCTGTGCGGCAAGAGTTCCTGTGAACACGGCCGCCAGAGCAAACACGAGTATGTATTTCTTTCTCATTTGTTGCATTAATTAGAATTAACACGCTTGAATCCGCTACCATCCGGCATTCTGGATAAGTCCATATCCCTTGTTGATTTCAGTTACGGGGAAAGGCTGCAGATACCATCTGGAATCGAAGTTGCCTACCTCGGGATTGACATCTCCGCCACCTTCATCCCACCAGTAGCGGGCGAGAACGGTGATGGGCTGCTTCTCGTAGTCGAAATGCGAAGGCTCATAGAAATTAGGATCATCGGGATCCGTGTAATCGGTGCGTACATTGTACCACTGTGTTTCGGAACGTACCCACTCTCCTGCGTCGTTCTGCACGAGCCTGTAGATAAGAAGTCTGTGGAGCGTACGCTCAAACAGGTCAGCACGCTTGTAGCGTATCATGTCGAAGTAGCGTGAATCGTTGAAAGCGAACTCGCAGGCTCTCTCGCGAAGGATTTCCTCGAGCAGGGCATCCTTGTCGGAAAGCAGGTTCTTGTCGGGATTGCATTCCACGATGCCTCCGAGACCGACCCTGGCCCTGACCATGTCAATGTACTTCACGGCTGTAGACAAGTCTCCGGTCTGGGCGCAGGCCTCGGCATATCCGAGGTAAACTTCGCTGAGGCACAGCCATATCCACTGGGGGAACCTGCGCTGGAAAGCCTCTCCCGCGTAATACTTCAGGAAACGGTAACCGGTTCCATAATGTGAGGTCTGGTTGATCGGCTGCATTCCGGCCGTTGTTCCTCCGACCCAGAGTTCATAGTTCGCACCGCTGGTCCTACCGTCGCCCCAGTTGATGGTCTGCCTGGCACCGTTAACCGCAACCGTCTCATAGAGTCTGGGATCGCGCGTGTAGACGATATTCTGCAGCATCTGTTCTCCATATACCTGCTCTCCCTTTATGAACATGTGGTCAAGTTCTCCTGCCGCCTCGGTCTCTTCCCAGTCGAAGGGAGTTCCGTCCGCCCAAGGGAACATTTCGACATATTCCTGGGTAGGGCAATAACTGAAGCGCTCGTTGGTCCTGAGGTTGAACCAGCCGTAGTCGTTTCCGTTGGCGGACTTTGACACGCGGATTCCCATGATTACCTCGGGGCTGCCCTGAAGCAGATAGGAAGATCTGAATGCATATCTGTAGTCCTCCTGGGTGTTGCCTGCAGGAACGACCATATGATAGATGTTGCCTTCCTGCTCATTGCGTTTGATGAAGTCCTCGCATGCCGTCTTGAACCTCTCCCAGCGGGCCTGGTCAAAATTGCCGTACCAAGCCACAAGAGGATCATCAATGGTATAATCTCCATCAAAGTAGGATTTGTCCGAATTGAACAGCGGAGACGCC
>CABUIX010000053.1 GCA_902491795.1 uncultured Bacteroidales bacterium | reverse complement strand
CTGATGGAACGCACCACCATCATCTGCAACACTTCGAACATGCCTGTCGCGGCACGTGAGGCCTCGGTCTACACGGCCATGACAATATGCGAATACTACCGCGCAATGGGACTGAGGTGCCTGCTTCTCGCCGACTCCACGTCACGCTGGGCCCAGGCGCTGAGGGAAATGTCCAACCGAATGGAGGAACTTCCCGGTGCCGACGCCTTCCCGGTCGACCTTTCGGCGATCATAGCGACCTTCTATGCACGTGCCGGAATGGTCGTTCTCAACAACGGCAAGACAGGAGCCATCACATTCATCGGAACGGTATCCCCTGCCGGAGGAAACCTCAAGGAACCGGTGACAGAATCCACCAAGAAGGCAGCTCGCTGCTTCTATGCCCTTGAGCAGAACCGCGCGGACCAGAAGCGCTACCCTGCCGTTAGTCCGATCGACTCCTATTCCAAGTATCTTGAATATCCTGAGATCATCGAGTATCTCAATGACAAGATTGAGAAAGGCTGGGTGGACAAGGTACTGAAAGCCAAGAACATTGTCCGCAGGGGTAAGGAAATGGCCGACCAGATAAACATTCTTGGCGACGACGGAGTGCCGATGAGCTACCACGAATCCTTCTGGAAGTCCGAACTGATAGATTTCGCCTTCCTCCAGCAGGATGCTTTCGATGATGTCGACGCGCTCTGCCCGATGGAACGCCAGAAATACATGCTGGACCTGATTCTCAACATCTGCGACAGGACTTTCGAGTTTGAGGACTTCGAGCAGTGCCGCAATTTCTTCAAGCAGATGATCAATGTCCTCAGGCAGATGAACTACTCCAAGTTCGACAGCGAACAGTTCAAAGACTATCAGCAGCAGCTGAGCAAACTCCTTTCATAGAAAACATGGCAGCAAAAGCATATCAAAGAACATACACGCATCTCCAGGCCATCACCAAGGCGACCGTTTCGCTGAATGCCCGGGGAGTTGCCAACGACGAGCTCGCGACTGTTAACGGCAAGCTCGCCCAGATAGTCAAGACCAAGGGAGATCTCGTGACGCTCCAGGTATTTTCCGGAACCGAGGGAATCCCGACAGATGCGGAAGTTTCATTTCTCGGTGCACCTCCTACCCTCAGGGTTGGTGACCAGCTCGCCGGACGTTTCTTCAACGCCTACGGAAAGCCCATCGACGGAGGCCCTGAAATCGAAGGAGAGGAAAGAGAAGTGGGCGGTCCTTCGGTGAACCCGTACAAACGCCGCCAGCCGTCCGAAATAATTCCTACGGGAATCGCCGGCATTGACCTGAACAACACCATAGTTTCAGGACAGAAGATCCCCTTCTTTGCCGATCCTGACCAGCCGTACAACCAGGTTATGGCCGATGTGGCTCTAAGGGCAGACGTCGACAAGATAATCCTGGGAGGCATGGGATTGTCGAACGACGACTACCTGTTCTTCCGCAACGCATTCGAATCGGCAGGAGCGCTTGACAAGATCGTCTCCTTCGTGAACACGACCGAAGAGCCCCCCGTTGAAAGGCTGCTGATTCCGGACATGGCTCTTGCCGCAGCTGAATATTTTGCGGTGGACAAGAACGAGAAGGTCCTTGTGCTGCTTACGGACATGACGCTGTATGCCGATGCCCTTTCCATCGTGTCCAACCGTATGGACCAGATTCCGTCAAAGGATTCAATGCCTGGCTCACTTTACTCCGATCTCGCGAAGATCTACGAGAAGGCCGTACAGCTTCCTGACGGCGGTTCAATTACCATCATTGCCGTCACAACGCTCAACGACGGAGACATTACGCACGCCATCCCCGACAACACCGGATATATCACCGTGCAGATTCCGACTCGGGAAAGGTCATAGTGGATCTTTCTCGGGAAAGGTCATAGTGGATCCGTTCCGCTCTCTGAGCCGACTCAAGCAGCTCGTGCAGGGCAAGAAAACCCGCGAGGACCACTCACAGGTCATGAATGCCGGTGTGCGCCTGTATGCCGATGCCCAGAACGCGAAATCAAAGCTCGAAAACGGATTTGACCTCTCGGACTACGACCTTCGCTGTCTCGACTACGCAAAGGAATACGCTACTCGACTGCTGTCCATAGACGTCAACATCACCATCGAAGAGATGCTTGACACGGCATGGGAGATTTTTGCCAAATACTTCTCACCCGCCGAAACAGGAATAAAGCAGGCACTAATAGACAAATTCTGGAAGAAAAAATAAACCGTGGCCATTAAGTTTCAATACAACAAGACTTCCCTGACAAACCTCGGAAAGCAGCTGAAGGTTCGCCAGAACGCATTGCCGACACTGAAGAACAAGGAATCGGCACTGCGCTCCAGCGTCCAGGCTGCCAAGGCCGAAGCCAGGAGGCTCGAGGAGGAACTTGAGAAATCAATTGCCGGCTACGACTACCTTTCTGCCCTCTGGAATGAATTCGAGCCAGGCCTGATAAGCATCAAGGATGTCGATCTCCGGACAGTAAAGGTCGCAGGAGTGAAGACTCCCCAACTTGACGAGATTCACTATGAGCTCAAGCCCTTCAACGCTTTCGTCAAGCCGGCATGGTATGCAGACGGTGTAAGAATACTCAAGGAACTGACAAGACTGGGCATCGAGTCCGAGATTTATCAGCAGAAGCGTGACATCCTGGAATTCAACCGCAAGAAGACTACGCAGAAGGTGAACCTCTACGAGAAAGTCCAGATTCCGGGCTACCAGGAAGCCATCAGAAAGATAAAGAGATACATGGAGGACGAGGAAAATCTTTCCAAATCGTCTTCCAAGATTGTCAAGACCCGACACGAAGAAGAAGAGGAGGCTGAGCTATGATAATACCCATGACCAAATACTCCTTCCTGCTGCTGAGCACGGACAAGACGTCCTTTCTGGCACGGCTTCAGGACCTCGGAGTAGTTGACATCACCCGCTCGTCAAAGCCGGTCGACAACATCTCGCGCAGCATGATGTCCGACATCGAACGGCTGAAATCGGAAATCAAGGACATCACCAACGGGTCGGACGCCAGGACAGAGGCACTCAAGACAAAAAGGGCCGAACTCGCGAGAAGCCTCGAGGAGGCTGCTCCCTGGGGAGAGTACGACAGGAAAATGCTCGAAACCTTCGGCGTGAAGTTCTACTGCATTTCCACTAAGGCATACAGGAAGGAATGGGAGGAACAATACGCAATCCAGATAGTGAATGAGACGAAAGAAAAGGTCTGGTTTGCTGTCGCCGGAGATACTTCCGGATTCCCGGTAAAGGACATTCCCCTGCCCCAGCGGAAAGCATCGGAGATAAGGGCTGAAATCGCAGAGACGGAAAATGCCCTGGCCGCCGAGAAGAAAAAACTTGAGGACAGGCGTTCCGAACTTCCGGATCTTGAGAAGAGAGTTGAAAAGATGTACACTGACCTCAGCGTATATCTTGCAGGAGTGTCCGGACAGCCTGCTGCGGAGGACAGCCTGCTGATATACCAGGGGTTCGCACCTTCCGACCAGGACGACAGGCTCAAGGAAGCCTTCGACTCGATGTCCGTTTACTATATCGCCGAAAAAGCAAAGGCAGAAGACAATCCGCCGATTGAACTGAAGAACAATTCGTTCTCAAGACAGTTCGAGGTGCTCACGAGAATGTACGGCGTACCTGTGTACAATGAATTCGATCCTACGGTATTCCTGAGCATCTTTTTCCTTCTGTTCTTTGCAATGTGCCTTGGGGACGCGGGCTACGGACTCGCCCTGATAGGCATAGGACTCTTCCTGAAGGGAAAGAAAGGAGGGCTTGCGGACATGTGGAGTCTGATTGTGACTCTGGGCTGCGGCACAGTGGTGGTTGGCCTTCTGATGGGCGGATTCTTCGGAGTCAATCTTGTGGAAGTTCCATGGATTCCCGACTGGATGAAGAAATTCATGATTGTCGGTGACGTCAGCGTGGGAGATGCCACATATGCCAAGTGGATGATCATATCTCTGCTCATAGGCATAGTTCACATCAGTCTCGCAATGATCACAAAAGCCGTATGGGCCGTCAAGAGAAACGGTTTCAAGAACAGTCTCGGCACACTTGGCTGGACACTGCTTATCGTCGGCGGAATAATCGGACTTGCCGCCGGACTCACCGGAGTGGTTTCCGAGACCGCGATGAAATGGCTGCTCATCGGAATTGCCGGTGTTTCAGCCCTCGGCATCTACATTTTCAACAAGTGGGGACGCAATCCTCTGATCAATATCGGGTCAGGACTTTGGGATACCTACAACACTGCATCCGGACTCATGTCCGACGTGCTCAGTTACATACGTCTCTACGCGCTTGGACTGTCGGGAAGCATGCTTGGCTCGACATTCAACCAGATTGCCGAAATGGTCAAGGGCCCTGACCCGACTTGGCAGTGGGTCCCCTTCGTGCTGATCCTTGTTGTAGGACACGTTCTCAACATCGCCTTGAGCTGCCTCGGAGCGTTTGTGCACCCTCTCAGGCTCAACTTCGTGGAGTTCTTCAAGAATTCAGGATATGAAGGCTCTGGAGTAGAGTACAAGCCAATCAAACGATAATTATATGTAAAACAATAAAGTAAAGTAAATCTATTATGCTCAACACAATTCTTGCTTATCTAGGTCTAGGACTAATGTTCGGCCTTGCTGCCGTAGGTTCAGCGATAGGCACAACCATTGCCGGAAATGCTGCCGAAGGCGCACTCAAGAAGACACCGGAGAAGTCATCTTCGTACATGATTCTTTCGGCCATTCCTGCCACCCAGGGTCTGTACGGCTTCCTCGCCTTCATTCTCTGGCTCAGCAAGGACCTCGCTGCCAATGGAGCCCTCTATTTCGGCGTCGGAATCAGTGTGGGACTTGTCTGCCTGATTTCAGGTATCCGCCAGGGACAGGTTTGTGCCAACGGTATCGTGGGCATCAGCCAGGGACACAACGTGATGACCAACACGATGATCTATGCCGCGCTTCCTGAATTCTATGCAATTCTTGCACTGCTGGCATCAATCCTCATCGGATAACCATACAAGTGAATGACAACAGAGAGGCGGGTCCTGAACGGATCCGCCTCTCTGTTGTCCCAAACAGTCCTACAACTTGATAACAGTGGAATCCCAGGCACCGACAGAGACCGAGGCAAAAGACTTTCCTCCGGTAAACTGCCTGACCTCATCAGGGAAAGATACCTGAATCTCCGCAACGTTGTCGGAAAAATTGCATACCGCAAGCCAGCTCTCCGCATCATCATAACGCAGGAAGGCAAAATGATGCACAGGATCAAAACCGGACGAATCATGGTTGCAATAACACAGATCCCAACATTTGCCCTCGCTGAAAACAGGCAGCTTTGCCAGCTTGAGCAAGTTTCTGTACCGCGCAAGGACCGAAGCTTCCTTGCTGTTCAGATTTCCATCACCATGAAGGCTGGCATACAGGTCCCCAAGCATCTTTGCATGACACCAGTTGAAAATGGAAGTGCGGCCGTCAGAGCTTTCGGATGCATCCTCCCCCACCTCCTGCCCGGCATAGAGCATGAACCAGGCATCATTGAACAATAGAGATACCGTCATTGCGGCAAAGGCCTTTTCAGCGGAGCCCAAAAAAGCCTTTGAGGCAATCCTGACCTCGTCATGATTCTCGAGAAAATTAAGCATCCTCGGCTGCATGTTCCCTAGAGACTGCCAGTTCCAGGTAATCCTCTCCGCAGAATGTCCGTATCTGCAAATGTCGGACAGGGCGTCATACAGACCGCACTTGTCGTACAGCAAATCAAAGCCGGCATCAAGATACCGCCTGTAGTTGTCCCTTCCGTATACTTCGGCCACGAAAACAAGGTCAGGATATTCAGACTTCACGGCAGAAATAAGACTGCCGAGTTTGCAGGAATCAACCAGCTCGACCATGTCGCACCTGAAGCCGTCCACCCCGCGGGAAGCCCAGAATCGCAGTATGTCCAGCATTGCGGACCAGGTTTGGGGAACATCCCAATTATTCTTTAAAGTGTCTGTCCAGTCACCGTCACAATAGTCATAATGGACAATCCCTCCCTTATAGTCCCTGGCAACATGGTTTGGGATAAAGTCAATGAGCAGCTTGAGACCGGCTTTGTGCGTCCTGACAACGAGACTCGAAAATTCAACCATCCTCTCTGCCGGGTCAGAGGCAAGATAAGGATTGATGTCCATCCAGTCGGTCACGGCATATGGACTTCCGGGATTGCCCTTGACAAAATCCTTTCCGCTCGCATGGCGTGGAATCCCCGTATACCACACATAATCCACGCCCATCTCGCGAAGATACCCAAGGGTGGCATCGTCACAGCAAGACAGGACACCATTTCCCCAAAGCCTGGGCAGAATCTGATATATGATTTTCTTCATTACAACAAAAACAATTGATATTGAACACAGGCATCAGAAAGGATATCCGACTCCGAAATGAATTGCATACCCGTCAGAGCCCACCCATTGTGCAGGTGTAAGCCACCGGCTGCCGGCAGGTCTGGACGGATCGTGAATCTTGAATCCCGCATCGATGCGAAGCAGAATGAAGTCCAGATTGACCCTGAGCCCCACTCCCCAGTCACCGGCAAGGCTGGCAAGGAAATCCCGGTCAATGTCGTCCATGCGCCAAACATTTCCTACCTCGGCGAATACCGCACCTTCCAGTTTCCAGATGAGATCGAAACGGTATTCCAGATCAGCCTCCAGCTTTATGTCGCCGGTCTGGCTGGGAATGACGAACGAATTGTCCATCTGGCTGAAGCCAGGCCCGAGGGTGCGGACCTGCCACCCCCTCATGCTGCTCGCACCTCCTGCATAGAACTGCTTTTCGAAAGGAAGAGCCGTGGAATTGCCGTATGCGTGCCCAACGCCCATGTCAAGCCTCATCGCAATAGCCTGACCTTCGTTCCTGCCATACCTGAAAACCTTTCCGAGTTCGAGTTCAGTCCGCACATACTGATTGTAGGGCAAGCCGAAAAGCATATGATGCCCGGACACCTCGTCGACAGGCATCAATCTGTTGAACAGAGATATGACATTGCCGGAAAGGTCGAAAGAAAGCCTAGCGAAACCATACGAGGATTTCGGCACAATCGAAGCATCTGTGGCATAATAGAGCATCATTCCTATACCGGCATCGATCTGGTCCTGAAAAGAATCCCACAGATAAGGGTTTTCCCTGAGAGTCTGAGCAAAACTGCTGCTGATGTCATAAAGCTTGACAAGATCCAGCTGCAGCGGGTACAGCTGATAGAAAATACGGTTGCCAATCTGGCCCGTATAGCCGAATGAAAAACCGGCGATGCTCCTGCGGTATTCAGGTCTGTTCTGATAATTGTAGGAAGCGGAGACTTCAGTCCTGGGAATATTCCGTCCCTTGACCTTCTCCAAGGGATATCCAAGGGCCCTCGGGAAACTCAGGCTTGCCGAAACACCGAGTTCTGTGGATTTGACCGAAGAGCCGGGCATGAACTGCCAATTGCCGGTAAACCCGACATTGAGCCGCTCGCCCCCGTTGAAAATGTTCTTGTGGTAGAAATTAATCTGAGGAAACGCGCCAAAAAGTCCGGAAGAATTCGAGGACACTTCCGCATTGATCTTGAAGCCCATCATGTTTGAGCCTCCAAGACGTATGTCACAATCCACCAGAGAACTGTCGACCGGTGTCATCTCGATGTTGACGCTGTTGAACACATTTAGGGCAGAAAGCCGGTGATAAGTGGTGTTCACCATACTTTCGCTGTACAGATCCCCAGGGTGTATGCGGTTGAGCTTCAGGAGGAGAGATTCCCGGAACTTGAGGTCGGAAGGATACCATATCTTGACATCGTTGATCCTGTACTTGTTTATTGGAGAATCCACAGAAGAACTCTCGTTCCTTGTGTATCCGTGCACGCGATAATACAGTACCGTACGGTCAGTGAGAGTATCCGCCTCGAAAAAATAGTTGTTCTTGTTGAAGCTGTAGTAGCCGAGATCCCTGAAATGTGCGGCACCCCTGACGGTCTCCGATTCCAGAGACTGCTCGGCCAGAAAGTCCCCGGGCCGCACCGACACCTTTGATGTATCCGCATAGAAATCTTCGGAGAATTCACCCGCAGGCACATCATAGACCACCTCGTCAATCCTGCGCCTTGTACCTGTATCCACCGAATACGTCACCCGCGCGAGACGGCGCACCGTGGTTATCTGAGGAACCACCTTGGCATCATAATAGCCAAGATACTCAAGCCTGGTCTTCATGTTGTCAACGGTACTCTGCACGAGCTGGGGATTGAACACAACCGGAGGAGTACCTATCTTCTCCCAGAACTTGTTTATGCCTTCCCCGCTTCCGTTTGACCAGTTGTAGACATTCAGGAAAGGGTTCCAGCCGAAAGCGAGATAAGTATTCGACTGCTGGCGAAGATATGGCGCAAGATCGGCAGGACCGACCTTGCCGTCCCCGGTGACCTCAATCTTGTTCGATGCAAGACGGTATTCACCCTCCGGAAGAAGCTTTGTCGTACTGCACGAGGCAGCTAAAGCCACGATTGCCAATGTCAGTGCAAGCCTTCTCATCTGCGTCTGAATTCTGAAAGTGTTACTGCCGTCGCCACGGCGACGTTCAGGGACTCCGCGCCACCGCCGAAGGATGGAATTCTCAACCTGTGGTCAAGCAATGCGGAAACTTCCCGGCTGATGCCCGTGGATTCGTTTCCCATTACGACAAGACCTGTCGGGGACAATTCAGACGAATAGATGTTGTCTCCGTCCAGCACTGTGCCGTATACCGGACGACCGGAGGTCGCAAATTCTCTGCAGACAGACGGGATGTCACGCCTGTATACCCGGACCCTGAACACAGACCCCATCGAAGCCTGAACAGTTTTGGGATTGAAGGTCTCCACACAATCCGGCGAAGCAAAAATCACGTTTACTCCAAACCAGTCGGCTATGCGCAGTATGGTTCCGAAATTACCGGGATCCCGGACAGAATCAAGGGCAAGCACAAGCCCGTCAGGCAAAGCGGACGGAGCTTCCTCACGTGGCAGTCTCACGATTGCAAGAACAGGCGACGGGGATGAGCACTGCGATATGCGTGACATAGCAGCTGCTCCTACCTCCTCCTCCCTGACCACACGCACGACCTCGAATGATGACTTCAACGCTTCAGCCACCATTTTCTCTCCCTCCACGGCAAACATTCCCAGCTCATCCCGGAATTTCTTTTCCCGGAGAGAGCGGATCTGCTTGATTTCGGAATTCGTGAGCATATTCACAAAAATAATAAGAAGCCGCCAAATTTCACAGAATTCGGCGGCCACATTTCAGTTTGCAATTACATTTTGGTCCTGAACAGAGTTCAGTCCACAAAACGTATCTTGGTGAGATCTCTGGGTTTGGCTTCGGGAGACTCGTCAGGATAACCGATCCCGATCATGTACAGGAGCTCATATCCCTCACTGAAGCCAAGACCTTCGACGAAAGCCTTTCCTTCCTCACTCCCCTTCAGGAATCCGACAGGTCCGCCCAGACATACGGAACCAAGTCCCAGCGAATATGCTGCCAGGCAGATGTTCTCACCGAGAAGCCCTGCATTAAGCCCGTCGTCACCCTGAGGAACTGCAATGAAAATCACGGCAGGCGCATTCCTGAACATGTTCCTGAAATTCGGATCTCTCTCAACCGCTTCCGGGTTGGCTTTCCTGTAGCTCTCGCTTATCGCATTGATGGCTTCGGCATTGTCAAGAATGCGGAGCTCCCATCTCTGGGAGTTCATGCCGTTGGGTGCATTCACGCCGCATTCGGCAATGAGCTGGAGTTTCTCCCGCTCCACGGGGATGTCCTTGTACATACGGATGGAGCGGCGGCCCATTATTGCCTCAATTACGGCATTAGAAGTCTCATCTGACACCGGCTCCGGTGTGTTGCCCTGCCCGCATGATGACAGGCACAGCATGGCTGCCGCAGCAGCGCAAGTCAAAAGAATTCGTTTCATAAATTATCGTGGTTCAAGAATTTTCCGTCATAGGAAATCTTCAGCGGCGTACCGTCGGCAAGTCTCAGATCCATCTCCAGTTTGCAGTCGTCTCCCGACCTCGTGACGCAGAACCAGCCTCCCTCCGGCTCCCTGTACTGCGAATAATAGTGAACGGGATCGTTGTATACAAGGTAATAGTCATCCTGATGATCGAGGTTCTCCCCGGCAGGATCATTGAAGTTGTGGCGTTCGCCGTCTGCCCAATAAGGATCGACCGAGAATGCCAAATATGTGGTCAGGGCGGTTTCCTCGTCATATTCCAGCGGGGAGAACACGAAATTCAGAAGGCTTTCGGTCTCCTCGAAGGTCGCGGTGAGGATGTCATAGGTTTCCCCGTCGAATTCGTAGGTGCCCAGGACTTCGGCGCCGTCACCGCCTCCGGCCGTGCCTGACTCCTTGGTGCAGGCCACTGAAGCCATGGCGGCGGCGAAAAGGGCCGCAGCCGCCATGATTCTCTTCAATTTAAATGACATACGCTATTCAACTATTACCGCGGTTCCGCTATAATGGCCCTTGAGTTCACCATAAGTAGTAAAATCCACTGTAAGGCTGTTGCCGTCAAGATACACTTCGAGCGTTCCCATGTCGTCATATTGCCAGGTGTTTCCTGCATACTCAAACTTGAGAGTATCCTTGTATGTGGAGAATCCGACTCCAGCACCGATGTTGAATGCCTCGGCAGGGGCAGTTATGTGCACTGCGTCGTTGTAGGGATCCTCGAATTCGCTCACATACTCGAGGCCTCCGACAGGGCTCAGGTAAATATGCCATATCTCAGCATCTGACTTGTCAACCAGAGCGGACTGAATGGCCTGGGCCTCACCGTTGAAGGTAAATTCGTTCGGCTCCTCAGGGACATAGTCGTAAGGAACAAAGACGCCGGAATAGTTCACGTCAACCGTGGTTCCGTCATCAAAAACGGCGGAAATCTGGGTGGAGTATTCGCCCTCAGCAGTTTTCATTATGCTGAAGACTGAGCCGTTCTCACCTCCACCGTAGGCCTCAAGATAAGCACCGGTCTCGTTGCTGACGTACATAATGCTGGACTCGGCAACATCGCTCAGGGACGTTTCCTCACCGTCAAGGCAGGAATCAGGGACAGTCACAACCAGGAAATCAAGGGCATTGTCCAGCATGTCATCAAAAGAGTACACTTCGGAACGGGTAAAGTACAGTGCTGTATAACCTCCTTCTGACATATAGAAAGCGGCTCGAAGCGGACTCGTGTCTCCGTTGAATGAGATGGTTCCACCTTCTTCAGGAGCGGGTTCCGTCAGCACACCTTCGGCATAAGCGCCCACAACGGTACCGTCGGACAGTTCCATCGCGAGTTTCAGTACGGTCGCGCCAGTCTCCTCGTTGAAGTCCAGCCTTGCCTTGCCGGAAACGAGGTTTCCGTCCTCTCCGGTCCATATCGCCGTTGTCCCGGTCTCATTGTCCCAGCAATATATACCCTGGGGCTCGGCAACGAGATCAAGGTCTCTGTTCAGGGCAGACGGAAGTGCCATGAACTGAAGATATTCGATGTCGTCACCAGTCACGGCCTCTTCATACGACCCCACGGAAGCGTCGGGGGTCATGGTAACCAGAATGTATTCCTCAAAAGTGTCAACGAAAACCTTTCCTATGGGAGACTCTTCCCCGTTGACCGTGAACGTCATGGGATTGGCTGGATATTCCACCTCAGGTGCAGGGGGATCAACCGGGCCATCGGGGATGACCAGCACAAGGTCATCGGCGGAAAATGCCATGTTCCCGCGGAACATCTCCCCTGAAACAAGAGTCATCGAGAAATCCAGCGTGCATGAGATTCCGCTCTCCAGGTCAAGCACAGCCTTCAAAGTACCCTCGGTTATTGCACTGTGGTCATCGGAAGAAATCCTTACGACCTCCTCGCCAGCCTTGTAATAGGCAAGGACGAATCCCTCAGGGACATCCGTAAGACTCGTCTCGAATACCTCCGACTCAGAAGTGTAGTCGCCGGAATTCAAAAGCACATAATCATGCCCCTCAAGTTCTTCAAGAGTCTTGACCCCGGCGTCAGCCGCAAAATACAGGTCTGAACTGGCCACATCAACGAGAACTGTCTTAAGCGGAGTCTGTTCTCCGGCAAATTCAATGGCATTGTCAAGCGGAGTGCCGTCTTCTCCGGGTCCTGCCGGTTTCTGGCAGGACAAGGCAACCGCTCCCAAGACTGTCAGGGATGCGGCTATTCTGTAAATGTTTTTCATATGTTAATTGTTATGTACGACAAAATTCTGCTATAGAGATATCGGGACATCCGATGTCCATACGCCGCTAATGGCATTGGCAGGATCGGCACAGTCCGAGAGCCTGATTTCAATATCGTGGGCATCCCCGTCACGGGAAACGACCACATCACCTCCGTCGACCCGGGCATAATTCTTCCATTCCCCGTTTTCAAGCTCCAGATACCAGGATCCCGCGAAATGCTCAAACGTATCCGGTTTTCCCGAAACGAGGACGCCCGGCCTGATATATTCTCCGACGATTCCGCCGTCAATATACATTGAAGCTGCGGGAATCGCCGTATATGTTCCGGCCGGAATTCCGTCGTTCACATCAGTTTCCCATGACACGAACAGCTCTATTCTCAGGACCTTTCCTGTACCGGCAGGCCATTCCGAAGATATGTCAACCCCGTCTTCGGCAAGATAGAGCACGAAAGACCTTGCACGCTGGTCCCAGGTGTATACGTCCTTGCGGTCAATGAGTCTCGCCTGCGAAAATGCCGGCAGCTCGAGATCTGCCGTCAGGTTGCTGTTGGGCAACGTCTCAGGGGCTTCATCCTGTCCTTCGGAGATCTCCGGTGTTCCGGTCCATGAAAAATACCTCTTCAGGTACTTCCCGCCCACAAGAATGCCGTCTACCGATACAGAACCGTCATCATTCACGGTCACGGCAAACCCGCCTTCTCTCAGAAAATCAACCTCCGAAGCACCGTCAGCTGTTTCGGCATAATATGACCCTTTCGGAAAATCCACGTCACCCGCTGGAGAATCGACCGTATCCATATATCCGGTCTGCCATGTCCCGACAGAAAAATCACCTGTGCTGGACTGAGCGGAATAATCTCCTGCGACATATGAGAGATCCGGCTCTCCGGAGGGATTTGCCTCCGCGTTCACGACGATATGCAGTTCCTTGCCGGTACCGGCATTGCTCAGGTCCGTTCCCAGCACAATGGTCCATATATCAGCGCTGCCGTCATCCATGCCGCCTCTGTAGACGAACTCCGCATTCACATATTCCGGCTTGTCGGGCACCAGTTCTTCGAAGCCTCCGTTTCCCGGACCGGCCGGATCGCCCTTGGTGCATGCTGCAACCAAAACAATTGCCGCCAACGACAACAAGGCGGCACCATGAAAGATTTTCATATGGTCAGAATAATTAAACCAACACTAAATTACAAACAGGACTCCTGCCGCACGGGCAAGACTTACAAATTTAACACTTTTCTACAAATCCTAATAAGGATGCGACATATTCCTTTCCAGCGCTTGCAGACTCGTCAGCATAGCCCGTTTTGGACTTCAAAAATGCATTTCAGTAGAATATATCTCACGATTTTAATTATATTTGCAGGTTGTAAACACAATATGTCACTATGAACATTTCAACGATTGGAGTCCTTACTTCCGGAGGCGATGCCCCCGGAATGAATGCTTGTGTCAGAGCCGTCACCAGGGCGGCCATCAACGCCGGCTGGAAAGTATACGGTATTTATCGCGGATACGAAGGCCTGATCCACGGAGACATAAAGGAACTTACCACTGAAAGTGTAAGCAACACCATCCAAAGGGGCGGAACGATACTCAAAACTGCCCGCAGCGAAGAATTCCGCACACCTGAAGGCAAGGCCAAGGCATACGAAAACATAAAGAAATTCGGAATTGATGCCCTGATAGTGATCGGAGGCAACGGTTCTCTTGCCGGAGCTCAGCAGCTCGCACAGCTCCACGAAGTCACTGTCATCGGTCTCCCCGGAACAATCGACAACGACCTGTACGGAACCGATTTCACCATCGGATATGACACAGCTCTCAACACGATTGTGCAGTGCGTGGACAAGATCCGCGACACCGCAACGAGCCACGACCGCATATTCTTCGTCGAGGTCATGGGCCGTGATGCCGGTTTCCTTGCGCAGAACAGCGCAATCGCTGCCGGTGCCGAGGCTGCCATTATCCCGGAAGACAATACCGACATAGACCAGCTGGCTACCTTCATCGGCAGAGGAATACGCAAAAGCAAGAACAGCAGTATCGTGCTCGTGTCAGAGAAGGACGGCGGAGCAATGCACTATGCTGAAAGGGTCCGCAAGGAGTACCCGCAGTATGACGTGAGGGTTTCGATTCTCGGCCACCTTCAGAGAGGAGGCTCCCCCACTGCGCAGGACAGGATTCTGGCAAGCCGTCTTGGTGTTGCCTCAATCGAAGCCCTTCAGGAGGGTCAGCGCAACATCATGGTCGGGATAAAGAACGACCAGATTGTCTATGTGCCTATCTCAAGGGCAATCAAGTTCGACAAACCGATAGACAAGGAGCTCATCAATGTGCTGAGCATACTGTCAATCTGATGCATTGAATAATGGTTTCCGGCATCTCCACAACACGGAATGCCGGAAACGGACATGGGGTATTAGCTCAGTTGGTAGAGCGTCAGGTTCGCAATCTGAAGGTCAGGGGTTCGATCCCCCTATGCTCCACAAAAACAGGCAGCCATGAAAGGCTGCCTGTTTTCGTGAAGCATGCATTC
>CABUIX010000052.1 GCA_902491795.1 uncultured Bacteroidales bacterium | reverse complement strand
TTTAGACATAACAAAACCCCGAAAGTTTTTTGTCTAACTTTCGGGGTGCATGTCACATGAAGGTCCAGGTTTTTCGTTTCACCGCTAATCCGCATTGGCGGTTGCCGGCACAATTCAGACTTTCCTGAATGCCACGCAGGCGTTGTGTCCGCCGAAACCGAACGAATCGCTGATTCCGAGATTGACTTCGGCCTTTACAGCCTTGTTTGGAGTGTAGTCGAGGTCGCATTCGGGGTCAGGAGCATCGAGATTGATTGTCGGAGGAATTATGCCTTCCTGAAGGGCGAGGACAGTTGCGGCTGCCTCTATCGCTCCGGTTGCACCGAACATGTGTCCGTGCATTGACTTTGTGCTGCTGATGTGGCACTTGTATGCAAAATCCCCGAAAGCCAGTTTGTATGCCTTGGTTTCTGTCACGTCATTCAGCAGGGTCCCGGTCCCGTGCGCATTCACGTATACATTGTCCGATGCGGGGTCAAAACCTGCCTGCTGAAGGGCAATCCTTATGCATTCAGCCTGGGTGCTTCCGTCGGGACGCGGTGCCGTGGCGTGGTATGCGTCGCAGGTGCTTCCGTATCCTACGACTTCGGCGTAGATGTGTGCCCCTCTTGCAACGGCATGCCCGTATTCTTCAAGAATCATGACTGCGGATCCGTCTGCCATCACGAAGCCGCTGCGGTTGCGGTTGAAAGGCAGGGAAGCGTATTTGGGGTCTTCGGCTCTCGTCAGGGCCTTTGCGTTTGCAAAACCTGCAATTCCGATGGGGATTGTGCAGTGGTCGCTTCCTCCGGCGATAACTGCATCGGCAAAACCATATTTTATTGCCCGGTATGCTTCTCCTATCGAGTGGGTGGAGGTGGCGCAGGCTGTCACGATGTCAATGCATGAACCTTGTGCGTTGAACTTTATTGCTATCTGGCCTCCTGCCATGTCGCTTATCATCGTCGGGACGAAATTGGGCGAAATCCATTTTCCGGAAGGGTCGTCAAAGAATTTTTCGAGTTCCCTCTGGATAGTCTGGAAGCCTCCGATTCCTGAACCCACATAGGTCGCAAGGCGTGAAGGCTCTATGTTCTCGCCGGAGACGAGCCCTGAATCCTTCATTGCCTGCCAGGCGGATGCCATGGCATATATCGTGAATGGATCCTGCTTGCGGATGAACGGCTTGTCCATCCCGTATTCCTCGGGATTGAAATTGCGGATCATGCCTCCTATCTTGACCGCAAGATTTTCGGTCGGATATTCGGTAATGTAGTCTATTCCGCATACACCGTTTTTCAGATTGTTCCAGAATGTGGTTACGTCATTGCCTATGCAGGAGAGAACTCCAAGGCCTGTTACAGCGACTTTTCTTTCCATAAGTACAAGTGTTGGAAAGGCAAAGGTACTAAAAAATTAATATATTTGCGATGAGGAGCATTTCGGGATGATTTCTTTGCTTGACAAGGTGCCGCGATATCTGCTCGGCAGAAAGGAACTGACATGGACGCTTGTATTCACGGCCCTGTTCGCTTTCGTGTTCCTTATGCTCAACCTTCCCTTCTCGAGCAACCCGTGGCTTGAAATAATAAGCGGAAGCTCGATTGTCCTTCTCGTGTGCTTCTATCTGGCCTGCGTCATAATAGTCACCGTAAGCCGCATGCTGTTGTTCCGACGGGGTTACATGAAGGGGGTGAGTGTTCTCGGCTATATTCTCTGGAGTTTGGGCGAGATGGTGCTTGTGAGCCTTCTGTATACTTTCTTTACTGCGAAAGGAGTGCAGGTCGGGCTCATCGACATCGGCGGACGCGGCTTCATCAAAGTGTTTTTTGAGGCTCTGGTGTTCTCTTTCTGGTGCATGGGCGTGCCGTATCTTGTGTCTTGCCTTTACCTCAGTCTTTCCGACAAGGGCAACACTATGCGCCTGACCGATTACGGGGAGGTTGTAAGCGATCTTCCGGCAAGGTCCTACAGGGAAAAGAAAATCACTTTGTTCGACAACAGCGGGGCGCTCAAGTTCTCGATCAGCTCCGACAATCTGCATTTCATTGAATCCGATGACAATTATATCAAAGTCTGGTATTCGGACAGCTCCGGGCAAATCAGGCAGTATATGCTGCGCTGCCGTCTGAAGACCGTCGAGGACAGCTTTGCGGGCAGCGACCTTGTCCGTTGCCACCGCAAATACATTGTCAATATCACCAAGGTCAAGATACTCAAGGCCGAAAAGGAAGGATACAAGATCAGTCTCGACATTGACGGTGCCGTGACAATCCCAATATCAAGAACATACGAGCAGAATGTGCTCGCCCGTTTCAATTCAAAAAGTTCATGAACCATGTGGCAAAGAATCCAGACACTCTATCTTTTCATTTCGACGGTGCTGATTGCACTGCTCTTTTTCTGTGACAAGGCCGAAGGCATTTCTTTCACGGAATATTTTCCTTATCTTGTACTCATTATTGTGATAACGCTGCTCAACATCATCGCTCTCACCACATACAGGTTCAGAGTGTTCCAGATGAGAACCGCAGTGCTTTCAGCAATAGTTACCATGGCCCTGCAGATTTGGCTTGCGGTGGATTTCTTCACTTTCGGGAAGACGGACAACTTCCACCTGACGGCGGTATTTCCGATAGCCGCGGTGATACTCGACTTTCTTGCCGCGAGAAGCATATTCGCCGATGAGCTGATAGTCCGCAGTTCGTCAAGGCTCCGTGCGGCCAAACGCAGGGGAAACAATGCCGGAAACCACAACAACAAAAAAGCATAATGACCATGAGAATACCAGAATCAGAACTTATCATCAACGGAGACGGCTCCGTGTTTCATATTCACATCAGGCCGGAACAGCTTGCCGACAACGTGATACTTGTCGGAGATCCGGGGCGAGTGGAAATGTTCAGGCCTCTGCTCGACGGCATCGAGGCCGAGGGCGCTTCACGTGAATTTGTATGGATTACAGGCGGATACCGCGGCAAGAGGTTTACTGTGCTTTCCACAGGAATCGGAACCGACAACATTGACATTGTCATGACTGAGCTTGACGCACTTGCGAACATTGATTTCTCGACGCGTGAAGTCAAGCCCGAGCACAGGACACTCAATGTGCTGAGAATTGGGACTTGCGGCGCGATCCAGCCTGAAATTCCTCTGGGATCGTTCATCTTTTCGCATATATCGGTTGGCTGCGACGGACTGCTGAACTGGTATGAGAACAGGGACAGCATCGCGCTCCTCGATTTCGAGGAAGCTTTCAAGAAGCATGTCCATTGGGACAAGCATCTGCCAGACCCTTATTTCGTGAGGGCAAGCGACAAGCTGATAAAGAAATTTGAAGACTGCACGGTCAAGGGTATGACCATTTCGGCTTCGGGATTCTACGGACCTCAGGGAAGGGTTGTCCGTCAGGGACTTGCCATGCCCAACATGCTGGAGGATTTCGAGAGTTTCGAGTTCGGTGGCTACAAGATCACCAATTTTGAGATGGAGGGATCGGCTCTTGCCGGTCTGTCTGCCAAGCTTGGGCACAATGCCGGAACGGTTTGCTGCGTTATAGCCCACCGCTATCTCAAGGACGCCAATACGGACTACAAGCCACGCGTCGCCGAACTTGTGAGGCTGGCTCTTGACAGGCTTTCCGACTGACGTGCTAGCTGGGCAGTTCGGAACCGGATGAGGAAATAAGTCTTGAGAGCTGCTCGCCCAGTGCTCCTGCTATCTCTTCCGTAATCGCTGAAGGTGCATGCTCTGCAATGTCGCGGAGCATGCCTTTTTTTTCCATGTCGCTTCTCAAGGTGTCATAAACGACATTGTGGCTTTTCAGGTAATTTGAACTGGCGTTCCCTTCTGACCTGCTTATTGCAAGCATGAAGTGGGCTGTCCTGACTGTGTGGCTGCCTGATTTCAGCGCTTCGTAACCGGATATTTTCAGCACCTCCTGCGCTGCTTTGGTCGGGTGCACGGTTTCCAGCTCGTTGTAGCCTGCGGCTGTGTCCCTGAAGATCTGCTCGTCTATGCAGTGTTTCATCATGTCCAGATCGATTCCGGAATTTTTCAGGGCCCTGCAGGCATTGTTGTCCCTGTGGCGAAGCAGTCCGAGCATAAGATGATCGACACCCGCCGTCTTGTAGCCGGTGCGCAGCGCCTCCTCGGCAGCGAGCGCGAGGACGTCGTGCATCTTGTCCGAGAACCTTATCCTCATAGTCCAAAATCAAAGCAAAAGTAGCAATTTATTCGGATTTTTATAGTAGATTTGCAAGATAGGATTAATGTGAGATTTTATGGATAGTGAGGTAAAGAATCCCGAAGAAATTCGGGAAGAAGGGATGGGAATAATCGAACCAGTGGAGATAGATCAGGAGATGCGCACGGCCTACATCGACTACTCGATGTCGGTTATTGTGTCGCGTGCCCTTCCTGATGCGCGTGATGGTCTGAAGCCGGTGCAGCGCAGGGTGCTGTTCGGAATGGACGGGCTCAACCTCAGTTACGGAGGCCAGACCAAGAAGTCTGCGCGTATCGTGGGTGAGGTGCTTGGAAAGTTCCATCCTCATGGAGATTCCAGCGTCTACGATGCGATGGCTCGTCTGGCGCAGAACTGGAACCAGAGATATCCCCTTATATACGGTCAGGGCAATTTCGGTTCAATGGACGGTGATCCCGTTGCGGCGATGCGATATACTGAAGCCAAGTTCGAGAAGATAACGGCAGAGGTGCTTGCGGACATTGACAAGGACACCGTTGACATGATGCTCAATTTCGACGACACTCTGGAGGAGCCTACTGTGCTTCCTACCAAGGTGCCGCTTCTTCTGCTCAACGGATCAGCGGGAATTGCCGTCGGAATGGCGACCAACATGGCACCGCACAACCTCGGCGAATGCTGCGACGCGATATGTGCATTCATAGACAATCCTGACATCAGCACAGAGGGCCTTATGGAGCATATAAAGGGCCCCGATTTCCCTACCGGAGGAATCATTGTGGGACGACAGGGAATAATTGACGCATACAATACCGGAAGAGGAAGGATCGTGCTGCGCGCGAAGGCCGAGATTGAGGAACTGGACAACGGCAGGGAAGCGATAGTCGTTACCGAAATTCCCTATATGGTCAACAAGTCGGAGATGCAGTCCCGTATCGGAGAGATGGTGCGTGACAAGAAAATAGAAGGCATATCCGACATCAGGGACCTTTCCAACCGCAACGGGATACGCATAGAGTTCCTGCTCAAGAAGGATGCGAACGCGAATGTGGTGCTGAATACCCTTTTCAAGTATACGGCGCTGCAGAGCAGTTTCTCGATAAACAATGTCGCGCTCGTGGACGGTCGCCCCAGGACACTTACCCTCAAGGAAATGATCGCCGTGTTCGTGGATTTCCGTCACGAGGTCATTGTCCGCCGTACGCGTTTCGAGCTCAAGAAGGCCCAGGCCAGGGCTCATATCCTCGAGGGACTGCTCAAGGCTATCGACATCATAGACGAGATCATAGCGACCATCCGCGCTTCCCGTACTCCAGACACTGCCAAGTCAGCGCTCATTGAGAAATACGGTTTCGATGCGGAGCAGTCCGCCGCGATCGTCGCCATGAGGCTTGCACAGCTCACGGGACTGGAGAAAGAAAAGCTGCAGAACGAGTACGACGAACTCGAGAAGTTCATTGCGCGCTGTGAGCAGATTCTTGCCAGCACTGCGGAGCAGATGGCCATCATAAAGCAGGAGTGCATGGAACTCAAGGAGAAATTCGGAGATCCGCGCCGTACGGAGATCACGCATTCTGAGGAGGAGTTCAATCCTGAGGACTTCTATGCCGACGAGGATGTCGTGATAACCATTTCGCATCTCGGATATATCAAGCGTACCCCTCTGGCAGAATTCCATACCCAGTCAAGGGGCGGGGTCGGAAAGAAGGCCAGCGCCACCCGTGACGAGGACTTCATAGAGCACATATACGTGGCCAACATGCATTCGACGATGCTGTTCTTCACCGATATGGGCATGTGCTACCGCCTTAAGGTCTATGAACTGCCTGAAGGCACCCGCACCTCCAAGGGAAGGGCTGTCCAGAATCTGTTGAGCATAGGGGCCGATGACTGTATCAGGACTTACCTCAACGTGCGCTCAATAGAGGATGCCGAATATACCGAGAGCCATTTTGTCACACTCGTCACCAGACGCGGAACAGTCAAGAAGACAACTCTCACCGAGTATGCCAACAAGCGCAGTCGCAACAAGGGTATCATTGCAATCAACGTGCGCGAAGGGGATGAACTGCTCGATGCCCTGCTTACTGACGGGAACAGCGAGATAATGATTGCCGCCCGCAACGGACGCTGCTGCCGCTTCAACGAGGATGAAATCCGCGCGATGGGACGCAACTCTTCCGGCGTCAGGGGCATCTCAATAGAGGATGACGATGAGGTTGTAGGGGCAATCAGCCTGAATCCTTCAGATCCGGATTCAGCGGACAGCACAGTGCTGGTGGTCAGTGAGAACGGATACGGAAAGCGTTCGGATCCGAATGACTACAGGATCACATCCCGCGGAGCAAAGGGCGTGAAGACAATTGACATAACTGAAAAGACAGGCAAGCTTCTTGCTGTCAAGAGCGTTACGGAGGACAATGACCTCATGATCATAACGAAATCCGGGCTTACCATAAGGATGCCGGTTTCTGAAATCAGGGTAGCCGGACGCGCCACGCAGGGTGTGCGTCTCATCAATATCCGCGAGGGTGACTCAATCGCAGCCGTGTCATCGGTTGCAAAGGAGAACGCCGTGGATGACGTGACCGAAGTGCAGGAAGAACAGTAGGATAACTTAACAATTAATTATTGAATACCTTTTGTTTATGAAAAAGTTATTATTAGTGTTGGCAATCGCTGCCTCTCTGCAGGCATTCGATGCGCAGGCTCAGGTAAAGAGTCCTGCTGCCGCCAAGACAGCAGTCGAGAAGGCTGAAGCTGCAACGGTCAATCCCAAGCAGAACACAAAGCCCGCAACATGGATCAAGTACGGCAACGCTCTCCTTGATGCCTATGATGCTCCTGTCGGAAATGTTTGGATCGGCATGAGCCGTCAGGAATTTGACCTCCTCGGTGCGGCCAGTGAAAAACCTACTTCAGAGGAGACAGTAAATCTCAACGGACGTACAATGACAAAGTTGGTATGCGGGGCAAAGAACCTGTATTTCAACGAGAACGGACAGCTTGAGATCATTGAGGTGACAGCCCCGATATGCGAGAATGCACTTGAAAAGGCACTTGACGCCTTTGCTGAGGCTGCAAAGACTGATGTCAAGGGCCAGAAGACCAAGGACATCGACGCCGGTCTGTCTGCCGTGGCAAAGAAGTTCTCCGACGAGGCATACAACCAGTATTCCCTGGGCAACTTCAGCGGTTCGTCAAAATTGTTCGAGATGGCTGCCGAGGCTTCAGGAACCGCCCCTCTTTCACAGCTTGACACGAATGCCATCTACAATGCAGGATTCACTGCATTGACGGCAGGAGACTATGACCGTGCCAAGGTCTTCTATGAGAAATGCCTTGCAAACAAATATTACGGAGATGGCGGCGAAGTTTTCTCCAGGCTTGCCGATCTTGCCGACAAGGCAGGGGACAAGGCCAAGAGCAAGGATTATCTTGAGCAGGGCTTCGCCATTTTCCCCCAGAGCCAGAGCATACTTGTAGGTCTCATCAACTACTACGTGACGAACAACGAGGACACTGACCGTCTCTTTGAGCTTCTTGACGAGGCAAAGAAGAACGAGCCCAACAATGCTTCCCTCTATTATGTCGAAGGCAACATACATGTTGAGCTTGGTGACGGAGACGCTGCTCTCGCCGCATACAGCAAGTGCTCAGAGATAGATCCTAATTATGCTTACGGATATATCGGCACAGGCGTTTATTATTATGACCTTGCCGTTGAACTCCAGAATGAGGCATCAGTCGAGATGGATGACGCAAAGTATACCGCACTCATGGGAGAATTCGAGACCGCTCTCAAGTCTTGCATCCCTCCGTTCGAGAAGGCTTTTGAACTGAGCACCGATCCTGAGATCAAGGCAACCATAGCTGAATACCTCAAGAACGCATGCTTCCGTTTCCGTACTTCAGGCGCTGAATATCAGGAGAAGTACGACAAGTATGCGAACTACAATCCTGCAAACTAGTCAGAGATTCCGGTTGCGGCCCTGACCCTTTCGAGAGTCGTGACCATATTGTCAAAATCTGAAGGAGTGAGCCATTCGTTTCGGCGGGTGGCCCACTCTTTTGCGAATATGGTGCTGTAGTTGTCGCTCAACATCCCTGGAAGGCAGCACCATGTGAAAAGGAGTTCCGGTTCGAGCATTGTTTTCGTGCCTGAGCTGCTGCTGTTTACGAACCTGAGCAGTACGGCTGTGCCCAAACGCGTGTTCTTGGCGCTCATGTTTGAAACGACATTTCCGGTTGAGTATATTATTGGTTTTCCGTCAACGTGAGCCGTGTCCTGGACGACATGCGGATGAGAGCCTATTACGGCGTCGGCACCTTGGCCGACGAGCCATTCCGCCCATTCCTGCTGGGTGTCGTCATGGCGAAGGCTGTATTCGGTTCCCCAGTGGGGCAGGGCAATTATGAAGTCCGTTCCGTTTTCTTTTGCTTTCCGCATGGCTTCTCCGACACTTTCCTTGTTCATGTAGTTGACTTTAGGCCAGCCCGGGCCTTTTCCGAGGTTTGTGCCGTATGTGAAATTTACCAGCGCGATACTTATGCCTTTGCCGAATATTGTGAGGGGACTGGTATGCAGGTCGTCGGCGAAGTCGGATGCGCATCCGGTATATTCGACTCCGTGCCGCTCCCTGATTTCTGAATAGACGTCCAGAGTCCGGGCGAGTCCTTCTGCTCCCCGGTCTAGAATGTGATTGTTTGCTGTCAGGAAAATGTCTATTCCGCACTTTTCTGCCAGCACGAATGCAATGCTGTCGGGCGCAGAGAAAGCAGGGTAGCCGCTGTAGGGCTCTCCGCCGAGACTGAATTCAAGATTCGCGGCAGCAAAGTCAGCCGATTTCAGAACAGGTGCAAGGCTCTCAAGGAAGCCGCTGAATTCACGCCCCAATTGTCCTGAATGCATCATCACGTCACCAAGAATCAGCAATTCCAGAGTGTCGCTCCTCTCAATGGAGGCCGGGGCCGCAACCTGTATTTTGATGCCTGGCTTGCATGAGTGGCCGAGCGGTTGCCGGCTTTGAGCCGACACAGCCTGGCAGACCATCAAAAGCAGGGCTATGGCAGAGATTGCGCTTTTCCCCATAAACACAAATATAAAACTTTTATTAATTTTGCACCAAATGAGGAATACCCGTTACATATTGCTGATCTGTCTTATACTGCCTCTTCTGGGCGGTTGTGACCTCTTCAGGAAATTGGCCGGGAGACCCACTTCGGAACAGATTGAGCAGAAACGTGCGGTGATCGAAAGCGAACTGTCGGCTCATCAGGATAGGCTCGACTCTCTTGATACGGTGCAGCGGAGAATCTCTGATTCACTTGCTGTCCTTGATTCGATGCATTTTTCCGAGGATGCAGCGGTCGAATCCCGTCAGTTGTCCGAAGAGACAAGGGGGTCGCTGTCATACAATTACTATATTGTCGTGGGGACATTCGGTAGCCGTGGCAATGCCGAAAGATATGCTGCCGACATGAATTCGAAGGGGTTTCCTGCCGTGCTCATCGCGTATGCCAACGGCTTCACTGCTGTGGGGATATGTCCTTCCGACAACATTTCGGACGTGTATGCTTCGCTCCGGCGTGTCAGGGAGAGCATATCATGCCCGGATGCCTGGATATTGGACAATCGTTAGTTTATGAAAAGATTCTTCGCGCTTGTTCTGCCACTGTTTGTGTGCACATGTCTGTCTGCCCAGTATCGTGAGGGCGGCTGGCAGGACATAAATGACAGTGAAATCGTCAGAGCGATGAAAGAGCAGGTAGGATTTCTCTCTTCTGCTGCACTTGAGGGCCGCAAGGCCGGCTCAGACGGCGAGAAGGAGGCTGCACGTTATGTTTCTGAGCAGTTGTCTCTGTACGGCGTGGATGTCCTGAGCGGTTCCGACGGTGATGTCTTCGGGATTCGGCAGGAGAACGGTGATACGCTTACTTCGAGAAATGTCGTCGGCTTCATACCTGGCTATGACCCGAAATTGCGCGACAAATACATAGTCATCGGCGCGAGACTCGACAATCTTGGAAGTTCCGTCGTGACGGTTGACGGTGAACCAAAGGAAAAGATTTTTTATGGGGCCAACGGCAATGCTTCAGGCCTTTCGATGATGCTTCAGCTTGCAAAGAAACTCAGTACAAACAGCGTGCTGCTGAAGCGGTCGGTGCTGATTGTCGCATTCGGGGCATCCGTGGATCTGTGTGCCGGTTCCTGGTATTTTTTGAACCGCTCTTTTCAGGATGTGAAGAACATTGATGCGATGATCAACCTCGACATGCTCGGAACGGGTTCAAACGGTTTTTATGCCTATACGGCATCCAATGTCGATCTCAATTCGCTTATTGCCGAATTGTCAGCTTCACTGCAGCCGGTCCAGCCGCGCATTGTGTCGATGGAGCCCGTGAATTCTGATCACAGGATGTTCTATGACAAGGAAATTCCGTCGGTGTTTTTCACGACAGGCATGTATCCCGGATACAATACGGACAAGGATACTGCCTGGACACTGGAATATGACTGGATGGAGAGGGAACTCGAGTACATATACAACTTCACTCTTGAACTGGTGAACGGTCCTGCGCCTGATTTCCGCGAGCCGGACGAAAGCGGACGCCGGGTCAGGGACGACGACTCGATAGTGCCTTACAGTGATTGTGACGTGAAGCCGGCTTTCCTTGGATCCAGCGATCCTTCAGCTTTCCTTTCCAAATGGGTATATGTCTATCTGCGGTACCCCAAGGAAGCGGTTGACAACGGAATTCAGGGGCGCGTCCTCGTAAGTTTCGTCCTTGACGAAAAGGGCAAGATGACAGACGTCAGGGTCGTCAAGGGTGTTGATCCTCTGCTGGATGCGGAGGCAGTCAGGGTCGTGAGCGCTTCCCCCGACTGGCGTCCTGCAAGGGTTCGCGGAAAGAAGGTGAAGTGTGAAGTCTCGATGTATATTGATTTCAAATTGGAGAAACGATAAAGATGGATTACGATTTCAAGGCCATAGAAAGCAAGTGGCAGGCCAGGTGGGCTAACGACAAGACATTCAAGGTTGATGTCGATCATTCAAGGCCCAAATATTACGTGCTGGACATGTTCCCTTATCCTTCGGGAGCGGGTCTGCATGTCGGACACCCCCTTGGGTATATAGCAAGCGACATTTTTGCAAGATACAAGAGGCTCAAGGGCTTCAATGTCCTGCATCCCATGGGATACGATGCGTTTGGCCTTCCGGCCGAGCAGTATGCCATCCAGACAGGCCAGCATCCGGAGGTGACCACGTCAAACAACATCGCCCGTTACCGCAGGCAGCTTGACCGTATAGGATTTTCCTATGACTGGGACAGAGAGGTCCGCACATGTGATCCGTCTTTCTACAAATGGACGCAGTGGGCTTTTCTCAAGATGTTCGGCAGCTGGTATGATCCTGTACAGGACAAGGCCCGCCCTATATCCGAGCTTGTCTCAAAGATTGAGAGCACAGGATACGATGACATTACTCCTGAAATGTGGGCGAAGTCATCCGAGAAGGAAAAGTCGGATATCCTCATGAGGTATCGCATCGCATATCAAGGTGAGACCAGCGTGAACTGGTGCGAGGGTCTGGGAACCGTCCTTGCCAATGATGAGGTGAAGGACGGCTTGAGTGTCCGTGGAGGCTATCCTGTGGTTCAGAAGAAGATGACACAGTGGCAGCTCAGGGTCTCCGCCTATGCGGAAAGGCTTTTGAGGTCTTTGGATTCCCTTGACTGGAGTGACTCCCTCAAGGAGATGCAGCGCAACTGGATCGGGCGTTCTGAAGGCACGGAGATGGTTTTCGACACGGTATGCGGTGACCGTCACATGCCTGTGACTATATTCACCACAAGGGCCGACACTGTTTTCGGAGTGACTTTCATGGTACTTGCACCGGAGAGTGATCTGGTTGCACAGTTGACAACCGATGATCACAAGGCGGAAGTTGAGCAGTATGTCAGGGAAGCCGCAAAGAAGACTGAGCGTGAGAGAATATCCGAGACCAAGAGCGTTACCGGAGTGTTTACCGGATCCTACGGGATCAATCCCCTCAACGGAAAGAAGGTGCCGATCTGGGTTTCCGAATATGTGCTTTCAGGTTACGGAACCGGTGCCATAATGGCTGTGCCCGCCCATGACAGCAGGGACTATGCCTTCGCGAAGAAGTTCGGCCTTCCGATAATCCCCCTGATTGAGGGCTGCGACGTGTCTGAGCAGAGCTTCGATGCCAAGGACGGCATAATGTGCAATTCCGGATTCCTTGACGGAATGACCGTAAAGGAAGCTATTGAGGCTGCGAAGGATTATGTCGAGGCACACGGCTTGGGCCGCCGTAAGGTCAACTACAGGCTTCGTGACGCGATTTTTTCCCGCCAGCGCTATTGGGGAGAACCTTTCCCCATATATTACAAGGACGGCATTCCCATGCCTCTGCCTGAGTCTGAACTTCCTCTCCGCCTTCCCGAGATAAGCACGTACAAGCCTTCAGCCGACGGTGAGCCGCCGCTTTCAAGGGCAAAGGACTGGACCTACGAAGGATATCCGCTTGAGAAAAACACCATGCCCGGCTTTGCCGGATCGAGCGCCTATTATCTGCGGTATATGGATCCCCACAATGATGAGGCTTTGGTGGGAAAGGAAGCCGACAATTATTGGCGCAGTGTTGACCTGTATGTCGGAGGAACCGAACATGCGACCGGCCACCTCATATATTCCCGCTTCTGGAACAAGTTCCTGTATGATCTGGGCTATGTCTGTGAGGATGAGCCTTTCCGCAAGCTCGTGAACCAGGGCATGATTCAGGGCCGCTCAAGCTTCGTCTACAGGATAGTCGGCACAAACACTTTTGTGTCAGCAGGACTGAAGGACGGGTATGACACGACCGAGATCCATGTCGACATCAACATTGTCCACAATGACAGGCTTGATACTGAGGCATTCCGGAAATGGCGTCCGGAGTATGCTGACGCCGAGTTCATTCTGGAGAATGGTGAATATGTATGCGGATGGGCTGTCGAGAAGATGAGCAAGTCCATGTACAATGTCGTCAACCCCGACGAGATTTGCGACCGCTACGGTGCCGATACGCTCAGGCTTTACGAGATGTTCCTCGGGCCGGTGGAGCAGAGCAAGCCTTGGGATACCAAGGGAATAGATGGCGTCAACAGATTCCTGAAGAAATTCTGGCGGCTTTTCTTCGGCAAGGACGACTGGTCCGTCACGGAAGAAAAGGCTTCCCCTGCAGAATTGAAGGTGCTGCACAAGCTGATAGGGAAGGAGCAGGAAGACATTGAGAATTTCTCCTTCAACACTACCATAAGTGCATTCATGATAGCGGTGAATGAACTGGGGGCGATGAAATGCAGCAAGAGAGAGGTGCTTGAGCCGATGGTTGTGCTCATTTCACCGTTCGCTCCGCACATTGCGGAGGAACTGTGGCATTTGCTCGGCCACAAAGACAGTGTCACCTATGCATGTTTCCCTGAATATGTTCCTGCACTTGCGGCAGACGACACCGTGGTCTATCCGGTACAGTTCAACGGAAAGATGCGCTTCACTGTGGAATTGCAGAAGAGTGCCTCCCCTCAGGAGGTAGAGAATGTGGTCCGCGGTATGGAGCAGACGTCCAGGTGGACTGACGGAAAAACCATAGTGAAGGTGATTGTGGTGCCTGGCAGAGTAATCAACATAGTCCTGAAGTGATCTAAAACCCCGAATTGATGAGACACAAGATTCTGACCATAATAAAAGAGTACATTATCCTTACGGTCGCCTCGTTCATCTTTGCGGCTGCCTGGGAGTGTTTCATGATACCCAACGGAATGTCTGCCGGAGGCATGATGGGCCTTTGCACTATAGTCCAGTATGCGACGGGAGACTTGATTCCTGCTCAAGTTTCATATATTGCCCTCAATGCTGTGCTGATGGTGATTGCCGTTCTGGCCATGGGTATAGGTTTCGGTTTCAAGACCGTGTTCTGCATATTGGTGTCCACGCTGGCCATGAGCCTGATAAGCGGGATCGACGTCCTGCACTCAGTGCCGGGGGAATTCCTATACATGGAACAGAAGGTGCTGGTGCCGATTGTTGCCGGTGTCCTTGAGGCTGTCGGCATCGGCCTGATCCTGCGCTACGGAGGCAGCACCGGAGGAAGTGACATCGTCGCACTTATGATCAACAAGTACTGGCCTGTGTCATTGAGCACTACATTCCTGATAATGGACTTGTTCATATGCGCCATGCTTCTTGTCCTTCCGGGAAAGACGTTTTCCGACATGTGCTACGGACTTGAGATGGTGGTGGTGTTCTCGTTCATGGTTGACACCGTGGTCGGGGGAAAGAAATCATCGTACCAGCTGTTTGTGTTCTCTGACAAGTACAAGGAGATAGCTGACTACATCATCTACAAGATGGAACGTGGCGTGACTGTCCTCCAGGCACAGGGATGGTACACCAAGAAGTCTAAGGAAGTCCTGATGATACTGATATGCCAGAAGGAACTGCCGTCCCTCAACAAGGTCATAAAGGATATAGATCCGCGTGCCTTCATGTCGATATCCACGACCAACAATGTCTATGGTGAGGGGTTCGAGGAAATGAAGACCGGAGTCAAGCTGAAAAAGAAAAAACAAGATAGCGATGAACACTAAAGTTTTTCTGAGACATTTCAAGGAATATGCCCTGATAACGCTGGGGCTTCTTGGATATGTGATGGGCTGGATTTTGTTCCTGCTCCCGAATAACCTCATCGGA
>CABUIX010000051.1 GCA_902491795.1 uncultured Bacteroidales bacterium | reverse complement strand
AATCCTCACTGCTGAACATCTCAGTCATGCTGTAGCGCGTGACAATAGCAACCATCAGGGCAACGGCAAACACCATCGCGACATCAAACAGATTGCTGACCACGCCCATCGGATCACTCTCAGGACGCGATTTCAGAAGATGCCGTCTCACTGCGCATTCCCTCCCTTCTTTTCTTCCGGAAGCAAGCAGGCGGAAGAAGCCCGACAACCGCTCTCACCCACAACATCAGAAAGATACTGCAGGGCCGAAAGGTCCCTAAGATACCAGCGCTGCTTGACCTGCTCGGTAAAATATCCGATGGCTGCGGACACCATTCCGACCACCGTGGTGGCAAAGGCAACCTGCATGTTGTAGGCCATCGAACCGATGTCTCCCGTCGACAGGCCGACAAGGGCAGGGCCCATAGGGATCAGCGTTCCCATCAGCCCAAGCATCGGACCCAGTTTCGCGAGATATCTCGACCAAGCCATGTCCCTGTCGGCATATATCTCAAAATCCGAGAGCAGCTTGTCCCTCAACGCCCTGTCTCCGCCTGCGTCGAGAATCTTCTTAGCAAACGAGACAACGGCCAATGAATCTTTCTGAGGAAGCTTCTGCCTGAATGACTCAAGACCGGACCTGTCAAGAGCCTCTATCTCATCATGCATGAATTTCCCGGTCTTACGGATACTGATGTACTGGCCGAAAAAGCCTCCGACCAGCAGCAGGGACCTGCAGAACAGCAGAATCAGCAAGACAATGTCCGGAACCAGAAGTCCATTGGATATCCAGAACAACACATTAGAAATTGTTTCCATAAATGTTCTATCTATAATATTTTAATATTCAACCATTTGGCCGCTTCCTCAAACGCAGCCTCCAAATCAGGTATCCGGCGGCGGAACCGGCAACGAACAGCACGCACACGCCGGCAAGAGCAAGAAAATCCACACTGACAGGGCTCTCGCCTGCAGCGGTACCGTCCACCGTGGCAATCACTCCCAATCCCGCAGTCAACGCATTTGAGAGGAACAGCAGCTCGAGACGTATCTCTTTCTCGGGCAGCAGCCGGCGCATGACGGCAACACAGAAGGGTATCAGCATCAGCACCACAATCGCCACGCTCCAGGAAACAAGAGCGAAAGACACACCGGGGAAAGCGAACACGCACTCCACAAGCAGGCTGAAAAGCACAAGGAATATCAGGATGCCAGGAAAGATGCGGAGAAACCTGTACAAAATGATTGTCCTCTTCTTCAACCTGCCGCTGTACATCAGGTTGACGGCCATCAGACAATAGGCCATCTGCAGCGCGACATCAATCGTCATGATCACGGCCATGTCCTGCATCAGAGCCCTGTCGGCAAGCCAGGAAGCAATCTCGGTCTTCGACTGCCCGGCAGCCAATGACCATGAGAAACCGACGAAAAGCGCACATGCCAGCGAAACAAGCAGCAGCTGCCACTTTTTATAGCCGGTGAGTTTCAGCACAAAACTGAAACTCACCAGCACAATTGCAAATCTTACGACCGTTTCCATGATTCATTCACCGGATTTTCTGCGTCTCCTTCGCACCAGAAGCATAATGGCCGCCACAGCCGCGAGCGCAAGCAGAGTCAGGACAGCATTGCTTATTGCTGTTGTACGGTCCGGACTTCCATCCTGAAGGACTTCGCGCTTCATCACCACGCCGTCCTTTCCCGAGACTTCAGCTTCGCGGATATCGTCTATATCGGACAAATATTTTCCGGCAACGTTTTCCGGAACATACGAGGCAATGAAATTCCTCAGCGGAAGATTGTCACATACTGTCTGTGAGCAAGACGGCATGTACTCATCCACAAGACGGGCATGAAGCGACGCAATGTCATCAAGCTGCTGCTTGCTCGCATTCCACATTCCCTTGCGCGCCGTCTCCATCATCACGGCCGTCATTTCCTCAAGCGCCGCCGGATTTTTTTCGCCGAAATAACTTTCGATTCCGAGCCCGAACTTGTCGCGGACGTACTCGTCCCACATCTCGTCGTCCACCACCGATGGCTTTACAACGTTCCATCCGTACGTGTTCTTGACAATTTCGGCAAATCCGTCCGCAGCACCGGCACCGCCTTTCATCTTTTCCCTTATATAGGCCGGATTGAAAATCGTCGTGCGGCTCTCCACGCCGACCGCCTCCTTCAAGTCCTGCATCCGCATATTGTTGTGATTGCGGTAATCGCTCAGATACGCATCAGGGTCCTTACCGGTAACCTCCTTGACGGCCAGGTTCATTCCTCCCATGAACTCATATACATGATCGAGACTGAGGGCACCCCAGGTATTGCTCTGGCGCGGCTGAACCACCACATCAGTGCCTCCAAGCGCTGCCTCGAAGGCATACTCACCATACTGTTGCCAGTCCTCCTCGCTTCCATAGTAGGCGCCCATGTTCCGGATGTATCTGTCGGCTATCTGACCTCTGTCCTCCCAGCTGTCTCCGTTCTGGATCATTCCGGTTATTCCCGTTCCGTAATTTCCGTTGACTCCTCCGAACACTCTGTAGCGGGAAAGTTTCCTGGCTTCCTTGGGTGTCACGCCCTTCTCCGTGAGCATGCGTTCGGACTCCACGACTCCAGCAGCGACAAGATTCTCATAGTTGTCGTCTCCGGCAGCGGCAGCCATCTCCACGGCCCGGCTGATGAGGAAAAGCCTGGAAGCGGCAATGTCCCTGAGCTGCCCGCTGGTCTGGACCACTACATCTATTCTGGGACGTCCGAGTTCCTCCGAGGGTATCAGCCTAAGGTCAGTCACACGGCCAAAAGCGTCACGTACCGGTTCCACCCCAAGCATATAAAGCACCTGCGCAATGGTTGCCCCTTCCGTCTCGATGAATTCGCCGCTCCAAAGCGTATAGCTGACCTTCCTTGGGATGGAGTCATTATGATTGCGCCGATACATTTCTATCGTCTCTTCAGCAAGTTTCTTTCCCTCCTCCCAGGCATTTTCGGACGGCGTGGCTTCTGCATTGACCGCATACAGGTTCCTGCCGGTAGGAAGCGTGTTCGGATTGACGATCGGATCACCTCCGGCAGAAGGCGAGGTATAGCCGCCGTCCATCGCATTCAGAAGAGAACGGAATTCTTCAGAAGGGCTGCTGCGCAACGCCTCGGCATATTTGCCTACATTTGTGACGGCATCATGCAGCTGGACAAGAGATCTGGCAAAATTTTCATATTCTTCAGTGACCTCCCCGTCCCCGCCGGATGCCGGAGCCGATGTCATCATCTCCATCATGCTCCTGGGGCGGTCCAGACGCGCGACAGTCTTTTCTGCCTCTTCCAGCTCAGCGCAATCTACCCCCGCAAGCCTGCAAACGAAATCCTCATCCGGGGCAGAAGAGCTGTCCAGCAGACGCGCAACAATTGATTTCGCCGGATCAAGATATCTGCGGTTGAAGGCGGCCTTCTGTTCATCAAGTCCCGCAGGCGCCTTGCCGCGCTGCCTGTCGAGCGCATACATCGCATAAGCTACGGGGTCGCTGGACATCGCAAGCACGCTGCTGCGTATTCTTTCTTCCTCATACGACACGCCCATCGTGTAGAGTTCCCCTGTAATCTTTTCTTCCGTCAATTCCTCGGCAAAATTGTCTATGCGCGCTATTTCATCCTCAGTGTATCCCGAAACGGAAAGCGAATCCAGCCTGAGATCACGATGGATACCCATTTCAAGCACAATATCCTTGACTTTGCGTGACTCCTCGTCCGCTCCGCTTCCGGACTCAAGAGCCTTGTAGTATTTGCTTATTGCATCCTTCAGTTCCTTGTAAGTCCCGCGAAGCTCACTCTCCATGAACGGCGGAGTCAAATAGGACTGTATACCTGCGTAAGACCGCCTCTTGGCTATCATTGCCTCCCCCACATTCGAAATTGAATAGACATAGAGGTGCGGAGTGGTTCCGACAAGCCTGTCAGGCCAGTCACGGCTGCTCAGGGCCACCTGCTTGGAAGGGGTGAACTCCAGACTCCCGTGAGTTCCGAAATGTATCAGCACATCGGCACCGAAGCCCTTCCGGGCCCAGAGATAAGAAGCGATATACGGATACGGCGGAGGGGTGTCGGTGCCGTGGACCATCCGGAACTCGTCGTCACCCCCTCCGGCAGCAAGCTGCGGCAGAAGCACGACATTGCCGAAGCGCACACGGGGCAGCGCAAGTTTTCCGTCCCCGGTGGCAAGGTACTTCCCCGGGAATTCCCCATTCGCCGACACTGTTTCCTCGGCCATTCCGGCACCGAAAGACTCGGAACTCCATTTCATGAAGTCATCTTCCGAGACAAGTTCAGGATTACCGTTTGCAATGAAATCCGCGATGGCGCCTTCGGCGTATGTTCCGAACACTGCCCCCTGCCGCTGAACCAGTTCAGCAAACTCGGCCTCTGTGGCAGGAAGGCCCTCAAGGTCATATCCGGCAGCCTTCATCTCCTTGAGGAAATTGTAGAGCGAGGGAAGGACTTCCATCCCCGAGGCCGTCAGAGAGTTCTGCCCCGGCCCCTTATAGTAAAATACAGCGACCTTCTTTTTGCTTTCCGGAATCTGCTTCAGCGAGATGTAGTTCGTCACGGTCTCCACAAACTCTTCCAGCCTTCCGGGAATCGCCTGCACATGCTGAAGACCGTCCCGGTCCTCATAATGGCCGAACAGCGCAAAGGGACGCAGGGCTCCGTCGATCTCAGGTGTCACTATGCTCTGCGACATGAAGCCTCCGCTCATGCCCATCCTGTCATTTTCCCACTCGCTTACCAGTGTGTTCACGTTCAGGGGAGCGAACAGCGGGATGTTCCTTTCCTTGAGGAAATCTACGATATAGTCGCCCATACGCCCATGGGCCATATTGACGACAGCTGACACATCCAGAGAATCCGCATGATGCCCGAGGATGAAGATCCGCATGTTGTTTACCGGATAGACATTGACTCCGGAATCCTCGAAACCGGCAATGAGGCTTGAAGGATCTCCCATCGGACCGGTCACCACAACCGACGGCGCGCCTTCCCTGTACAGCCCCATGTCCCGGAGCCAGTCTTGATATTCTTTCAGCGAAGCAAATTGGCAATCGTCATTATCCGGATTTCGGGTATCAGGATGATGCAGCAGGCCATATTCCGGAACTCCAGGGGCATCAGGCTCCCTTACCCACAGAATCCTGCCGCAAACCTTTTTCCGTACATACTCAAGCATATTGCGGTAATTCTCCGTCCCTCCGCCTGAAAGATATGCCGAAAGCGTCTCCTTACGGAGGGAGTCCACATTACTTATGTCATTCGCAGGATTTGTAGCCATGGTCGTGAGAACGGGAACCCCCTTGTTCGCAGCCTTGCGTATCATGGCCCTTTCCTCTTCGGTGATACGCATTCCCATTCCGTTTATGAACACGAAATCGCATTTTCCGAGTTTCTTCAGGTTTTCGCCGTCAAGCTGGCGGATCCGGATGAAGCTGTTGTCATTTGCCTTGGAAATCTGACCAAGGGTGAGCATCTGATAGTTTACGAAACCTATCCTAACGGGCGAAAGCCACACTGACCATACTGCACAGATGGCAATGCAGATGGCCAGTGCGGCAATGATGCCCAAAGTTCTTGAACGATTTTTCATCTCTGGATTATCTGTTGTTGAATATTTCGTGAATATCGAGCGACAGACCGGCAGACAAGGTTGTACCGATCGTCGCCGGAGAATTGCTGTAGTAATAGTCCGGAATGTAATTGAAGAGGTTGTCGACAATAAGATTCAGCTTTATGCCGTGCCATATCCTCTGGACAATGGAGAGCTTCCACATGGTGTAGCCGGGATAAGTCTGTTCCTCGGTCTGGGTATAGTCCGTCAGCGAGGTATACACATCGGTCGTGACAGCCGACATCAGCCTTCCTGTCAGTGCAATGTCGAATCCGTAGGTGCGCCAGTCCTTGCCGTACTCGATCTTCACGGTCGCACTGTGCGGTCTCGTCGATGAGGTCAACGGCTGCCCTTTTTCAATGTGCTCATGCGTGAATGTATAGGAAACCCGGTATTTGAGGCCGAAGTCGTAGGCTGCCGAGAAATTCAGATCCACGCCTGCCACCTGCAGAGGCGCCATGTTCGTATAGACCTGTCCCTTCAGCGCCTCGCTCCATGCCGTCGTTATCCTGTTGTCCACCAGGTTCCAGTATCCCGATACGGTAAAGTTGTATCTGCGCGACAAGTACTCTGCCGACAATGAGAAGTTGTGGCTCTCTTCCGCCTCAAGGTCAGGATTTCCGTATATCATGAAGATGTTGGCCATGTTGAAGCTCATGTACATCTCCTTCAGGGTGGGAGCACGGAAGCCGCCTGCATACGAAGCGCGCAGCGAGGCGGGACCGAGCCTGTACATTATTCCGAGCTTGGGCGAGGCATGGAACAGGCCCTGATCGGAAAACCAGTCGAAGCGCAGTCCGCTCACGAAATTCAGCCTCTCGTCGGGGCTCCAGTCCAGCTGGGCGAACAGATCTCCGGTATACTGGGTCTTGTCGCCGTCGTCGAACTGGTATGACATCAGCCAGTCACGCATGAAGTCCCCTCCAAGCACAATGTTCCCGGCACTGCCCATATCATGTGTATACAGGGCACGTACATTATGCTGCACGTTGCTGTATTCGCGCACGTCTTTCCTGCTTGCCATGATGAAATTGCTTTTGTCATACTGGTCAAAGACGTAGCTCATGGTGAGGTTGCCGGAATCGCCCACCTGGTATTCCGCCCTGAGCGAACCGCTGAAGTCGCGGTAATTGTCCTTCACGTCTTCCGACGCATCACGCTGGCGGAAATAATAGCCTGCCTTGCCTGTAAGCTTGAGTTTTGAGATCGGCCTGTAAATGAGCTGCTGCTTGACGTTATAGTTCCAGCTGCCGTAGACCTTTGAATAATCTCCTTCGTTCTTGAGGGATATGGAATCGCTTTGCACGTATTGGAAATTTGTGATTCCTGAAAGCTTTCCTGCCTTGAACCCGGCGGAGACAGAACCGACTTTCTCGTTAAGGGTGCTGTAGCGCGAGTTCACGGACACGGACCACGGCTCGGAAGGTTCTCTCGTTATGATGTTGACCACGCCGCCCACGGCATTTGATCCGTAAAGGGACGAAGCCGCCCCCTTGACTATCTCCACCCGTTCCACGTTGTCCAGATTCAGCCGGTTGTAGTCTATGTTGTCGAGAGTCTCACCTGCCATGCGCTCGCCGTCGACCAGGAAAAGAACGGAATTTCCCCCGAACCCCTGCATATTGAGCGAAACCTGCTGGTCCATCGACCAGGAAAATTCCAGTCCGGGAAGTTCAGCCTCCAGAAGTTCCCCGATGTGCACGGCATCGACACGCGCTATTTCCTCGGCAGATATCACTCTTGTGATTATAGGAACGTCCTTGAGCAGCTTTGGAGTACGGGTCGCGGTGACGACCACGGTTTCCAGCAATTCCTGCGATTCCGCCAACGTGAAATCTTCGGCGCAAACCGCCCCGGGATCCTTGATGCGGCGGTGCTGGGTCTGGTAGCCGATCGCCGACACCTCCAGAACCAGACGTTCCGGAGCAGTCCCCTGCAATTCGAAGCTGTAGCTTCCGTCAAGAGCTGTGGCAGCACCTGTTCCCGGCATGCCGCTGACTGCCACAGCTGCACCGGGAACAGCCTGGCCGTTCTCATCCGTAACGGTTCCCCTCACGACAATGCCGGCATTAAGCTGAAGCGTTCCCAACAACGCGGCGCAGGCCAACAATACCATTCTACTCATGATTTCAGAATTCCAAAGGATAGACATACTCGATGGTCATGTAGCCCTTTACGCCCGACGCATCCATGTAATTCGAAAGCTTCAGGGCCAGGTTGGTTCCGTCCGAAAGCTTTACGGCATACACTTTCCGGGACATTGAATAGACCGGAGGCATGGTGCCGGTGTCAACATCAATCCATTTCGATATTTCACTGTTGTACCAGCTTTCACTGTATCCGATGTTCCCGTCCATCATTCCGGACATGTCGACGATGATCCTGTCGGTGGTCCACACGTCTTCGACATAATCTCCTTGAGGCATTTCTCCGGAAGAGACGAAGATTTCCAGTCCGGTGATTCCGGTCTCAAGCGCTGATGCCCCGTTGGTCTTCACGTCATATCTGTGAACCGCGATGTCCCAATCTGCCGGAGCATCTTCCGCCTCCATCCCTGCCGCCGTTGCCGTCCTGCCGTGAAAATCCAGATATACCCATTGCGTGTAGTCAGTCGCATCAATGTAGACGGTTCCTGAATTCCGGGACGGGTCATATTCCACAAAGCCGAATCGCGAATACGTCTTCTCGTCATCTGAATCGTAGATTCCGTGGAAAATCCCGTTGCAGGACGGCAGCAGCGCCACAAGAGTCATGAGAAAAAAGCGCTTCATCTATTCCGCGAGCGAGAATTCTATGGTCAGACCTCCCATTACGGCAGGCACGGTGATCAGAAAGTCCGCGGTGCCGGCCTGCTTGCCGACAGTTCCTTCGAAGGTCGCCTTGTACTCGCTCTTCTCATCGCCCATGCCCATCAGGGTCGTGCCTTCCCCTTTCAGGGTATAAGGATCCGAGCCTGTCACTGAAACCCCGTCGAAGGAGAACGATCCCCAGGTCGCCGATTCGAAGCTGACGTCAACGGCGCCATCACCGGCCGCGGTCAAGACAAACGTCTCGTTTTCGGTCACCATCGGATCCGGGCTGTACTGGAACGAAGCGGATGTCGTCCCGGTATACGATCCCGCCACCTCCGCCGCAATGTCGACAGAAGTTCCCGCCTTGTTGCACGCAACAGCCGCCATTCCTGACGCGGCCACTGCAAGAGTCAAAAGAAGTTTTGCTTTCATGATTCCAAGTTTTTTGTGTTTTCCGGCTGCAAATTTCCCCATTAACACCTTTGCCGTCAATCGCAAGATGTTGGTATTTTGGCAGTCGGATGAAAGCAAAACAAAAAACTGCCCCGGGGATCCCAGGGCAGTCATGCAGTCTTACCGCTTGATTTCCTTCAGCCTGACCTCATAGAGCCGCGGCCAATATTTGCCGGTAAGATAAATCTTCCCGGTATCGGGATCCATCGCGATACCGTTGAGCACATCGGTGTCGGGTTTCCTGAGTTCGCGCGGCAGAAGCCCGGAGCAGTCGATTGACGCCTCCACGTTCCCGTCGTCGGGATTGATGACCACTATCATGTCGGTAAGGTAGACGTTCGCCCAGATTTTTCCGTCAATCCACTCGAGCTCGTTGAGATTCCGGAGCGGGCGCCCGTCCATCCTGACATTCAGGCTGCGCTCCAGACGGAACTCCGGCGTGAGAAAATACAGTCTTGACGAGCCGTCAGAAGCAATCAGCGACTTGCCGTCGGTGGTCAGTCCCCAGCCGTCACGAGGATAGGAATAGGCTCCTTCATACTCCAGTGTGGCGGCATCATAGACATACGCCACCCGGTTGGTCCACGTCAGGACATAAAGTTTGCCGTCCAGCACGACGGACCCTTCGGCAAAATACTTGTTGCCGAAATCGAGGCGGTGCAGAACCTTCCCGGTCCCGAGATCCACGATGCGGATGCTGGATTCCCCGTACTGTCCGGTACTCTCGTACAGCTGCCCGCCATCGAAAAACAGTCCTTGGGTATATGCCGACCTGTCATGCTCGTACTCACCCACGACCTCTATTCCGTATTCCTTTATCTTGGCTGAGCAACCCGTTCCGGCAAGCACACAAATGGCTCCCGCCAGCATCATGCCCAAAAACATCCTTTTCGTTTCCATAGGCGCGAAGTTACGAACTTTTATTATTATCTTTGCATCCCGTTATGGACACAAAGTATATTTTCGTCACGGGCGGAGTTGCCTCATCACTGGGCAAAGGCATCATTGCCGCATCTCTCGCAAAACTCCTTCAGGCAAGAGGCCTGAGCGTCACTATCCAAAAATTTGACCCCTACATAAACGTAGATCCCGGAACGCTCAATCCCTATGAGCACGGAGAATGCTACGTGACCGAAGACGGAGCCGAAACAGACCTTGACCTGGGCCACTACGAGCGTTTCCTCGGAGTCCATACCTCCAAGGCCAACAATGTAACGACCGGCAAGATATACTACACGGTCATAACCAAGGAGCGCGAAGGAGCCTACCTCGGCAAGACAGTGCAGATCATTCCCCACATCACCGACGAAATCAAGCGCAGGATGATGCTGCTCGGCAAATCCGGCAAATACGACATAGTGATAACCGAGATCGGCGGGACGATCGGAGACATGGAATCACAGCCCTTCGTCGAGGCCGTGCGCCAGCTCCAGTGGGAACTTCCCGAAGAGGACTGCATGTCAATCCACCTCACCCTTGTTCCCTACCTCAATGCGGCAAAGGAGCTCAAGACCAAGCCCACGCAGCACTCAGTGCAGATGCTGCAGCAGTCAGGAGTCCAGCCCGACATCATCGTGTGCCGTACCGAGCACCCGCTGACACCGGAAATCCGCAAGAAGATTGCAATGTTCGGCAATGTCAAGCCCGGACACGTGATCCAGTCAATCGACGCGTGGAGCATCTACCAGGTGCCTCTCAACATGCACGAGGAGCATCTTGACGAGCTGGTTGTCCGTCATCTCCAGATAGACAACTTCGCACAGCCCGACATGAAGGCATGGAACGGCTTCCTCAAGAAGCTGCAGAACCCCAAGTCCGAGGTTGACATCGCCCTGGTTGGCAAATATGTGGAGCTTCAGGACGCCTATAAGTCAATTCTCGAATCTTTCGTGCATGCAGGAGCCGCAAACGAATGCAAGGTCAACGTGCACACGGTCCACAGTGAGCACATCAATGACGAGAACGCCGCCGAAGTGCTTGCAAAGGCCGACGGAATCCTCGTGGCCCCCGGATTCGGGGAAAGAGGCCTCGAAGGAAAAATCTCCGCCATCAAGTATGCACGCGAGAACAACGTGCCGTTCTTTGGAATCTGCCTCGGAATGCAGATGAGCGTTGTCGAGTTCGCAAGGCACGTGCTCGGATGGGATGACGCCTGCACGACCGAAGTGACTACCAAGACTGAGCACCCCGTCATAGACCTCATGGAAGACCAGAAGTCAACCACCATCAAGGGAGGCACCATGAGACTCGGAGCCTACGAGTGCGAGCTCAAGAAAGGCTCAAGGATATACGACATCTACGGCACCGGACTGATTTCCGAACGCCACAGACACCGCTACGAATTCAATTCGGACTTCCTGCCCGATTTCGAAAAGGCCGGAATGGTCGCCTCAGGACGCAATCCTCAGACTGGTCTTGTCGAAGTCATGGAGATTCCCTCCCACCGTTTCTTCATCGGAGTGCAGTTCCACCCCGAATTCAAGAGCACGCCGGAGCACCCCCAGCCCATCTTCAGGGAATTTGTCAAGGCTGCGATGGCACTTAGAGAGGAAAGGAAAAAGTAATTTTATATACCGCTAATAATCAAGATTTATGACAAGAACCACATTGAACTTCAAGCTAGTGCTTGCAGTCGGGGCGGCGTTATTGCTTGCTTCCTGCTCTGGAGGCAACGGCGCGTCCGTCCCGGAGACGGGCACACTCGGATGGCCTGAAATCACGGCCCAGAACAAACCATGGACACGCTGGTGGTGGCCGGCAAGCGCCGTCGGCAAGTCAGACATTGACACCATGCTTGTCAGGTATTCCGAAGCAGGACTCGGCGGACTGGAGGTCACGACCATTTACGGAGCCAAAGGCTACGAGGACAAATATCTCGAATACCTCTCGCCCGAGTGGATGGAACTCTTTGAATATACTCTCAAGGAAGCCGGCAAACTCGGACTCGGAATCGACCTTGCGAATGCTTCAGGATGGCCTTTCGGAGGCCCATGGGTAACCCCCGACTACGCGTGCCGATATCTCGCCACGAGGACATGGAAGCTTGCCGGAGGCGAGGAATTCACCGACAAGATTGAATACATCGAGTGGCCGATGGTCCGCAGCCTCGGCAAGAAAGCAGACATATCACAACTCAAGTATCCGATAGCAGCAAATGACAGCCTGCAGCAATATGCTTTCGAGCAGGTGCGCTATCCCCTCCCGCTTCCTGTGATTGCCGTGGCGGCATATGGCCCTGACGGCAAATACGAGGACCTCACGGCCAAGGTGGCCGAGGACGGGAGCCTCAGCTGGACAGCACCTGAAGGCGACTGGACGATATGCGCGATGTTCCTCGGATGGCACGGCAAACTTGTCGAACGAGCCGGTCCCGGCGGAGAAGGTGACGTGATAGACCATTTCTCAGGAGACGCGATCACCAGATACCTCGCAAAGTTCGATGAAGCCTTCAAAGGATACGACGTAAGCGGCATCCGCTACTATTTCAATGACTCATACGAAGTTGACGATGCCGTCGGAGACTCCGACTGGACCGAGAACTTCTTCACGGAATTCAGCAGCCGCCGCGGCTATGACCTCAGGCCGTACATGCTGGACCTGCTCGGCAAGGGCGAGGACAAAGACCTGGCCAACAGGGTCCTTTTCGACTACAGGACGACCCTGGGTGAACTTCTGCTTGAGAAATATTCCGCCATGTGGCAGGAATGGGCAGCAAAACAGGGCAAGGGCATACGCAACCAGGCACACGGATCACCAGCAAACATCCTTGACCTGTACTCTGTCAGTGATGTTCCAGAGACTGAAGGCCGCAGCATTATCGGCATGAAAACCGCTTCATCCGCTGCCCACGTATGCGACAAGCCGCTTACATCTTCCGAGTCGGCCACCTGGCTCAACGAGCATTTCCGCTCAAACCTCGGAGATGTCAAGACTTCGGTTGACACATACCTGCTTTCCGGAGTCAACCACATCTTCTATCACGGAACCTGCATGTCCCCCAACGACGCACCCTGGCCGGGCTGGCTTTTCTATGCTGCAGTACACTTCCAGCCGAGCAACAGCTTCTGGACTGACTTTGCCGCGTTCAACACATACGTGGCGCGCTGCCAGTCTTTCCTGCAGGCCGGAAAGCCGGACAACGACATCCTGCTCTTCTTCGATGCAACAGATCTTCTCTCGCAGCCCGCACGCGGATCACTGCTGTTCCACATGAACCAGAACACGCCGGCACAGAGCGCAATAGGAGAATCCGCCTCCTATCTCTACGACAAAGGCTACACATGGGACTACATCACCGACATGATGCTCAGTGACAAGGTTGACGTGAAGGACGGAAAGATTGTCACCGCTGAAGGCAGCAGCTACTCTGCCGTCATCATCCCCAAATGCGGACTCATGCTCGCAGGCACCTTCGAAAGACTGGTTGAACTCGCCCGCAAGGGTGCCACCGTAATGGTGGAAAATGCTTTGCCGGAGGACGTTCCCGGCCTTGCGGACCTCAAAGGAAACCGCAGCAGGCTCGAAAGTCTCAAGGCATCGCTCAAGTTCAGCGAACAGAACGGAATCAGCGTTGCCGACTGCGGAAAAGGCCGTTTCCTGCTGTCCGATGATCTCGATGCCATGCTTGAGGCAGCTGGAATCAACCGCGAAACCATGTATGACAGCGGACTTCAGTGCATCAGCCGAATCAAGGATGACGGAGGCAAATACTACTTCGTCAAGAATCCCGGCAACGACACCATAGAAGGATGGATACCGGTTGATGCCGTATGCGGAAGCATCGCGATATACAATCCGATGACCGGAAAATTCGGATACGGCAAGACCCGCGACGCAGGCAATGGCAAGAAGGAAGTCTTCATGAAGCTCCTCCCGGATGAGTCCCTGCTGCTTGAAACCTTTGCCGGAAACTACAGCGGAGAAGAATACCGCTTCTACACCGAGGCCGGACAGCCGCAGGCAATCAACGGGACCTGGTCAATCGTATTCACCAAGGGCGGCCCTGAACTGCCTGCTGCAAGAACCGTAAACAAACTCGGATCATGGACTGCCTACGGAAAGGACGCTACAATCTTCTGCGGAACAGCCGAGTACAGCATCACCCTCCCGGCCGTCAGCGACAGTGCAGCCGCATGGCAACTTGACCTTGGAGATGTCAGGGAAAGCGCATCAGTATGGCTCGACGGAGAATGCCTCGGCACCGTCTTCAAGAAGCCATTCACAGTAATGCTCACCCAGGCACAGGCTGCTGACGGAGGGACACTCACAGTAAAAGTGTCAAATTCGATGGAAAACCGCATCGCCTACATGGACAAGAACGGACTCCCCTGGAAGATCTTCTACAACGCCAACATCCAGGCAAGACTGCCTGAAGACAGAGGCTCCGACGGGTATTTCACCGCAGCCGGCTGGGACACCGTCGACTCCGGACTTCTCGGCCCTGTGACAATCACGCCGATGAAAGAGATAGGCCAATAAAAAACAGCCCTGACTGACTTTTTCACAGCAGGGGCAGAGCCGATTGTGAGGCATCTGCCCCTGCTGCATTTTTTTACATTCCCCGCAACAATAACCTCACCACCTCCCTCTCTCCAGTCCATATACAATCTGCAACCATTCCGTGGTATCCAGGACAGCACGCGCCCACACACTATCTATATCGATATTGCTCCGCCATCGTCATAGTTCACAAACCTTACTGCAGCAAGCCGGGCCGCGACATCGCAAGCAAGGCACCTACCGAATCCACCGCCTGCCAAGCGGCCCGTTACCCTGCCTCAGCAAGCCGGCCTCAGTGCCGCGAGGCAGGCTCTTCACGAACCCAACGCCGGACGGGCGGCCTGTTGCCCTGCCTCAGCGAGCCGGCCGCGGTGCCGCGAGGCAGGCTCTTCCCAAATCAAATGCCTGACAAGGGCCTGTTGCCCTGCTTCAGCAAGCCCGCCGCAGGTGCCGCGAGGCAGGCTCTTCCCCAGTCAAACGCCTGACGAGAGGCACCTGCGGCCAGCAGCGAGACGGCTGAAACGATGGCATGGCTAAACGGTGAAAACGATGACAGGTGACAACGGCACTTGCGACTGGCGAAAACAATGGCAGAATAGTTCCTGCAATTCACCTGTCGTACCGACCGGCCTCCCACGGCCCTCCAGGGCATGTTGCTGCGACAGGTCTGACGATTGTAATATGCAATATCCCTCTCCCTGTTTTTTCGCAAAGTTGATTCCCTGGCTTA
>CABUIX010000050.1 GCA_902491795.1 uncultured Bacteroidales bacterium | reverse complement strand
AGTCCCTGGCGGAATATGCCCGCGGCGCCCTTGAAGTCCCTGGCACCGCAGCGGTGGGCAATCTGCACGCTGAACCCCGAACTGTTTGCATAGCAGAAGCTGCCGAGTATCCAGGTGGAAGTGCTGACGAGCCCTATTGCCGCAGCCTGTGCCGAACCCAGCCTGCCTACCATCGATGCGTCTATGTAGCTCATCAGGCACATTGACAGCTGTGCCATTATCGAAGGAAATGCCAGCAGCAGGGTAAGCCTGAACTGCTCACCGCCGCTCATTTCGGCCCCTGCCCTGAGTTTTCCGAGCAGTATGTCTTTCGTTCCTGTCATCGGGGCTGCAAATTTACTAACACAATTTGAATCTGCAGACTCTTTCTTTCAAAAATATGCCCCACAGCCTGCCTGGCGCGCGATGTGGATAACTTTGTTGAAAACTTTCAAAACTGCCATTGTTTATATCTCTCCTGCTTGTCCAATTTATCCTTATCTTTGTGATGCTTTGCGCTCTATTTTAGAATATTTCTAAACGATTTTAGGGCGGATGAGCATATTAACTGACTGACAACAAGCTAAATAACTATGGACGTTCGTAAAACAAACGGCTCAATAGAAGAGTACGACAAGGCGAAACTCGCCAGGGGCATACATCAGGCCTACAAAACTGCCAACGAATATTGTGACGATGCAATAGTCGTGTCAATCATCAACAATCTCTACATTTATGAAGGCATTACCAGTGCCGAGATCCGCCGACAGGTGGAGGAGTCGCTGATGTCGATCAACAAGAAGGTCGCGCATGCCTATATTGCGACCTTTGATGCCGGAATTGACCTCAGGAAGAAGAGAGACTTCATAAAGGACTACATTGCGGCATCCAACGCCGCTACCGGATCAAAGTTCGACTCGAACGCCAATGTCACCCGCAAGAACATCGTGACACTCGGAAACGAGCTTTATAAGGAAAACAACATCAAGCAGAACCGCTACATCATGTGCGACAAGATCAAGACGATGTATGACCGTTCTCTTGCAGACCAGTACATCGCCGACCTGAACTCTCATGTGCTGTACAAGCATGACGAGAGCGGAACACCTGGCTTCCCGTACTGCGTGGCGATCACGATGTATCCTTTCCTGGTGAGCGGACTCAAGGAACTCGGAGGCGTCTCCATCGCTCCCACTGACCTGAAGTCCTTCTGCGGCGAGTTCATAAACCTTGTATATTCGATATCATCGCAGTTCATGGGAGCCGTGGCCACCCCCGAGTTCCTGATGTACCTTGACTATTTCATCCGCAAGGACTATGGCGACGACTATCTGAGCCGCCTGGACGAGGTGGTGGAGCTCAATGCCAAGCAGCGCACTCTTCTGAAGGTTATTGACAACTACTTCCAGCAGGTTGTGCATTCCATGAACATGCCTGCCGGCAACAGGGGATACCAGACCGTGTTCTGGAACATAAGCTATTTTGACAAGAACTACTTCAAGGGAGTGTTCGGAGATTTTCGCTTCCCCGACGGAAGCGCACCCAAGTGGGAGACTCTTGACTGGCTTCAGAAGCATTTCATGAACTGGTTCAACGAGGAGAGAAACCACTACATCCTGACCTTCCCGGTCGAGACAATGGCCCTGCTTACCGACGGCGGAGATGACTATCTTGACAAGGACTACGCCGACTTCACGGCTGAAATGTGGTCAAAGGGTCACAGTTTCTTCTGCTACATCTCCAACAGCCCAGACTCTTTGTCAAGCTGCTGCCGCCTGCGCAACAGTCTCACGGACCTAGAGGACAGGGAGGATTCTGAGCACAACCACACCACGCACCAGTACTCCATGGGTACCGCTTCGGTCGCGACAGGATCCAAGTCCGTCATGACGATCAACCTCAACCGCCTTATCCAGGATTCCGTCCGCAGATATTTCAATGAGCGCAGAGGTGTTACCCTTCCTGCGGGAAAGCCACTTGACCCCAGGGCCCATTTCTATGACAAGGAGGATCTTTACCGCAATTATATCTGCAAGGACCTTGCAGACATGACAGAGAGGGTCCACAAATATCAGATGGCCTTCAACGAGATCATCAAGGACTTCTACAAGGCTGACATGCTTGATGTCTACAATGCCGGATTCATCGACATGAAGAAGCAGTATCTGACGGTCGGCGTGAACGGACTCACCGAGGCTGCCGAATTCCTGGGGCTTGAAATCAGCCCGAACGCGGAGTACAACGAGTTCGTCAACAGCATCCTTGAGACCATCAACATCTGCAACAGGAAGGACCGTACTCCCGAGGCGATGTTCAACACCGAATTCGTGCCCGCCGAGAATCTCGCCGCCAAGAACTACAAGTGGGACAAGAAGGACGGATACTTCGTTTCAGCCAAGCATAATCTCTATAGTTCCTACTTCTACAATCCTGAGGACGTGAACGTGTCCGTGATCGACAAGTTCAAGCTTCACGGCGAAAGCTACGTCAAGTATCTCGATGGAGGTTCTGCCCTTCACATGAATCTTCAGGAGCACCTTTCGAAAGAGCAGTACCGCCAGCTGCTGAATGTGGCCGCCCATTACGGAACCAACTATTTCACATTCAACATACGCAATACCGTATGCAACGAATGCGGTTACATAAGCAAGGATACTTTGACTGTGTGCCCCAAGTGCGGAAGCAAGAACATTGACTACCTTACCCGCGTGATCGGATACCTCAAGAGGGTGTCATCGTTTGCCGAGCCGCGCCAGGTGGAGGCTGAGCACCGCTACTACGCCAAGAAGGACGTGAGGATATGATAAAGTACGTCCCGGAGCTGACCGACGTCGTGCTCGAGGAAATACCTGACAGAGTGTCCCTGGCCGTCGAAATCCCGAACTGCCAGGGGGCCTGTCCGGGATGTCACTCGTCTTTTCTCAGGCTTGACATAGGAAAGGAACTTACGCATCAGGCCGCTGACCGCCTGGTGGATGAGAATTTCGGAATCAACTGTTTCCTGCTGCTTGGCGAGGGCAACGACCGCGAAGCTCTGCTGTCCCTTGCCGCGCATCTCAGGGAAAGATTCCCGCGACTCGAGCTGGCCCTGTATTCCGGAAGGAAGGAAGTCGAGCAGGACATTTACGATGCATTTGATTTTGTGAAGGTGGGTCCCTATGTCTCTGAACTCGGACCTCTCAATTCCCCGACGACCAACCAGCGCCTTTACTATCACGGGAAAGACATCACAAGCAGGTTCTGGCACAAGGGACTTGAGGAATCAGCAGCAAAAGCAGACAATCATGATTAAAAGGACATTATTCATCGCGGCGATGGCAATTGCCTCCGTCTCCTGCAGTGACGGCATCGACAGGTTTGCGCTTGTTGAGCGCAACAACCCTCATGTGACGGCGATCGACACGCTTTCGTCGCTTTCGGTCGGAAACGGCAGATTCGCATTCACCGTCGATGTGACCGGCCTGCAGACATTCCCGGAACTCTATTCCGGAGGAGTGCCTCTCGGCACCATGTCCCAGTGGGGATGGCATTCTTTCGCCAACCCTGACAGCCTGCGCTTCGAGGAAACCCTCAAGGCCTATGATTTCGGCCGCGGGCATGAGGAACTGTATGCCTGCCAGCTGAAGGAGGGCAGGGGAAAGGCCGCTTCCGACTGGTATCGGGTGAATCCTCACAGGCTGCATCTCGGCACCATAGGTTTCGACGGTCTCGAACCTTCCGGGATAGCTGACATCGACCAGACCCTGGACATGTGGAACGGGGTGATCTGTTCATCTTTCACTGTTGAGGGCGTTCCGGTTTCGGTCCGGACCTCTTGTGATCCGGAAAAGGACATGGTTGCCGTCAGCATCTCGTCCAAGAGCCGAATTCCCGTTGCCTTTCGCTTCCCATATCCGACCGGGCAGCATTCGGATGATGCCTGCGACTGGACCAGGGACGATCTGCACAGCACCGTGTTTGACGGAGACAGTTCAGGTCCTGTCCTTCCATCCGGCGACGAAGTGATTCTGTTCAAGCGGATCATCGATGCCACGGTGTATTATGTGAAGATATCATTCCGGAATGCTTCGGTTGCCCAGACCGGAAGGAACAAGATCCTCCTGTCGCCTGCTGAGGATGACTGGAGCTTTACCGCTGAATATTGTGAGGAAAAGCCGTCCTTGGCGACGGCCGACGACGCAGCGGCGTCCGCTTCCAGGTCGTCTGCCTGGTGGCAGAGCTTCTGGAAGAAAGGCGGCGTTGTGGATTTCAGCCGCTGCACGGACCCAAGGGCTTCAGAACTTGAGCGCAGGGTGGTGCTCAGCCAGTACCTGCTGGCCATCCAGTGCTGTGGCGACGTGCCTCCGCAGGAGACAGGACTCACCTACAACTCCTGGTTCGGCAAGCATCATATGGAAATGATATGGTGGCATCAGGCTCATTTTGCACTTTGGGGACATGAAGACCTTCTCGCCCGCACACTGCCGTGGTACGGAAAGGTTGAGCCTGTGGCCAGGGAGATAGCCGAACGCCAGGGATTCAAGGGTGTACGATGGATGAAGATGACAGATCCGTCCGGCCGGGAGGCCCCTTCCAACGTTGGGTCTTTCCTGATCTGGCAGCAGCCCCATCTGATCTATCTTGCGGAGCTCCTGTACAGGGCAAACCCTTCGCAGGAAATCATCGATGAGTATTTTGATCTCATCCAGGAGACTGCAGAATTCATGGCCGATTTCGTGACCTACGACGAGCCCCGCGACAGATATATACTGAAGGGCTGCATAGCAGCGCAGGAGACCCTGAAGGCCGACAAGACGGTAAATCCTCCTTATGAGCTGTCCTACTGGCATTTCGGCCTTTCCACCGCGCAGCAGTGGCGGGAACGCAAAGGGCTTGAGCGTGACCCGGAGTGGGACGAGATAATAGCGAAACTCTCGCCTCTAGCCTCCCGCGACAGCCTCTACCTGGCTGCCGAAAGCGAGCCGGACACGTATTCCGACATCAGGATGTATTCGGACCATATGGCTGTTCTCGCAGCCGTGGGCGTGTTGCCCCAGACTCCGCAGTCGGATCCTGAAATCATGAAGAACACCTTCGACTGGGTTTATGACAACTGGAACTGGGACAAGACCTGGGGCTGGGATTTCCCCACCACCTGCATGAATGCGGTGCGGGTAGGGGAACCTGAGAAAGCGATCAACGCCCTGCTGATGGACCAGAGAACCAACACTTATCTTCCGAACGGCCACAACTACCAGGACAGCCGGCTGCGCTGCTATCTTCCCGGAAACGGGGGACTCTTGACTGCAGTTGCGCTCATGTGTGCCGGGTGGGACGGCTGTGAGGTCAGGAATCCCGGTTTCCCCAAGGACGGGACATGGGATGTGCGCTGGGAAGGCCTCAAGCCTCTTCCTTGACAGTTCTGCTGAACATTTTTGAACTTCCATATTAATCCGGAGACCGGAACGCGTGATGCGCCGGTCTCCTTTTTTCAATTCCTCTTTCCGTCAGTGGCTCCTGTGCCGGTGATTGTGCGGCGGAGGCGGTGGGCAGTGGTAGTTGACCGGGCTGTCAAGCAGCTGGGTCGCGAGATTCAGCGTGTTTATGTACTGAATGACGATGCTGAACCTGCCGTTGCAGTCCGTCTGTGCCCTAAGCAGGATTTCCGGATCCTCGAACGCAAACGTTATAATATGTCTGTCGTTGCCGTAATCCTGTCTTGTTGTGCTTCTGTCAGAGTTCTCGTATCGGCTGTCAATGTCCGTTATCCTGTATTCGCCGTATTTTTCGGCATATTTGTGTACAACAGGCATGACTTCCTTTTCGATGAACTTCGCAAGATTGTTTCCGTGCATTGTGACGGATATTGAGGCATAAGCTATATCCCTGTTTTCGACGGAGATAGGATAAAGAATAAGATTTGCCTTTCTTCCCATGAAAATGCCTTCGAGCCATACTCCCTTCAGGTACCTGGTCCTTTTGTGAAAGCCTGCTTTCTCCAGTTCTTCTTCCGGGAATCTCGAGAAGGGGTTTCTCCAACCCTTTTCCTTCAGTTCTGCGGCGACTTCTTCGACTGTGCCGTCAAGTATTACGCTGTCGATTGCCGGTGCTTCGTAGGTGGGCCTGGCACTTGCGATAATGCTGTCAACCTGAGCTCTGGTGTAGCATATCTCTTGGGCTTCGCCGACCTGAATAGCGGACAGGACAGCAATGAATGTCAGAATATATCTTTTCATAAGCCAATATTTTTACTGTCCACCATAAATTTAGTAAAAATATTTTTCATATAAACAAATAATTATAAAATATTTTTACAAGCAGGTAACGGCTGAAAACAAGAAAGGCTGCCGCAAACCTTGCGGCAGCCTTTATGATGCAACGTGTAGGGACGATTACAGGAGCTGAGGAAGGAAAGTGCTGAATATCAGCACTGCCAATCCTCCCACAAGGACCGTGATGGTCTTCCTTGAGCAGCCCTTCCATTCCTTGAGGATGATTCCCCATACGTTTGAGAATGTCACGTTCAGGGCCATCAGGATGCACCAGCTGAAGGTAATCAGGACAGGGAAGTCGGTGAGGAATCCCTTTCCGAGGCTGAGCCCGAAGAACTGGCTGTACCACAGAAGTCCTGCGAGGGCGCAGAAAATGATGTTGTTGCCCCAAAGCGAACCCTGCCTGTAGTCGGAGAAGGTCTTGTTCTTCGAATTCTGGTAGAGGCAGTAGGCGGCGTTGGTGATGAATCCGCCTATGGTCACCAGGAAAGTGGCAGGAAGTGTGGCAAAGATCTCCTTGGTCTCGGCCCAGCGTATCGGCGCACCGAAATTGAGTCCGATGTTGAAACATGCGCTCATGAACCCGCAGAGAAGGGCAATGATCATGCCCTTTCCGAAGTTGAAGTCCTTGACGGCCTTCTTCTTCTCTTCCTCCGGCAGGGAGGCGGACTTCATTCCGCCCGCAATTCCGATGATGGCTATTCCGACAAGAGTCACTACCACACCGATCCATACGGCAGAGGTCAGAGTGTCAGCCTGGCCCGTGAAGAGGGGACCGAGGATGGCACCGAGTCCTGCGCATGTTCCGAGGGCGATGCTCTGTCCGAGCGCGACTCCCAGGTATCTCATGGAGAGGCCGAATGTCAGGCCTCCGATGCCCCAGAGGACACCGAATACCATGGTCAGGAGGCTTTCCTTCGGATACTGGGCATAAATCTCAAAGAGGCTGTGTCCTGAAGGAACGGCCAGCAGAGCTCCCAGCAGAGGGAAGACGAGCCATGCGAATACGCCCTGGATCAGCCAGTAGCTCTCCCAGCTCCACTTCTTTATCTTGTTGATCGGCACGTAACTGCTCGACTGGCAGAACGCGCCGACCGCAATGATAAGCAATCCCAGAAAAATTGAAGACTGCATGGGCTAATTATCTCTTGGAGGTTACGTCTTTCTCGTACTGCTCGATGACTCCGATCACCTCGTTTCCGACGGGAACGTTGTTCCTTACGCAGAACTCGTCGTAAACCGCGTTCCAAGGCATCGTCTTGCCTTCCTCGATGAGCTGGAGAACTTCGAATGTCCTTCCCTCGAGCTCGTACTTGCTGATCAGTTCCTTGGGTTCGAGCAGTGCCTTGATCATGCACTTCTGGGCTGAGCGGCTTCCGATCACGTATGCGCCGATCCTGTTGATTGACCCGTCGAAGAAGTCAAGTCCGCAGTGAACCCTGTCGAGTGCGTTGGCGCGGACGATCTCGCTGAAAAGATCCTGGGTGTTGTCGTCCATTATGGTGACGTGGTCTGAGTCCCAGCGTACGGGGCGGCTGACGTGAAGCATGAGTTCAGGAACGAAGTTGAGCAGCGCGCTGACCTTGTCGCCGGGGATTTCGGTAGGATGATAGTGGCCGGTGTCGATGGTCAGGATCTTGTTGTTCTTGGCTGCGTAGGCGGTGTAGAAGTCGTGAGAACCGACGGTGAAGCTTTCAAGACCGATTCCGAATACCTTGCCTTCGATGCAGTCCTTCATGTAGTCCTTGCGCTCCGCGAAAATCTCGTCGAGAGACTCCTTGAGGAGGGTACGGTAAAGCATATGGTTGACGGAAACGTCCTTGCATCCGTCATGAACCCATACGTTCATTATGCAGGGGTCGTTCTGAGCCTTGCCCATTGCGTCGGCGATGTCACGGCAGCGCTTGGTGTGCTCAATCCAGAAATCGCGGATCTCCTTGTCGGGGTTGGCGAGCGAAAGGTTTCCGCTCTTGGGGTGAGAGAATGAGGTGGAGTTGAAGTCGAGCTTGGTGTTGTTGTCCTTTGCCCAGTCAATCCAGCTCTTGAAATAGTCTACGGTAACCTCGTTGCGGTCGACCACCTTGCCCTTGAAGTCTCCATAGATCTCATGGAGATTGAGACGGTGTGTTCCCGGAATCAGGGACTTTGCCTTGAGTACGTCCTCGCGAAGTTCATCTATATTGCGTGCGGCTCCGGGATAGTTTCCGGTGGACTGGATTCCTCCGGTCAGAGCACCGGCCTGAACTTCGAAACCCTTTACGTCATCTGCCTGCCAGCAGTGCATTGAAAGGTGGAAGTCCTGCATCTGGGAGAGGACTTTCTCGGTGTCTACTCCAAGTTCAGCATAGCGCTCCTTGGCGATCGCATAAGCTTTGTTAACTGATTCTTTCATGTTGGTTGTTGATAATTAGTTATTTGTTTGGATGATATTCCTTGAGTTCTACTGAATGTGACACTATCTTGCGCATTTCAGGCAAAGTCTGTACCAGACCCTGGGCCTTTATCTGCATGAGCACGTTTCCGAGAGCGGTTCCTTCAGTGGGGCCGCATATTACCGGCATCTGCAGGGCATCTGCCGTGAACTGCATGAGGTGCTTGTTCTTGGAGCCTCCTCCGATCACGTGCAGGCACTTGATTTCCACCGGAGACATCTGCCTGAGCAGCTCAATGATTGCGGTATAGCGGTGTGCAAGGCTCTTGTAGATGCACCTGATGTATTCTGCTGGAGTCTTCGGCGCAATCTGTCCGGTGCGTTCGCAGTAGTCATCGATGGCCTTTGTCATTGAGACAGGGTGTGCGAACGAAGGATCGTCGGGGTTGATTATCGAGGCGAACTTTGTGGTCTCGCAGAGAGCGGTCAGTTCAACGATGTCCTCGGGAACGTTCTTGAATTCGGGGCGGCACTGCTCGAAGAGCCAAAGTCCGCAGATGTTCTTGAGGAAACGGGTGGTTCCGTCAATTCCTCCCTCGTTGGTGAAATTCTGCTTGTAGCTCTCGTCAGTAATAATGGGGTGAGGTGACTCGATGCCCATCAGTGACCATGTTCCGCAGCTCAGGTATGCGAAGTTGGGGTCCTTTGCAGGAACCGCAGCCACGGCTGACGCAGTGTCGTGAGAGGCGATTGCCACCACGTTCACCTCGGGACCGAGACCTGTGGCTTCCTGGAGTTGCTTCGTGAGGGGCCCGATCACTGTGCCGGGCTCGGTCATCTCGCCGAACTGCTCGCGCTGTAGACCTATGCTCTTGAGCAGGCTCTTGTCCAGGTCGCGCGTGTTGGGGTTGAGAAGCTGCGAAGTGGAGGCGACGGTGTATTCGCAAATCGCCTTCCCGGTCAGCATGTATATCAGCGCATCGGGGATGAACAGGATCTTGTCGGCATTCTCCAGTGCGGTGCATCCGTTGTGGCGCAGCGTGTCAAGCTGGAACAGGGAGTTGAACTCCATGAACTGTATGCCTGTCATCTCGTAGATTTCCCGCTTGTCGTGCATCTTCATGTAGCGCTCGATTGCGCCGTCGGTGTGAGGGTCACGGTAGCAGTAGGGAAGTCCCAGCAGCTCTCCGTCCTTGCCGAAGAAAGCGAAGTCGCAGCCCCAGGAGTCAATTCCGATGGACTCGATCTTGATTCCCTCCCTTACCGTCATGGTGATGGCCTTGACGATTTCGTTGTAGAGGTAGGGAAGATCCCAGAAAAGGTGTCCGCCGAGCGGAATCATGGGGTGCTTGAAGCGTGTAAGTTCACGCATGTCAACCTTTTTGCCGTCGTATGAAGCGATTATTGTCCTTCCGCTTGTGGCTCCGAGGTCAACTGCAAGATAAGTTCTGATTGATGACATATCGGTATTGGGTTAATTTCGTGTTATCGTACAAAGATAGGAATAAAATCGGAAAAGTTGACGCCCGGCTGTATGCCATGACATCAACTTTTCCGTTACGGGCCATTCGTCCCTGAACATTATTTCCGCATGTAGGCGAAGAATTTCTCGGCGCTGTTCAGCTCGTCTTCCTTTATTGAGGCGGCGACGACTTCCGTGCTGATTTCGGAGGCCGGCTTGGAGATTATCCTGACCATGTCGTCAGTCTGCTCGACCATCACGAACTTGCCGGGCTTGAACCACATTCCCGCTCCGAGGGGACTCGGGTCCTGGGACACGTCGGCGGGGTGTATTCCCCATACGGCAATGTACTTGCGTCCGTATTCGACCTGCTCGTCCTTCTGGTAGTTGACTCCGGTGAGGAACTGTACCTTCTTGCCGTTGAGCTCTGTGGCAATCACCTTTGCGACGCGGCTGTTGTCCTTCATCTCCACGCGTATGGATATGTCGACCAGGTCGTCCTTGTAGGGAACGCCGTAGGCAATCATCTCGGCGAAAGAACCTCCGCGTATCTCGCCCACTCTTGCGGTGCGCCCCCTGGTGGCCTTGAGCTTCACTTCCTCGCTGCCGTCCCACAGGGCGATTCCTCCGAGCCCGACAGTGCGTCCGACAAGATACTCGTCACAGCCGGCACCTTCCTCCGCCTGCTGCTTTTCGGTAGGGTACCAGAGGTATTTCAGCAGTTCCATCTGCTTCCCGCTCTTCGAGTAGACGTCAATTGCTCCGCTGTCGTTGAAATAGATGCGAAGTGCGCAATGCGAGTTCTCGACCGCCGGTCCGTGGTGTCCGACAAAGTTATACTGTACCGCCTGTTCAGATACTATTTCCTTGACCTGAAGGCTGTCGGCCCGCCAGAAGAGGCTTGTGGCCGTCTGCGCCGCGCTACTGGCGCCGAAGATCAGCATGGCGGCTGTGGCTGCCGCGATTATGGTTCTTGTGTGCATGATGCAAAATCTTTTCTGCAAACTTACTCAAAAATTTCCTTTTTATACGAACAATGGCCTGCTGATTGCTTTTTCCGAATTAGCGTCCCGTTTGTAAATTTGGTTCGTTTTGCTGCAGATTTAAGGATATTTTGTAATTTCGTAGTCGGTCTAAAAAGTCCGACACAAATATGAATCATATCACTAAAACCGTATCGTTGTGCGCTGCCGTGCTGATTCTTGTCCAGACAGCCATCGCGCAGCCTCTTGTTGACAGTCAGTGGAACGGGGCAAAAGTCGCATTTCTTGGAGATTCGATCACCGATGCCCGGCAGATAGGAACCACCAATGACGTCTACTGGAACAATCTTAAGGACATACTCGGAATAGAGGCCTACGTCTACGGCATCAGCGGCCACCAGATGAGCCAGATTGTAGGGCAGGCCGAAAAGCTTGAGGCCGAACACGGTCAGGATGTCGATGCCATCATCGTGTTCATCGGCACCAACGACTTCAACGACAGCGTCCCCGTCGGAGAATGGTACACCTACAATTATGAAAAGGTGGAGGTGGACGGCCCGACGGAAGTGCTGAGGCTGCACCGCGAACTCGTGTACGACAACTCCACCTTCAAGGGAAGAGCAAACATCACCATGCGCTGGCTCAAGAGCCACTATCCCGACAAGCAGATCATTTTCCTCACGCCGATCCACAGGGGGTATGCCCGCTTCAGCGACGGCAACATCCAGCCTCCCGAGTCGTATGCCAACGGCTGCGGCAGTTTTGTCGATGACTATGTACAGGCCGTGAAGGAACTCGGAAACGTGTGGGCGGTGCCTGTTATTGACCTCAACAGCATAAGCGGACTTTATCCTGTGATTGACGAACAGGCCCCGTATTTCCGCAACAAGGACACGGACCGCCTGCATCCGAACACTCCTGGACATCTGCGCATGGCCTGGGTGCTCGCTTACCAGCTGCTTTGCTATCCCTCACATTTCGATGAACTATAGTTTCGCTGCATAATTATTAACCGCTAATATGATGAAAAAGTTACTGTTGCTTATTCTTGCCTTTGCCGGCGTTGCCGCACAGGCGAAAGTCTACAATGTCCGCGATTTCGGTGCGGCGGGCGACGGCGTGAAGATAGATTCTCCCGCCGTGAACGAGGCCATAGACGCGGCCTTCACCGACGGCGGGGGAGTCGTGTATTTCCCGAAGGGCACATACGCATGCTATTCGATCCGTCTCAAGGACGGCATTACCCTGAGGATCGATGAAGGGGCAGTGATCAAGGCTGCCGCTCCTACCGCACAGCAGGGCTACGACCTTCCGGAAGAGAACGAGTGGGACGCATATCAGGACTTCGGACACAGCCACTGGAAGAACTCCCTGATCTGGGGTATCGGGCTTGAGAACATCACCATCGAAGGAAAGGGGATGATTGACGGTACAGGGGTGCTTTCCCGCGGGGAGCCTCGCAAGGGGTCTTTCGCCGAGGCAAACAAGGCCATCGCCCTCAAGAACTGCCAGAATGTGAAAATCCGTGACATACGCATGCTGCAGTGCGGACATTTTGCGATGCTGCTCACAGGTGTGGACTATCTTGAGATTGACGGTGTGCTCGTGGACACCAACCGGGACGCCCTGGACATAGACTGCTGCGCAAACGTGAAGATCACCGGATGCGTTGTGAACACGCTGAACGACGATGCGATAGTCCTGAAGAGTTCATACGGTCTCGGCTGGGCCAAGCCTACGGAGAACGTGCTGATCAAGAACTGTCTTGTGAGCGGCTATGATCCGGGCACGGTCATGGACGGAACCTTCGGGACCAGCATCACCGCTGCACCCGACCGTGACGGCCCCACCGGCCGCATCAAGTTCGGCACGGAGAGCAACGGAGGATTCAAGAACATAGTCATCCGCGACTGTGAGTTCAAGCGCTGCCGCGGACTGGCCTTCGAGACAGTCGACGGCGGACTCATCGAGAACATAAGCGTCAAGAACATAGTGATGGACGACATCTGGAATTCTCCGATCTACATCAGGGTCGGCGACCGCATGAGAGGTCCCGAGGAACTGCCGGCATCAGCCGCAAGGAACATCGAGATTTCCGATGTCAAGGTCACCAACTGCGACAGCCGCTATGCGCTGCTGATTGTCGGACTGCCCGGGAATCCTGTGGAGAATGTATCTCTCAAGAACATAAGCATCCAGTACAAGGGCGGCCTGACGAAGGAAGACGTGCTCGAGCAGCGCGGAGCGAATCCGTTCTTCTTCGGGCGCAACAACGGCTACCCTGAACCTTCCGCTCACGGAATACAGCCCGCGTGGGGCCTCTCCATGCAGCATGCACGCAACATCAGCTTCAAGAACGTGAAGATGGAACTGATGCAGCCCGACGGGAGGGAGAAGATATATCTTAAGGATGTCGAGAATTTCAATTGGGAATAAGATCAACAGGTAAACATGAGACAGTTTGATGTGACCGGCATGACCTGCTCCGCCTGCGTCTCGCATGTGGAAAAGGCGGTTTCAAAGGTGGAGGGCGTCGAGTCCTGCACTGTCAGCCTCGTGACGAATTCGATGAATGTGGAAGGGTCGGCCAGCGACGAGGCGGTGATGGCTGCGGTCGACCGTGCCGGTTATCATGCGTCTCCGAAAGGTTCGCCTGAGGGCTACCAGGCGGCGGAAGTTGTCCCGAGGCACAAGCTTCTGGCCCGCAGGCTGCTGCTTTCCCTGGTTTTTCTGCTCCCGCTTGCCTACGTGTCGATGGGCAGCATGCTCTGGAACTGGCCTTTGCCTGCATTCTTCAGAAACAACTGCCCGGGGAACGGACTGCTCCAGCTGCTGCTTGCCTCGTCGGTCCTGGGAATCAATTCCGAATTTTTCCGCAGCGGCACAAGGTCACTGCTGCACGGATCTCCCAATATGGACACGCTGGTGGCCCTCGGTTCGGGTGCGGCATATTTCTACAGCCTGGTGTCACTGTTCCTCATGAGCGCTGCTGCGGCTGATGGAGGAAATGCTGCAGCCGAAGCCTGGATGGACAGCCTCTATTTTGACAGTTCGGCAATGATCCTTGTGCTGATCTCGGTCGGCAAGATGCTGGAGGCCAGGTCGATGGGAAAGACTACCGATGCGCTCAAGGCCCTTGCGGGGCTTTCTCCCAAGACTGCTGTCGTGGTGAGGGATGGCCGGGAAACCGAGATTCCTGTGGACGAAGTGGCCAAGGGTGACGTGTTCGTCGTCCGTCCCGGTGAGAGCATCCCCGTCGACGGAGTGGTGATCGAAGGAAGCAGCGCTGTGAACGAGTCAGCCCTGACAGGGGAGAGCATCCCGGTGGAAAAGGAGTCAGGTGCCGAAGTCTCAGCCGCAACGATCAACATCTCAGGTTTCCTTCGCTGCAAGGCGAGCAGGGTCGGGGAGGACACGACATTTTCCCGTATAATAAAGATGGTCAGCGATGCTTCCGCGACCAAGGCGCCTATTGCGAGGATTGCCGACAAGGTTTCTTCGGTGTTTGTGTCGGCGGTGATACTGATCGCGTTCGTTACCTTTGCCGGGTGGCTCATGGCCGGTGAGACCGTTGGCACGGCATTGTCCCATGCCGTGGCCGTGCTCGTGGTGAGCTGCCCGTGTGCTCTGGGTCTTGCGACCCCGGTTGCCATTGTCACCGGCAGCGGAACGGGTGCCCGCAACGGGATACTGTTCAAGACGGCGACTGCCCTGGAGCAGACCGGCAAGGTCTCCACGGTCGTTCTTGACAAGACGGGAACCATCACTTCGGGAACTCCTGAAGTGATCGACATATTGCCTCAGAAAGGCTTTTCAGCCGACAGGCTGCTGAAAGTGGCATATTCGCTGGAGAAGAAAAGTGTTCATCCGCTTGCGAAGGCTGTCGTTGCCAAGGCGGCGTCCATGGGATTCAGGTGCCAGGAGGTGTCCGAATTCGAGACTTTCCCCGGAGGCGGCATCGCCGGAGTGCTCAACGGCAAGTTGGTTGCCGCAGGGAATCTTCAGTTCGCCGAAGCCTGGGGCAGGATTCCTGACGATGCGAGGAAGTTGTCGGACGAACTGGCAAGTTCAGGCAAGATGCCCCTGTTCTTCTGTTATGCCGGAAGATTCGCGGGCCTCATGGTCATTGCCGATGTGCTTCGTGAGGACAGCCGGGAGGCAGTATCGGAGTTGAAGCAGATGGGCATACGGGTCGTGATGCTGACCGGTGACAGCCAGCGTACTGCCGAGACTGTCGGAAGGGCCTCGGGAGTCGATGAAATAGTGGCCGAACTGCTGCCTGAGGACAAGGAGAAGATTGTTCGGGAAATGCGCGGAAAGGGATTGGTCGCGATGGTGGGTGACGGGGTGAATGATGCTCCGGCCCTGACAGCGGCGGATGTCGGCATGGCAATAGGATCCGGTCTCGATGCCGCGGTGGACGCTGCCGATGTCGTTCTGATGAAAAACCGGCTTTCGGATGTTCCTGCCGCCATACGTCTGGGACGCAAGGTCCTGCTCAACATCAAGGAGAATCTGTTCTGGGCTTTCTTCTACAATGTCTGCGGGATTCCGCTGGCTTCGGGCATCCTGATGTCCGTGACCGGA
>CABUIX010000049.1 GCA_902491795.1 uncultured Bacteroidales bacterium | reverse complement strand
CTGCTGAGGTTGGGCACTCCCAGTGACACGAAGCCTATCGGGCCGCAGATGCTGACGACGGATGTCACAAGGAACATTATCATCAGAAGGCTTACGGCCTTCCTGATGCTGGACAGTTCGGTCTCTCCCAGGAAATGTGCTGTCAGGTCCTTGTGCTGGATAAGCGCGGCGGCGAGTCCGGCCGCAAAAAGGATCAGCGAGAACACTATGTCTCCGGTCGTGACACCCTCAAGCCTGAAATTGGCGGCTCCCCAAAGGTAATACTGCTTGAGCAGGTCTCCGTTGGGCGCGTTTGTCACGACTATCGTGCAGAGGGAGCTTATGAAGGTCCCGAATATGATGCCGAAGGTGATCAGGTTCTGCGTCGAAAGCCGCAGGGTCACTGCAAAGCATACAAGGGTGCAGGCGAGGGTGCACACGAATGATCCGACGGTAAGTGAGCACAGGCCCGACATCGTCGCGGCGGCTGCGCCCAGGCAGGCGGCGGACCCAAGCCCCAGGGAATAGACGTCCCCAAGCTGGTTGCGCCACAGGTACTGCATCTGTATGCCTCCTACAGGCAGGGCAATGCCGGAGAGAATCACGTACAGAAGACTCAGCATATGCGTCAGAATTTGAATTCGATACTGGCCATCACCGAACGTCCCGGAGCAGGGTACCAGCGTACTATTTCATAGCGGCATCCGTTGAGGTTCCTTGCCTTTACTCCGAGTGTCAGTTCGGTCCCGGCAATATTCAGGCTTTTCGTGATTCCTGCATCCAGGGTGTTCCAGTCGGGGAGTCCTCCTGTGGAATCGTGTCTGCCGCCTCTGAAGCACCATGCGGCCGAGAGCTTCCAGCCGCTGCGTGAAATGTCTGCCGAGATGTTGGCAGAATGTTTCGGAGTGCCCGTGATCTGCTGCCCGAAGGTGCTGCTGCCAGGAGTCCTGTCGGCGGCATTCTGCAGGGAATATGCCGCAGTCATGCCGGAATTCCAAACTCCGTCACTCCAGCGCAGCGACAGTGAAGCATCAATGCCGGCCGATTCCACTCTTCCCACATTGTACGGCAGCCATATTGACGGGTCTGCTTCGGTAGGCGCTGATATTATCTTGTCTTTCAGGATGTTGTAGAATCCGTCAAGCTTGGCCTTGATTTTCCAGCGTTTCTGCATGGTCCCGTTCCATTCCATCCCGAGATCCGTGAGCCATGCGTCTTCAGGTTTGAGTTCGGTATTGCCGTAGCCTGGGTAGTAAAGCTCGTTGAAGGTGGGGACCCTGAAGGCCCGGCGTGCAAAGGCCACGATGTCGAAGTTTCCGAATGCATTGTACCTTATGTCTACTGAGGGGGACATGGAGTTGACCGCACTTCTTCCCTGTTCAAAGCTTCCTGAATATTCGAGTGCAATGTCGGCCCGCAGGCGTTCAAGCATGAAGCTTGTGGCGGCTGCAGAGATTACTGTCGTGCGCGATCCTTGGTACAGAGAGGATTCCAGCCGGTTCCATTGGGCGCTTGCGGACAGCGATGCCTTCCACCATTCCAGTATGTCGAAGTTATGGGAAGTGTTCAGCTGAAGCTCCTTCTGTCCGTAGTCCGTCGTTGACCACTCGTCGGAATAGTCCAGCTCGTCGACCGCGGCCTTGGCGCTCATTGCAAGAGTGTAGGTGTCGGAGAAGCGCTTGTTCAGCAGTCCCTGGACGAAGATGTTGCGGTCATGCTGCCGGCTTGGCGACGGCCAGTTCACGGCTCCGGGTGAGCTCCGGTCGGCATTGTTCCAATAAAGCTTTGCCTGCCATTCACCGTGGTGCAGTTCCCCGAACAGGTCTGCTCCGGCACGTGTCTGCCTGAGCCCGTTGTTTTCCCTGCGCTGTCCGTCGCCATAAGGGAAATCGCCGTCGGTGAAGACTCCGGAGGCGGAAATGCTCAGGCTCATTCTGTCGGAGAGGCGGAAGCTGAATCGGGCCGACGGCATCCAGGTATTGAATGACCCCGCTTCAAGCCCGGCACTGCCGCTGAACCATCCGTTTCTGAATGAGGGCCTTTCAGTCTTGAAGTTCAGGCTGTTCTGGGCATAGTCGACCACAGCGCTGCCGAAGCCTGACATGTCCAGGAAGCCCAGGTCGGCCTGCCCGGTCTGGAGATTGTGGACCCTCACCCCGTCGATGAATATTGCAGTGTGTGTGCTTCCAAGTCCCCTCATGCTCACGCTGCGCAGAGCGGAAAGTCCGCCGTAGTCGTTGACATAGAGTCCGGGAATTTTCCGGAGGGTTTCGGTGATGTCGCCTCCGCTTACTGCAACGGTGTCGGTCATGGAGACCACCATTCCCTTTTCTGCGGTTATTGTGGCCGCATCCAGGGAGTCTGCGGCTTCTGCGTTCAGCAGCGAAGCCGCGGCAAGAATTGTGAGAAAATACATTTTTCGTCCTTGTTGGGAACTTGGCCCCGAGTCCCGAAGTTTGACTTGACGGCGGCAGGTCTTCTGACTTGCATCTGTTTTCCGGCCTTCTCGTCCTCCGAATATACGGCTGACAATGGCATGATCTGAAAATTTGCCGAAAGCATTATGCGCCTCCGGCGTGATGCCTACAGCTGCGGGCACAGTTCCGGACTTTCACCGGATTCCCTTTTCAAAAGGATCCCTCCTTTCACCGCAATCCGGCTGCAAAGATAGGAAAAACCCCGGAAGTCCGCATCGGGCTTCCGGGGAACAAAACCGGAATTTGCCGGCCGTCAGTATTTGAGCGAAACTGCCTGCTCCAGTTCCGTTTCGCTTCCGACGGGAATCACGGTGAATCCCCATGAATTCTCGACATTCGTGTCTATTATGTATCGAGGATTGACCGGAGCGCCCCAGGAGTTGTCTCCTCCGATGCCCATCATGATCTTGTCGAGGCAGAGCTCCACATAGTCACGGGGCCTGATGTCGTTGACATGGGTCTGCCTGCGGCCGTTGGTCACGTCTACATCCTGGTTGTTGTAGTTGTTGGCCTGCACGGGCTTGTCGCTTTCAGCTCCGTCGAAGTCCTCTACAGAGTTCCTCAGGGCATTGAACTCGATGACATCATCAGCCACCACTGCCAGACCCTTGCCGCTGTCATCGGTGAGCGCTGTCCAGCGCACATCGGTGCGGTGCCCGTTTTCCTGCGGCCTTATGTAGGGGAAGTACATGTCTTCTGCAGTGGTCGACCAGAGCCCGACGGGGGAGCCGGTCTTGCGGTCCCAGTAGTTCTCGCCGTCTCCGCGTCCGAAGTAGTCCACGTTGTGGTATTCTGCGGGCAGTCTCAGCCTGAGGCCGATTCTCGGTACTGTGGGGGCGTCTCTGTCTTCGGCATTTTGCGGAACTTCTCCAAGAACCGCACTGACTTTCATCGTGCCGTCAGTCATGATCCGGTAGGTCACGGTGTAGTCTGTTCCTGCCTCTCCGAGATCGTATGTGACGGTCACGGTGGCATTCTTGCCGCTCTTGCGTGCTGTCAGTCCCGAGATGCTGAAATTGCTTGATGCTTCCTTCCACATGGCGGAGCGGGACGGGAGCTTGTTGCCGTAGTCATTGTCCACAGGCCCGCGCCAGAAATTGGGGCGGAATCCGAAGCCGTCCTTCAGGAACTCTGTCCCTCCGACCTTGTAGGAGACAACGCTGCCCTTATCACGGTCAAAGGCGAACTCAACCTCACCGCGGCTTCCGGAAGTCCTCACGGTCAGGATCTTTCCGTCGTCGGAGATGCTGAACTTGCCTTTGGCGCTTTCGTGTGCCGGCCTCGAGCCTTCGGTGGCGAGACTGAACTGCTCGTATCCGGCCACATGGCCTGCCGGCAGTCCTTTGGAAGCATTCCTTACAAGAGCATATACGTTGAGGTGATATTCACTGCCGGGTTTCTTTCCGGAGAGACTGAACGGAATATCAACGACTGCGCTTTCTTCGGGTGCGATGCTGCCTGCTTCAAAACTGCCGCTGTCGACAGGATTACCGTCTTCGGTCAGCACATATCTGTAGTCATATTCATCAAGGTTGGTGAAGAAGTGCCTGTTGGTGATCCTGACTTTTCCGCTCTCGATGTCTTCAGGTTCAAAAAGGAAGTTCTGGTATACTTTCTTGACTTCCCTGAGGGCCGGATGAGGCTTGCGGTCGGGACTTATCAGGCCGTTGCAGCAGAAATTTCCGTCGGATGGCATATTGGTGCCGAAGTCGCCTCCGTATGCCCAGAATCCTCCGTCGCGGTCCGTCCACATACCCTGGTCAACCCAGTCCCAGATGAATCCTCCCTGAAGCTGACGCGCATTGTAGAACACGTTCCAGAGGTCCACGAGGTCGCCGGTGCTGTTGCCCATCGAATGTGAATACTCGCAGGCGATATATGGCTTTTCGAGCTTGCGGCTGTCCATCCGCAGCAGGGTCTGTTCGGTGGGGTACATGGGCCAGATGATGTCGGTGTTGTATCCTGAGCCTGCCCCTCCGTAGACTATGGGACGCATCTTCTCCTTTGCCCTCAGCACATCGTAGGCCTTGACGAAGTTGTCGCCGTTGCCGCCTTCGTTGCCGAGAGAGAAGATCACCACGCATGCGAAGTTCTTGGTGCGCTCATAGGTGTTGAGCTCGCGGTCGAGAACGAGAGGCCAGCAGCTTTCGTCACCGGCGAATCCTCTCCATCCGTGGTTCTCCACGTTGGCCTCGCTGCAGACGTAGAAGCCGTATTCGTCGCAGAGTTCATAGAAGCGGCGCTGCTGCGGATAGTGGCTGGTGCGGATCGCGTTTATGTTGTGCTGCTTCATGAGTTCGAAATCCTTTATCATGGTTGCCTCGTCCAGCACGTGGGCATCGTACGGAGAATGCTCGTGAATGTTGACGCCCTTGAGCATCACGCGCTTGCCGTTCACGTAAAAGTCGGTGCCGAGCACAAAGGCACTGCGGAAACCTACCTTTGATGAGGTGTATTCAATGTCTCCTTCCGGGTTGGTGACTGCCAGCACTGCGGTATAGAGGACAGGCTTTTCTGCGCTCCACGGCTGCACGTCGGGGACAGTGTGTTTGAATGTGACATACTCTCCGTCCTTGAGGCCTGATGAAGGTTCCACAAGGATCTTCTTGCTTTCGTTCCATATTTCCTTTCCGTCAGGATCCAGCAGGGTGAGGCTCAGTCCGACTGTACCGCTCTTTTCCGTCAGGTTGGCAAGCTTGACCGTATAGTCGAGCATTCCGTGCCTGAATGTGGGGTCGAGAGGGGAGTCGACAGCTATGTCCCGTATCAGTATGTCAGGCCTCGATGTCAGGTACACCTCTCTCTCGATTCCGCTGATGCGCCAGAAGTCCTGGCATTCGAAATAGCTGCCGGTTGACCAGCGGTGAATTCTCAGGGCCAGCAGGTTGTCACCTTCCTTGAGGTATGGGGTGATGTTGAATTCCGCCGGATTCTTGGAGTCTTCGCTGTATCCGGCCATCTGTCCGTTGACGTAGACCCAGCATGCCGACTTGACTCCTCCGAGCTGGAGGAACACTTGCCTGCCGTCCCAGCCGGAAGGGACGGTGAATGTCATGCGGTAAAGTCCTCCGGGAATCTTCTCCGGGAAAGCCGGAGCCTTTTTTGCTCCGGTGTTTGGATCCATTTCGTAGGGAGAGTTCACGTATATCGGGGTGCCGTAGCCCTTGAATTCCCAGTTTGAGGGAACTTCAATCTGTCCCCATCCGGAGTCGTCGAATTCCGGGAGGAAAAAGTCTTCGGGAAGGTCACGGAAGTCTTCCGAAAAGCAGAAATTCCAGTTCCCGTCGAGTGACTTGTAGTATTCCGATCCCGAGTAGTTTCCCTGAATCGCCCTGTCTCTTGATCCGAAGAGCATATAGTCTGCATGGGGGTATTCCTTGTTGACTGCAGGGATGGAAGGATCCTTCCATTCGTTCTGGGCCATCGCTGCCGTGCAGACCGCGGCGAGCACTATGGCTGATAGTATTGTATTTCTCATTGGCTGTTGGTTTTGTGTCATTTGGTCATTTTGCTTATAGGCAGTTCCTTGAGACTGCGCAGCCCTTCCGCAACGCTTTCGGCATTTCGGCGCGCGCCGGCCAGCGATGAGTGAACCGGATCCTTGCAGAACTGGGCGTCGGTCTCATCGCGGCTCATGCCGTCAAGTCTTGCTGCGGATATCTCGTTGAGGTCGACAAAGAAGGCTCCTGCCTGCGCTGCGGCCTCCCTTGCCCATTGTGTGTAGTCCCTTTCCCTGATGATCTTGCCGTCCTTGTCCCTGGCGTTGCGGGGTGTGATGCTCATGACAATGGGGATTGCTCCTTTCTCGATTGCGTCAAGGCAGTATTTCCTGATGTACCAGCCGAAGCTGTAGATTCCTTCATTGATTCCGCTGGCCTCCATTGTCATGACTTCCTTGTCGTCGGAATTGCCCTTGAATTCGCCGCGGGCTTTCCCTGTATTGATAGGGCCTCCGTCGTTGTGGCCGAACTGTATTATCACATAGTCTCCGGGGCGAAGCTCGTCATAGACCACGTTCCATCGTCCCTCGTCAAGGAAGGTGCGTGCGCTGCGTCCTGCCTTTGCATGGTTGTCCACGGTTATTTTCCTGCGGTTCATGTACTCCGACATGACCTGGCCCCATCCCCATTGTCCGCTTTCCTTGGAGTTGTCGATTTTGCCGGTTGAGTCGCCTACTATGAAGAGTACGGGATTGTCGCCGTCACGTGCCGTGCTTTCCCTGTGCACCTCGGGCAACAGGAAAGACGAAAGCCCGAGATCGGGACGTTTCCTGAGTTCCTCCACGAAGGTTTCCGCGTTTATCACGGCTCCGAACGAGCTGCTGTGTATGCTGTCGCTGAAATAAAGGTAGTCGACCTTCCGCCTGTCGAACAGATTGTCATATTTGTCGCGTATGGCCGCATTGAAGTCGATAAAGGCACGCCCTTCTCTTCGGCAATCGCCCTGATGGCTTCGGTGTTCCTGTCGGGAGCCGTCTTGCCGTCGTCATCGAAATTGTGCCTTGCTGTCAGGGACAGCAGCAGGGGATTGCCGCCCCTCAGCCTGATCTCGTCTATGTATATCCTCAGGTATTCCCCGTAGGTGTATATCCTTTCGCGTGTACCGTTGCCGGGCAGAATCACTTCGGTGAATTCTTTTCCCGTTCCGGGCAGAATACCCCTGAATCGCCCGTCAGTCATTTCGCTTCCGTTTGTCCTGTCATTGTGGCCGAGCTGTATTATCACCCAGTCTCCTGGCCTTATTGCCTGCAGCACAGGGAAAAGCCAGTTCTTGTAATATGATCTGGTGCTTTCGCCTCCGAGGCCGTGGTTCTCAATGCAGATGCGGCTGCTGTCGAAGTAGTTGGGCAGGAAATATCCCCATCCCCATTGCCCGTTGAAGCCGTTTCCGTCAATCTCGGTGCGCATGGTCGAGTCACCTATCAGAAAAAGCACAGGCTTCCCGTCTTCACGGCGAGACCCCGGCACCGGCCTTTCTGTGCAGCGTCTGTTGAGGCTGTCCAGAGCCGGACTTATGTTGAGGCTGTCCGATGCGACAGGGAAATAGACTTTTTTGCCTCGGCTCTCCGGTATGGGAGTCTCCGGAGGGAGCACCTTTACCTGCAGGCTTGGATTTTCCTTCATGATTTCTGCTGCCATGCGCGGAATATCGCGACTGGCTGCTTCCGGATCAAGTATTCCGGTCTGGGCGAGACATTGCACGCCCGCTGCGGCTGCTGCCGCAGTGAAAATTAGTTTCAGTGTTGTCATCAATTAGCGGTTGTTGTATGCTGGTTGCAAAATTATCCCCTGATTTCAATGTCGAAGCCCTCTTCAATCAGCGGACGGACAAGATTGCGCATCTCGTCCTCGCTGAATTTCACGAGCTTGTCCTGAGGGGTCGGGCGCGCTATGGTGTAGACCATTGTCCTGCGCGGATGCAATTCCCTGACGATGTCCATCCAGGCAGCCAGCTGTCCTGGTTCTGACGAATCGAAGTCCGGACTCTTGAGGAACATGGTCTGCAGCACAAAATTCCCGTTGAAGCGCTTCAGGGCCTCAATTGTGCGTTTCAGGCTGTATCCCGGAGCGGGCCTGTTTATCCTTCCTGCAGCCTCGTCGGTCGGGGCGTCAATCTTCATTATCGGGTTGTCAACCTTTGTCAGTGCCTCGAATATTTCAGGAACGTGTACCCGCGTGGCATTTGACAGGACGGACACCTTAGCCTGAGGGAGCAGCATGTCTCGCAGTCTGACGGTGTCTTCGATGATCTGCGGGAACTCGGGGTTCAGGGTAGGTTCCCCGTCCCCGGAGAAGGTTATAGAGTCCACGTGTATCCTGTCCGCCACAATCTGCCTGAGTTTTGCCTCGAGGGCTGCGCGTACTTCCGTGGCAGCCGGAAGCCGTCTGTCGGCAAGGCCGTCGCGGTTCCAGCCGCATTCGCAATAGATGCAGTCGAAGTTGCATATCTTGCCGTTCTTCGGCAGCAGGTTGATCCCCAGCGAAGAACCGAGCCTGCGGCTGAATATGGGGCCGAAAACCGTTTCCTCTCTTATCATGTCCTCAGAATTTTCCGTCTTTGTTTGCATCCTCTATACTTTGGTAGAGGTATGTGGGATAATTGCCGTTGAAACAGGCAAGGCATAGTTCGCTGCGGTGTCCGGCTTCGAACAGGGCTTTCTCCGAAAGGAAGGCCAGCGAGTCGACATTTAGTATGTTCCTGACTTCCTCGAGGCTCTTGTGCGCACATATCAGCTCGTCGTAGGTCGAAATGTCGACGCCGTAGAAGCAGGGTCTTGTGATCGGGGGACTGGCAATCCTCAGGTGGACTTCCCGTGCTCCGGCCTCCCTGAGCATCTTGACAATGCGTTTAGAGGTGGTTCCGCGCACGAGTGAGTCATCGATTAGCACAACGCGCTTGCCGTTCACTATGGTCTTGACTGCCGATATCTTCATCTTCACGCCTTTTTCCCTCATTTCCTGGGAAGGCTGGATGAATGTACGTCCGATATATTTGTTCTTGATCAGGCCCATCTCATAGGGGAGTCCTGCAGCTTCGGCATATCCCATGGCGGCGCTGAGGCTCGAGTCGGGCACGCCGACCACTATGTCCGCGTCGGCCGGAGCTTCCTCGAAAAGGAGCTTCCCGGTGTACTTTCGGAAATTGTGTACGTTGCAGCACTCAATGTCACTGTCCGGGCGGGAAAAATAGATGTATTCCATCGCGCACATGAAGTGGTGGCGGAAATCCGAGTATCTGTTGGACCGGATCCCCTGATGGTCGATGGTGACAATCTCTCCGGGCTCGACGTCCCTGATGAATTCGGCGCCTATCACGTCGAACGCGCAGGTCTCGCTGCTGATCACATATCCTTCGCCAAGCCTTCCGATCGAAAGCGGCCTGAGGCCGTGCTTGTCGCGGCAGGCATAGATTCTGTGCTGGGTCATTATGAGAAAAGCGAAGGCGCCTTCTATCATGTTGAGGGCGTCCTTGATCGCGAATATTCTCGGCTTCTTGCGGTCCTGGGTGTCCTTTCTGATCAGGTGGGCAAGAATTTCGCTGTCGGATGATGACTGGAAGAGGCTTCCCCTGTCCTCAAGATACTGCCTCAGCTGCTGGGAGTTCACGAGATTGCCGTTGTGCGCCAGAGCAAAATCTCCTGTGTTGTGATGAAAAAGGAAGGGCTGCACGTTTTCTATTGTGCTTGCCCCGGTGGTCGAATAGCGTACATGGCCGATGGCCATGCTGCCCGGAAGCGACTTGATCTTGTCCTCGTTGAAAACTTCGGTAACGAGTCCCTGCCCTTTGACGCGCCTGAGGCATGAGTCGTCTCCGCAGGCAACTATTCCGCAACCTTCCTGGCCCCTGTGCTGGAGTGCGTGAAGGCCGTAATACACTAGATTGGCGGCATCCGGAATACCGTAAATGCCGAAAACTCCACATTCCTCGTGGATTTCTCCGCCTGGTTGGTTCATAACGGAGACAAAAGTAATAATTTTTCACAGCTTCTTGGAAAAAACATCTAAATTCGCGGCGGATTATTTTCTCAATTCATCATGAAAGCCATCACAAAGACCGATTTCAATTTCCCGGGCCAGACTGCCAAATATACCGGCAAGGTCCGCGATGTCTACAGCATCGGAAATGATTATCTGATCATGGTCGCCACAGACCGCATCTCTGCATTCGACGTGGTATTGCCGCGCGGCATACCCTTCAAGGGACAGGTGCTCAACCAGATAGCATCCAAGTTCCTGGATGCCACCGCCGACATCGTGCCCAACTGGAAAATTTCCGAGATTGATCCCATGGTCACCGCCGGATGGAGGTGCGAGCCCTACAAGGTGGAGATGGTGATACGCGGATATCTTTCAGGCCATGCCTGGCGAGAGTACCGCGACGGCAGGCGCAGCATCTGCGGGGTCGCTCTCCCCGAGGGGCTCGTCGAGAACCAGAAACTCCCCGAGCCGATAATCACTCCTACGACCAAGGCGGCCGAGGGGCATGACGAGGACATCAGCCGCGAGGACATCATTGCACGCGGGATAGTCAGCCGTGAGGAATATGAGCAGCTCGAGAAATATACAAGGGCCCTGTTTGCAAGGGGGACCGAGATGGCTGCCGGAAAGGGCCTTATACTTGTCGACACCAAATACGAATTCGGCAAGAGGGACGGAAAGATATTGCTGATGGACGAGATACACACTCCTGACTCTTCGCGCTATTTCTATGCCGAAGGCTATGAGGAGAGACTCTCCAGGGGAGAGCACCAGAAGCAGCTTTCGAAGGAATTCGTCAGGGAATGGCTGATGGCAAACGGCTTCCAGGGCCTTGCAGGACAGAAAGTGCCCGAGATGACCGATGAGGTGGTGGCCGGCATAACCGACAGGTACATCGAGCTCTATGAGCACATTACCGGCGAGAAGTTCGTCCCGTGCGCTGAGGGTGATGCCGAGAAGCGCATTGAATCTGCAATAAACGCTTTCCTTTCAAACAGATAGGCCATGATAGAGAGATATTCGCGCAAGGTAATGAGGGACGTCTGGACCGAGGAGAACAAGTTCTCGGCCTACCTGAAGGTTGAGATACTCTCATGCGAGGCCTGGAGCAAACTCGGAGTGATACCTGCCGAGGATGTCGAGAAGATCCGCTCCAAGGCCGGTTTCAGCGTCGACAGGATAAAGGAAATAGAGGAGCAGACACGCCATGACGTCGTGGCTTTCACCCGCGCGGTGAGCGAGACTCTGGGTGAAGAGAAGAAATGGGTCCACTACGGGCTCACGTCGACCGATGTGGTGGACACCGCGAACGGATACCTGCTCAAGCAGGCCAATGCCATACTGCTCAAGGATCTTGAGGATTTCCTGGAAGTCCTGCGCAAGCGGGCGATTGAGTTCAAGAATACGCCGTGCATAGGAAGGACCCACGGAGTTCATGCCGACATAACCTCGTTCGGTCTCAAGTGGGCTCTTTGGCACGAGGAGACAAGGAGGAACATCGAGCGCTTCAGATATGCGGCGGCAGGTGTCGAGGCCGGGAAGATGAGCGGTGCGGTCGGGAATTTCGCCAACATACCTCCGTTCATCCAGGACTATGTGTGCGAGCATCTCGGAATAAATTCCGCCAATATCTCAACGCAGGTCCTCCAGAGGGACAGGCATGCCTATTATCTGGCGACCCTCGCCGTGATCGCGTCAACCCTGGAGCAGATGGCGATGGAGGTGCGCAGCCTTCAGAGAACAGAGGTCCGCGAGGCCGAGGAGGCTTTCCGCAAGGGACAGAAGGGTTCAAGCGCCATGCCTCACAAGCGCAACCCGATCAGCAGCGAGAACATCTGCGGGTGTGCCCGCGTGATGCGCGGCTACATGTGCTCTTCGTATGAGAATGTGGCCCTGTGGCACGAGAGGGACATTTCCCATTCTTCCACCGAACGCATCATCCTTCCTGACGCCACCGAACTGCTTGACTATATGCTCAACAGGTTCAGGGGAATACTTGAGAATCTGGTGGTTTATCCGGAGAGGATGCTGTCCAACATCTACATGACCCGCGGGGTGATTTTCGCCCAGAGGGTGATGAATGCCCTTATCGGCAAGGGCCTTTCCCGCGAGGAGGCATACGACACTGTCCAGCCCATCGCCATGAAGGCCTGGACCGAAGGCCTGGACTACAAGACGCTGCTGGAAGGCGATGCCAAGGTGATGGGGCTGCTGACTCAGGAGGAGCTCAACGGCTGCTTCACGCTTGATTACTATTTCAAGAACGTCGACTACATCTTCAAGCGTACCGGAATACTTGAATGACGCCGATCGGCGGCAGTTTGCTGCAGCAGGACAGCCGGCAAAGGGAGGCTTTTCCCGCCTTCGATGCCGGCTGTCCTGCTGCTTTCCGTACTGTCTTCGGCGGATTGCTGAAGTCAATTGCGGACTTGAGTCGCGGGCATTACGGTGAGGGCGTCCCTGTCGCAACTTATTGTCTTTCCGTCGCACACGAGCTCGGCAACCTGTATCAGCGAGCGTCTGGTGTTGACGGGGCTGCCGTCGGGATTGGAAGTCCTTCCGTCACGTTCCGGGTGCACAAAATAGAATATGAATGCGCGGTCGCCGGTGACCAGCACGTCGCAGTGGTTGCCTGCCACCCCGTCATCTGTTCCGTGCCCAGGCTCCTGCAGGATGTTTCCGGGTTGCCTTGTCCAGTTCACCGCGTCGTCGCTGCGGTAGACGGCGAATCCTTTCCACTCGTCCGTTACCATCCACCAGCTGCCTTTCCACCGGAAGACGCTCGGCCCCTCGCAGTTTCCGATGCCGGCCACGAGTCCGTTGTCCTCCCAGTTGTAGAGATCCCGGCTGTCGGCACTGGCTATCTTCTTTCCTCCGGGTTCCTGGTTGTACCACATCCGCCATGTCCCGTCGGGGAGTTTTTCCACTTCGGCATCTATGACCTTGTCCGACATGAGCCTCAGGGTGCTTTCATATTTCCAGTCGGTGAGGTTCGCGCTGGTCAGGTGCACTATGTTGCGCGGATGGTTCCAGTCCGGGAATATTCCGGGGACATAGGTGAGGTACATGTGATAAAGCTTGCCGTCATCAATCACGGAAGGTGCCCAGTATGTCGGCTCCTTGTCAGGGGCATATCCTATGTTTGCCTGTCCCAGGTAGTCCCAGTGTGCCAGGTCAGCGGAAACGGCAATGCCTATCGGAGTGCCGTGAACCCATTCGACGCCTCCGGTATCTCCGATGTTCGCCCGTCGGTCGGTGTAGAACATGTACCATTCTCCGGTGTCGCGCCTGCGGACTATCGAGGGATCGGCCGCGCCGTCATAGACGGGGTCGCGGAAGAGCGGCTTCGGTGCCGCAAGGCTGTAGTGCCCGAGAAGATTGTCCAGCACCTCGTCGCTGACCCTGAATGCGGTGCCGTGCCGTATTCCTTCCGGCAGATTCAGCATGCCGTCGGGGACTTCGGACCAGGTGCGGCCTCCGTCCGTGCTGCGTACCGCTCCGTATTCATGGTCGCGGTATTTGTCGAAATATACAATCAGGGAGCCGTCTTCAAGAAACAGCGGTGAAGGCCCTTCTGCCCAGAAGTCGCCGTGTATGGGACCGGAGACCGCTGTAGGGAATCCGTCGGAGAGCGAAGAGCTGAAGCATACCCTGAGATTCTTCTCCGCCGGGGCGGAGTTCTCGTTCTTGACAACCATTACGTACTCTCCGTTGGAGGGGTTTTTGGCGATTGCCGCATCAATGACGCTGAATCCCGGGTCAAAATACATCGCGGTGGGGGAGAAACTTTCGAAGTCCCTTGTGGTCGTGAAGTATATCCGGTGGTTGAGCCCCTTTTCCGATTCTGATGTCTTGACCTCAGAGTGCCTTCCCGGTATGGTGGTCGCCCACAGTATGTAGAAAAGGCCGTCCTCATCGTCGTAGAACACTTCAGGAGCCCAGCAATTGTGCGCAGCAGGTTCGTGCATCATTACCGGAATGGCTTTCTGGCTGCTCCAGTGGATGAGGTCAGGGGAGGAGGCATAGCCGATTATCCTGTCCGTCCAGCTGGAGGTCCAGACCATATGGAAGGTTCCGTCGGGGCCCTGGCAGATGCTGGGGTCTCTCATGAGTTTGTCTTCGCCTACTTCGGGCTTCAGAAGAGGCGCGTTCTCTGCGATTGGAGTCCAGTTGTAGCCGTCGCGGCTCCATGCTAAGTGCAGCCCGTCGGACTGTCCGACGAAATACGAGAAGATGTAGGCTGCCAGAATGGTCAGGAAATGCATTTCATTCAGCGTTTTCTGCGGGAGCATGATCCCAGCTTATGTTCTTTGCGGTGAGGTCCCGCGTGAATTCGATGTTGTTGATGAATTGTGTGAGACTGTCGATGTGGACATTCTCTATGGTCACGCCCCTGATCGGGTCGCGCTCGTCGCCGCGCAGTTCATAGACTGCGTCTGCCTGTCTGCAGCGTGCGTTCCTGATGCTGATGTTGCGTATGCGTGTCACGGCGGTCTCGAATGTGGGGACTATGTCCCTCCACTGGTACATGACGTCGGTATCGATCTCCAGAACCCTCATCGTGTTTGCCGCAGAGACGTTCTCGACGCTGATGTCCTCGATGAATCCTCCGCGCCGGTGGTTCGTCTTGATGTAGAAGAGCCGGTAGACAGCGTCTGTTGTATGGCAGTCATGCATGTGGACACGGCGCACTCCGGCCGACATCTCGCTGCCGATCCCGAGCAGGCAGTGGCCCTTGACCACCTCGCAGTTGCGCACCACTATGTCTTCGGTCGGCCTGGCTATACGCCACGCGTCCTGGTTGCGTCCGGCCTTTATGACAACTGCGTCGTCTCCCTGGTCGAAGCGGCAGTCCTCGATAATCGCGTGCCGCGTCATCTCGATGTCGATTCCGTCGTTGTTGTGACCGTGTGCCCGGACATCCAGTCCGTGTGCCCAGACGTCTTCACAAAGGTAGAGGTGTATTGTCCAGAACGGGCTCTCCCTGATCTTGAAGTCCTCCAGGCGGACATTGGTGCAGCGGTTGAACTGGATGAGGTGGGGCCTCATGTTCGCTTCGCCCTCCTCCATGCGCCGGTGCTCTACGGGGACTCCGGTTGAGCACATGGCGTAGAGCTGCCTGGTGGCCTGGATGTGGGCTTCCGGACGGTCGAACCAAGTCCTCCAGAAATCCATCCTTGGAGCCAGAGTTCCCGGTCCTGCGATGCCGACGTTCTCACATTCGTAGGCATATATCAGAGGAGAGTAGTTCATGCATTCGGTGCCTTCCCATGAGGTCCTTACGGCAGGAAGATACATCTCCGGATTGTCTTCGAACACGAGAGTGGAGCCTTCGCTCAGCCACAGCAGGCAGTTGCTGCGGAAATGGACCGGACCGGTAAGCCATTCACCTTCCGGAACCACGACTCTGCCTCCTCCCGCCTTGCTGCATGCTTCCATGGCCTTTGCGAATGCCTTTGTTGTGGCCCCGGCATCCCCGTTCCGTGCTCCGTAACATACGATGGAGAATGCCCTGTCCGGGAATTCATGCATTTCCAGAGGTTCGAATTCGAATGGCGCTTCGGGAGCACTCACCACAATCTGGGCGCCTGCAGCTGTGCAGACAAGCACTGCGGCAGCCAAGGTTATCAGTTTCAAGTTGTTCATGGCCGTTTTTTTGCTGCACAAAAATAACTATATTTGTACGATTAACCAGACGCTGAACAACAAACCAATATCAGAGTATGAACAAATTGTTTTCCGCTATG
>CABUIX010000048.1 GCA_902491795.1 uncultured Bacteroidales bacterium | reverse complement strand
AGAATACGCGATACTCTTCTTCCCCTGCAACATAAGATTGTTCACGAAACGGGTAACCTGTGTGTCGTGAAACTTGGGATCAGGAAGTAGAATCCTCTTCTTAGGCTTTGCTTTTCTCATTAGATAAAAAGATTAAAGTTTACAAACCATCCCTTGCGGCAATTACTTCGGCCTCTTAGCACCGTAGAGTGAGCGGGACTGTGTGCGTCCTTCAACTCCGGCAGTGTCCAAAGCGCCCCTAAGGATGTGGTAACGTACACCAGGAAGGTCCTTAACACGGCCTCCGCGAACGAGCACGATTGAGTGCTCCTGGAGGTTGTGGCCCTCGCCGGGAATGTAGGCATTGACCTCTTTTGAATTCGTGAGACGTACACGGGCAACCTTACGCATTGCTGAGTTAGGTTTCTTGGGGGTCGTCGTGTAGACCCTGACGCATACGCCACGCTTCTGAGGGCAAGCATCCAACGCGCGGGATTTTGACTTCACTTCAATAACCTCGCGTCCTTTGCGAACCAATTGTTGAATTGTGGGCATAAATGGTTTTTAATAAAAATTATAAAAGCCCCCAAAATTTTGGGGGCTGCAAATATACGCAAATTTGGACAATTTGCAAAAGTATTATCTGTAGTTTGCGAATTCCACGTCTTTTTCGGCCTTTGCCATCAGCTCAGGGCTGGCAGCCGCAACCTTGTTAAGGTACTCGGCAACCTTCTCGGAATTGCCCTGACGGGCGGCAATGATGGCCCTGATGTAATTTGCACGGGGGCAGTCGCAGGTAACAGCCGCAGCAGCCTTGTCGAGATCTCCGGCAAGTATGTATGCGACAGCCTTGTTGTCGCTGTCGGTTCCGGCGAGAGTGGCGGCAGCTGCAGTGTAGTCTCCCTCAAGGATCTGGATCATTCCGAGATTTGCCTTTGCATCATCGGTGCCGGCCTGCCTGAAGAGATCCGCCGCAGCATCGTAATTGCCCTTGCGGAACTCGCACACGCCCTTGGCGTTGGTGACGTCGGCATCAGGATTCTTGATGGCTGCGAGATATCCGGCGGCCTCATCGGGCTTGTTCTCATTGAGAGCAAGGACTGCCAGGTTGAAGTTCGCCCTGTCTGAGCCGAACTTGGCAACGGCCGTCTTGTAAATCTCAGCCTTGCGGCCATTGTCGCTCAGAAGGGACGCAACACGCAGAAGGCCCTCCTCGTCAAGCATGTCAATGGCGTTGCGGGACATTTCCTCAAGTTCCGCATCGGAATAATTGCGATAGTCGAGGTCGGCGATGAATCTTGCACGGCGCAGCTCAGGGAAGACGTCCTTGCTGATTTCCTTGTAGACCTGGGACATGTTCCTGATCTCACTCTCACGCACGGCAGGATCGCTGTACATTGAAAGCACCCGAAGAATAAGGTCCTTGTCCTCGATGTCCGACTTCTGGACTGCCTCCTGGAATCCTTCCCAGTCCTGTCCGACACTCTTTACCTGGACGTCATCGGCGGACATTCCGTTGGTTACCTTGCCCCAAACCTTCTCGGCAGACTCGGCACGCTTGTCGGAAAGCTTGGCATTGTACTCCTGTCCTCCCTCGGGCGAAGCATATGACACGATCCTGGTTCCGGTCACCGTATAGCGGGGATTCGCGGCAATCTCCTCAAGAGATGCCTGCAGATCCTTGACAGACTCTGACTTGAGCTCGCTGTTCCTTACCACAGCTGAATTGTAGTTGTACATGATCTGGCCTTCGGTACTCTCGTGAAGGACTGACTGGTAATTGTCCTTCTTGAAGGTATAGGAGCCGCCGTTGTCGGCAAGCAGCTGGGTCACATTGCATCCGTCAGCCACCTTGATTGCAGGAATTTCGACTGCGGAATCCTTATAGTAAGCGATGCCGCGGAGCTCAAGGTATGACGTCTCCATGCCCTCGACATAGTCAAAGCTTACATTCTCCTTCACGGTTCCTCCGTCGTATGATACCACGGTATAGTTGTCCTTCACTTTCTCACCCTGATATGTGAAAGTCTTTGCAGCGACTTCGCCACCTTCATAGACGAGTACCGGAGTAACCTCAAGAATGGTCTTCGGATAGAAGTATTTTTCGGGATAGGTGACAGTGATTTCGGCGTCAATCTTGTCGCCGACAAGGGTAAGCACCTCAGGGGTGCAGGAAATCTTCAGGTTCTCGGCAAGGGCCATCTGCTCGGTTCTGGACTTTCCGCAGGATGCTGCCGCAAATACAATTGCACAAAGTGCAACAAGATTAAGAATTCTTTTCATATCAAATCTAACTGAGTTTGTTCTTCAAGACAATAAACTGTCGTGCTGAGGGCAAAAATAACGAAATTTCCTTAACTTTGCCCTATGGACTCACAAGAACTCCAAAGATTGAAAAACAAATTTGACATCGTCGGGAACGATGTCAATCTAAACCGGGCGATCGAAACGGCAGTCGCTGTAGCGCCCACCGACCTGACAGTCCTCATAACCGGAGAGAGCGGCGTAGGCAAGGAGTCCATTCCTCAGATCATACATCAGTTCAGCCGGAGAAAGACCGGCAAATATCTGGCCGTAAACTGCGGAGCAATCCCGGAAGGGACCATCAACGCGGAACTTTTCGGCCATGAGAAGGGAGCCTTCACGGGAGCAATAGGCGAGCGCAAGGGATATTTTGAAGAGGCCGACGGCGGCACTCTTTTTCTTGACGAGATCGGTGAACTGCCCAAGGAAACTCAGGCTATGCTTCTCAGGGTCCTGCAGGACGGGGAATATATAAAGGTAGGATCATCAAAGGTAGAGAAAACCGACGTCCGCGTCATAGCGGCCACCAACGTGAACCTGGCCTATGCCGTGGCAACCGGAAAGTTCCGCGAGGATCTCTATTACCGGCTCTCCGGCATACAGATCATGATGCCGGCTCTCAGGGAACGCAACAAGGACGACATATATCTCCTGTTCCGGAAGTTCTCTTCCGATTTCGCCGAGAAATACGGGCTCTGCAAGATCAACCTCACACACGACGCAATCAATGTGCTTACCTCCTACCGCTGGCCGGGAAACATCAGGCAGCTCAAGAACATGGCCCAGGCTGTCACCGCACTGGAATCCAGAGCTCTCGGGGCAAGCACGGAGAGAGTCGAACTGGGACCTCAGACAATCAGTTCCTATATACCGGCTGATGCGGGAGCACTCGTGACCACCACATCCAGGGAAGGCAGTTCAATGAGCGATGACGACAAGCAGAAGATAATCAGCGCCATCTACGTGCTCAAGCAGGAAGTCGACAGGCTCCGCAACATTGTGGAATCCGGCGCGTCACGGCAGACGGAGCCGTATCCCTCACCAAGACTTATCGAGGCTCACGAGACACACGACCCCGAGGAAAGCGGGAATGCAGCGGAAGAAACCCTTCCGGAGCAGATGTCGATAAGAAAGATAAACGATGACATTATAGAAAAATGCCTGGCGAGACACGGCGGCAAAGTCAAGCCCGCCGCAGCAGAGCTTGGGATATCCGAGCGTACCATCTATCGCAAACTGGCAGAAAAGAAGAACGGCAAATGATCAGACGAGCGGCAACCTTCATGGCGGCTTTTGCCCTTATTGCATTCGGAACCGCGTCCTGCGGGATATATTCCTTCTCCGGCACGTCCATACAACCGGATGTGCACACCATTACCATAAACTATTTTGAATATCGGGCCCTGCAGGTGAACCCCACGCTCAGCAATGACCTGACCGAGGCGCTGAGGCAGCGTTTCCGGCAGATGACCAACCTTGAGCAGGTAGACCAGGACGGAGACCTCGAGATAACCGGAGAAATAACCGGATACAGCGTGTCGCCTTCATCGGTGACTGCCAACGAAGTGGCTGCACAAAACCGCCTGACCGTCACCGTAAGGGTCAATTTCATGAACCGCAAGTATCCCGAAGACGACTTTGAGGGCCAGACCTTCTCGGGATATTCAGACTATGATTCCACACAGTCGCTGGATGCAGTTCAGTCAACACTGTGCTCGGAAATAATCGACAAGATTGTGGAAGACGTGTTCAATGCCACGGTAGCGCAATGGTAAATGCAATCGACATACAAAAACTGACACTGGAGGAGCTCAGCGGTGTAGTGGACCTTTATCCGTGGTACGGAGGTGCCAGGATGGAACTCTGCCGGCGGATGGCAGCCCTCGGGGCCCTGTCGGAAAGCCAGGTGGCACGCACTGCGCTTCACATCGCTTCCCGCAGGCTGCTCTATGAACTGGTAAAGGGCGAGAAGAAAACCGACTGTTCCGACAAGGACGCCAAAATGCTGGTGAATTCATATATCAACAGCCAGACCGGCAGTGTGGAGCCGAAAAACGGGCACGTTCCCGGTGGAGACTACTTTTCAAGGGAGCAGTATGACTCTGTCCGCCGTTCCGATGACAAAATCTTTTCGCGTTTCGCATCCAAGGCAAGGGAAGAAGGATATACGGATACGGATGACGACAAATTCATGGATTTCTGCACGGAAACTCTCGCAAAAATCTATCTTGAACAGGATTACAGAGAGCAGGCAATAGACATTTATTCGAAACTGAGTTTGCGATATCCAGAAAAAAGTGTTTACTTTGCAACCCTTATTGACGAAATAAAACAAAAAGAACCATAACAAATGAACGCTTTGTTTATAATTTTGACGGTTGTCATCATCCTTGCGGCCATTCTGCTGATTATCGTGGTATTGCTGCAGAACGGCAAGGGAGAGGGCATGGCCAGCAACTTCGTGGCCGGAAACCAGACTCTCGGCGTGCGTCAGACAGCCGACATTCTGGAGAAGATCACATGGGGACTTGTGGCTTTCATTCTTGTGCTGTCCGTTGCAGCATCATTCACTACCGGAACCACCGGAGGATCAAGCATCGACATCACTGACAAGATCGAGAATGCAAGCCAGAACGCACAGCCTGCGTTCCCCACTGCACCCATCCAGCAGGACGCTCCAACAACCGAAAGCACTCCGGAAGAATAATAGGGCGAACTGACATTTTGTCAGTGGAATGCGATTTGAACAATTGTCGTCGGCTCTGAACAAGGGCCGGCGACAATTGGTTATATATGGAAAACAAATACGAATTCTTGAGCAAATATGCCATCGACCTCAATGAGGCCGCGGCTAAAGGAAAACTCGACCCGGTCATAGGCAGGGACGAGGAAATACGAAGAGTCCTGCAGATACTGAGCAGGCGCACCAAGAACAACCCTATTCTGGTCGGTGAGCCCGGTGTGGGCAAGACAGCCATCTCCGAAGGCATCGCCCAGAAGATAGTCAACGGCCAGGTCCCCGAAAACCTGAAAAACCGCAAGGTGTTCTCCCTGGATATGGGAGCGCTGATCGCGGGTGCGAAATACCAGGGTGAATTCGAGGAAAGGCTGAAAGGCGTAGTCAAGGAAGTGGTCGACAGCGACGGACAGATCATCCTGTTCATCGATGAAATACATACCTTGGTCGGAGCCGGACGCTCATCAGGCGCAATGGATGCATCCAACATCCTGAAACCGGCACTGGCCCGCGGTGAACTGCGCACCATAGGTTCAACCACTCTCGATGAATACCAGAAATACTTCGAACAGGACAAGGCCCTCGAACGCCGTTTCCAGAAGGTTATGGTGGACGAGCCCAGTCCGGCAGAGTCAATCGCCATCCTGAGGGGTTTGAAGGAAAAATACGAGAATCACCACAGGGTCAGCATTGAAGACGATGCACTGATTGCTGCCGTGAACCTCAGTCACCGCTACATCACCAACCGTTACCTTCCGGACAAGGCCATAGACCTCGTGGACGAGGCTGCCGCCAAGCTCCGCCTGGAGATGAACTCGGTTCCTGAACCTATTGATGAACTCAACAGCAAGATTCGCCAGCTCGAAATCGAGAAAGAGGCCATCAAGCGTGAAGGCACCAGCCTCAAGTCCGAGAAGATAGACGAGGAACTCAAGGAAAGCAAGACCGAGAGGGAGGCTCTGATGAAGCGCTGGAACGAAGAGAAGGGAATCGTCACCGAGCTGAACAACCTCAGGCAGAACCTTGAGGACTACAAGCGCGATGCTGCCATAGCCGAACGCGAAGGGGACTACGGAAAGGTAGCCGAAATCCGCTACGGCAAGATTGCACAGACACAAAGCCGGATTGACGAACTCTCCGCGAAACAGGCTGCCATAAAGGATCCAATAATCACCGAAGCTGTCACTCCGGAGGACATTGCCGAGATTGTGGCACGCTGGACCGGAATCCCTGTGAACAGGATGCTCGAAAGCGAAAAGGAGAAACTGCTCCGCATGGAAAGCGAACTGCACAAGAGGGTTGTTGGTCAGGACAAAGCAATCAACGCGGTATCTGATGCCGTAAGGCGCAGCCGTGCAGGCCTTTCCAATGAGCACAGACCCATCGGTTCCTTCCTTTTCATGGGAAGCACCGGCGTCGGCAAGACTGAACTTGCCAAGGCTCTTGCGGAATTCCTGTTCAACGACGAGAGCATGATGACCCGTATCGACATGAGCGAGTATCAGGAAAGCCACACCGTCAGCCGTCTTATCGGTGCGCCCCCGGGATACGTGGGATACGATGAGGGTGGACAGCTTACGGAAGCCGTAAGGCGCAAGCCTTATTCCGTAGTGCTGCTCGACGAGATCGAGAAGGCACATCCGGATGTGTTCAACATCCTGCTGCAGGTGCTTGACGACGGACGTCTGACCGACAACAAGGGTCGCACCGTGGACTTCAAGAACACTATCCTGATCATGACCTCAAACCTCAAGGAAGAGGAATTGAGAATGCGAATGCGTCCTGAATTCATCAACCGTATCGATGAAATTGTCACGTTTGATCCTCTTACCAAGGATGACATACGACAGATTGTACGTATCCAGATGAACATCCTCAAGAAGAAACTCGAGGACGAAAACGTGGAACTCAGTTTCACCAAGGCATTTGAGGACGACATGGTGGAAAACGGCTATGATCCCGAATTCGGCGCAAGACCTGTCAAGAGACTTATCCAGAGGGAACTGGTCAACCAGCTCGCAAAGGAAATACTCGAAGGCAAGATCCACAAGGACTCCGCAATTGTGGTTGACTGCGAGAACGGCCAGACCGTTCTGAAGAACAAATAGGCTTGTTTGATGAATGAAGAAAGGCACGATGTCCGAAAAGACACCGTGCCTTTTTTTGTTGCCATCGGAGAGAAATCAGAAATCAAGATATATTCCCAGGCGCAGGCCGCCCCATTTGCCCAGCCAGCCGAGATCATGATCCCGGTATGTCAACCGGTAGAAATACACGACCCTGAACAACTGCATTATGTTCTCCAGGCCCACTCCGACTTCCATGTAGGGCATGCTTCCCAATGCCGTTGTCCCTTCCGGCAACAGAAAAAGTCCGGGAGTCCGGCTCGGGTCATTCTTTCCGGAAAGGCTTCCGTATACACCGTTAAAGACCACAAGTTCACGGAGCTTGAGGTTCTTGACCAATGGTATCCTGTTGGTTATCATGCCCTTGAGATGCCAGGTAAGATTAACCTGAACATACTGGTCAGCAACGAACTCCAATGCGTTCATCATATGGAAAGTCTCCCTCCTGTATGCGAAAGACTGATTGGCCGCGGGCATTATCAGCAGGGGCCAAGGCACAGAATTCCATATTTTCCCGGCGCTGAGCCTGGCATCCATGAACCCGGCCACTGAAAGATGGAAGCGCTTGAAAGCGTTGAACTCCGTATGGTTATAATAATAGTCGCCACCGAGACCGTTGATGCCCACGACATGACTCAATGTAAAGACAGGCGTGTCCTTGTCGATGTTCACGAATTTCGACACGGAATTGAACTCCCTCTCTCCTGGAGCCCATCTTATCTCTGCCCCGACCTCTGTCGACGAAATTGAAGGAATGTCCAGCACCGCACCGTTTTCCGACAACATCTGATACCTCAGGGTCCCTTCTCCCATAGGTCCGGGAAGGGTGGCCGGAACATATCTGTCGTTTTCCATCCAGAGACTTGTCCTGACGCTGTTTATCCATTGTCTCTCGTATCTGATGCCGGCTTTTCGGATATACTGAAGTTTCCTGACCGGGCCGACCTTCAGTGAAGTAACGAGTCCGTGCTGGTCACCGATGGCTTCGGGAGTAAAGATGTCGTAGGTATAGGAAACCGACAAATTGTTGACGGGCCTCTCGTTGGGGTGATAGAACTTGTCGTTGAAACTGTGGGTAAGAGTCAGGCTCCCCTTGAATTTTCTGTCGTTCACGCCGTAGGCAACATACCCGTTGGCAAACCAGCGTTTTGAGAGATTGGCTGTAGTCATTCCTCCAATCCTTACCCTCGGACCCTCAATGTAGTTGAAGCCGACCGTACTGAGAATGGGGCCCAAATCGAATTTCGATGTGGACCTTGAGCCCGTCGTCTGCACCCATTCAGAAACGACGGCATCCAGGCAGCGAAGCCAAATGCCGGTAGAAGATTTCTTCATTATGTCGTCCGAGACCTTCGCTATCTTCTCTTCCCTGTCCTGCAACGGCACAGGGCGGTTTTGCTCCCAATACTCCTTGTCGTATGACTTCGCACCGGGCAGAACACGCATCCTGCCGTCAATCATGAAAACCGGATCGCCGGCAATCCCGGCAGGGTCGATATCGTAGTCAGAAAAATATCTTGTCTGGTGCGCAAAAAGACCCTGTACACCTTCCATCACCGTGAGATTCACGTAAGCATCCTCTCTGCTGAGGGCCCAGAGCCCCTCTTCAGTCCGGCTGAATTCCTGATCAATCCTCAACCTGTCTATCCAGTTGACATTGCTGTTGGAAGGGAAATTGAGCTGCACCTTGCGTATGGAGAACTTGCCGTCAGCGGTAATGTACAGCCTGCCCGTGAAACCGTAGCTCTGGCTGTTGAACGGCACGAAGGCCAGATCAGTGCAGCGCACGCCGTCAACCATGACGGTGTCCATGATATAATATTTGTAATATGAGGTTGCGAGGGTCGACGAAATCGGAGACACGAAACGGTTCATCATGAACTCCACCTCATTGTCAAAAATGTTCGCCCCGGTGAACAGCATTTCAAGGCCTGTCGCAAGATTTCCCTGATAATCAAGGTCCTCATCTATTCCGGAATGTCTGGAAGCCTTTCTGACCATCTTGCGCTCCTCAGGAGATTTCCTGTAGAAACATTCTCCGAGCGTTTCACGTATGGATACAGCGAGTACAGGCTTTCCGGTAATTTCCGAAGTGTCGATGTACTCCTTGAGATAATCGAGTCTCCGCTTCTTTTCGAAATCCGGAGAATAGTCGTCAAGAGACAGCGTAAGTTTCTCATAGACATCGCACTTGTAATAGTCCATGCTCTCAACCCTGTTGCTGTCCTTGCGTGCAATGACGTTGCGGATCAGTTCCACGGCCGGATTGCCCTTCCTTGTATATTTAACCTTCCTGGGCCTGACCACGGCCTCGGCAAGTTCCATATTCTCCGGGGAAAGATACACCTTCATCCCCGCGCTGTTCAGTCCGGCGAGCTTGATAAGCTGCTTTTCATAGCCTATCGCCTCAACAACCAGAGTATCAGAACCTGAAGAATCCTTGACAAAGAACTCACCGTCATAATCGGTAATGCATCCGGATGCGGTGTTCTTGAAATACACGGCAATGAATTCCATGGGTTTTCCCGTGGAGCAGTCATAGACGACACCACCGGCAGAACGGGTCTGGGCCATGGCAAGGCAGCAGTTCAAAGTCACCAACAATATGGAAAAGACGCACTTTTTCATAGGCAACCCTCCATAAAAGTTACACAAAACAATATCAAAACCGCCCAAATATAGCATAATTAATTTACTGTCCTATACTTTTGCCCTCACGCAACCATCTTTCACCGAAATGACTATCTTTGCCGCCGCAGCAAAAAACACTCAGACTCATGATAAGGAAAGTAAGCCCGCAGGACGCCAGGGACATAACGGAAATATACAACTACTATATCCTGCACACTACAGTAACCTTCGAGACAGAGGCATTGAGTGTCAGTGAAATGCAGCAACGAATCGAAAAGATTTCATCGGAATTCCCGTATTTCGTGCATGAGAGCGAAGGCCGCGTCGACGGCTACTGCTATGTGCACCAACTGGGCGAACGGGCAGCATTCAAAGGGAGCGTGGAAATCTCGGCATATATCCTGCACGGCTTCACCGGGAAGGGCATCGGCAGCGGGCTGTTCAAAAAAATGACAGATGAATGCCGCTCCCGCGGCTACCGTGCAATATTCAGCCTGGTCACCGCAGACAACGCCGCAAGTCAGACCCTGTCGCGCAAATTCGGATTCGAACAGGTCGGAAGACTCAAAAACGCAGGCCTCAAATTCGGCAAGCTTCTGGATCTTCTATATTTCGAACTGCTGTTGCAGGAGTAGGATTCACGCCATTTTCACGGCCAGATGACCGGCATGAACGGCAAGCAGCCCAAGGGTAAAACTCAGGACGGCATAAACGACAAAGGCCGTGAAGCTCCTTTCGCCTATCAGCATATACCCCTCATGGACAAATGTCGAAAACGTGGTGAATCCTCCGCAGATTCCCACGGTAAAAAAAGAGCCGCAGATTCTCGTTCAACAGACAGTTGCGGCCAAAAATACCATACAAAAGACCTATTGCGAAACATCCGGCAACATTGACAGCCAGCGTGCCCCATGGAAATCCTCCGGCAAAGCTGCCGGCACCTATCATCAGAAGAGTCTTGACCATGGCTGGAGAAATTGTCACAAAAAAAAGACTTCCGAAACAGGAAGTCTCTATGGAGCGGAAAACGGGACTCGGACCCGCGACCTCAACCTTGGCAAGGAATGCTGCTCCAAGACCTTAAAAGACTCCGTCTTTCAAGGCTACGCAACTGAGCTATTTCCGCAGGGCTGATTATCAGCGAATTAGAGGGTGTGGCGATGATTGGTTGAGAACGACAAGTTGTTTTAACTTCTCGGCAGTGTTAAACGCAGTGTAAAACACCGACAATATCTGTACAATCATTCAAAATCATGAATATCAAGATTGTACAGCGGAAAGACCGCATTTATGCAAACGGAAACTGTCCATTGTTCTTCCGTTTCACCCAAAAAAGGCAATGCAAATACATCAGCAGCGGCATATCGATACCGCAGGATTGTTGGAACGAATCAGAACAGCGAATCATTCCCTCATATCCGGACAGTGAATCTTTAAACTACCAACTGAAAGAGAAACTCGCCGAATATCAGAAACTCATAGACAAATTGACGGTTCTTGATATTGAGGTCACTTTCGATACCCTGTTCGGTCAGAAAAGCAAGTATATCAACTGCACTGTTTCCGAATATTTCCAACAGCAGATAGCCTATATGAAAAGCATAGGCAAGGTAGGAACGGCATCCAAGTACGAAACCTGCCGACACCTGCTGGAGCACTGCAATCTCGGAAAGAAGCGGTTCGAGCAGGTGGATTTGCAGTTCCTGCAGGACTTCGAAGCCTACATGATACGCAAAGGCAACGGCAGCAACAGTCTTGCGACATCTTTCAGTGTCCTCCGAGCCGTATACAACAAGGCCGTCAAGCAGAAAGTCTTTGCCGAGACCGACAATCCTTTCAAGCAGTACAACATCGGCAGGTTCTGGAAGCCGACCCGAAAGAGGGCGATAACCAAAGAGGATGTGCGGAAGATACAGTCGCTTGAACTTCCGGAAAGCAGGGAATCATATTCACAGTCATTTGCACGGGACATGTTCCTGTTCAGCTACTATGTCGCTGGGATTAATTTCAAGGACATAGCCTCATTGCGGTACAGTGATATCCAGAACGGAAGAATCTATTACCAGCGGCACAAGACAGGCAAGGAATTGAACAGTCCGATACTGCCCCAGACAAAGGCTATCATGGACAGATATTCCAGACAGGATGCAAGTCCCGAGGATTATATCTTCCCGATTCTCGACAGGCATATCCACAAGAGCGAACAGCAGATATGCAACCGCGTACACAAGGTAATCGGCCATGTAAACACCAACTTGAAACGCATAGCGGAAATGGCAGGTTTGAAAGTGAATCTGACCACCTATGTAGCCCGACACACATTTGCCACCGTCTTGAAAAGGTCTGGAGTGAATATCGCGATAATCAGTGAAAGTCTCGGGCATTCAGACCTTGAAACCACGCAGATTTATCTCGACAGTTTCGAGAACTCCCAGATAGACGAAGCGATGAAGAATCTGCTGTGAATCTCCAATCTAACTCAAACACAATCCAAGCAACGGCAAAGGGCAGGTGCAATATCCTGTCCTTTCCTTTATACCCGACAACCATTAAACACAATCACCATGAACAGCACAGCATTCACACCCTATCAGCGCAACGAACTCAAGGGAATGACCAACGCGCAGCTCGTCTCACTCATCAGAACGGCGGCAGAGAACTTCCCCGACACCTCGCTAATCCTCACCCCGAGAATAGACCAGAGCGGACAAGCCTACTACTGGACTGGACTCCGCTACGGAGGGACAATAGAACTCGACTTCGCGCTTCTTCTGAACAGGGAGATAGAGGGCTTCGTACTCTCGTTCCTCATCGGAGGTTCGCAGGGGCTCGTGGACATCGGCAGCAGCAATCCAGACCCCGATATGACAAAGGGAATCGACTGGCTCCAATGTCACCAGTACCGGCACATCGAATACGCCCAGACCGTAAGGGACTTCATCAGAACCTCCAACGGCAGGACATTCCAGAACCGCAAACTGACATTCCCCCACGGAAGCATAGTCTACTCGCAGGAAATCAAGGATGTGTTCTCGACCCAACCCCAGTGAGAGCCACGCATCCATATAAAGAGACAAGGGGACATCCCGACATAGGACATCCCCCTGCTCTTTCAATAACAGTTCGCCACATAAGATAGTGTGGCTATCACTTAACTATCAATGGAACTGTAATATTACTTGTAAATAAATTTGGGAATTCACTTCTCCAAACTTGTTCTTCATATATATAACGAGGAATTATTTTCCCATTTATTTCGCAATAATTGTTTTCAATAAATTCTCGAAAACCAGAATTAGACACATTATACAATTCCAACATAAACAGTAAAAAATTGTTTTGGTCTATACATATATACCCAATCTTAAAGTAACGCCCTGTCTTATTGATATGAGTTAGTTCTTCGGTTGTACGATATCCATGTTGTGCAGCATATTCATCTACCTCATTTTTTAGATAGTTATAACACTCAATTGCATTTTTCTTAAATCTAAAAACATCAATATAAATATGTTTCCGTGAATAATAACTTACTGCTTGAACAGAGAACATAACTCTAAATTGTTTAAGTTTATGACAAAAATATAAATTTTTATGTGCTAAAAGAAATAATTGCCATAATTTATTGTAGGCAGTGCCGGAGAATCCAAAACAATTTTCAGTGGAGAATCAGCATTTGCGGACTTACAGACACCACGAAACACAGCGGAAGCCACAACTAACAGCCGGATGAAGTTACCACCCCGGCAGATTCAACATCCTTATTTTCAATGGATTTAGGTTTGGAAGTCTCGAAAATTTTTACTATATTCGTATAAGAAATTCAAAGAGACAGGGATGACAAGTCCTGTCACAGGCTGATTCCTAGAAGGTCACGGAGAAGCCGGTCATATATGCGTAACGATACACAGATAAGAGGGAGGGGCTGAAAATGCCTGCTCCCTTTACTATGCCTTGACTTACCATATTTTCAGAGCGGCTTTAAAGACCTAAAGAGATTCCAGATAAACGAGATTCCGAGAACCGCCATGGTTTTTGAGTTGCGAAATTCAAAGTCTATAATAGACAAATTCCATTACTCAAAAGTTATGGTAATCGGTATATGTAAAAGATATGGCTGAATATCAGTCTGTTTTAATTCCAAAAACAAAATCTATATCGTTATGCGTAAATACGAAAATGACAATCAAACAACGACCAATTCAAGAGACACGAAGATAACAGCCCCGGAGGGAGCAAGACACCTCGGAGACTGAATGGAGAAGATACCGGAGAACTGCATATTGAGCAAGGGGACGACAGGATGCGGTGCTACAACTATGGCAACCGTACAAAGGACACCGACACTGATAGCGGCGCCATTCACGGAACTCATACGCAACAAGGCCGCACAGTTTCCGGAGAACAGCGAGAACAAACCAGTCCTGCTGCCGATATACGGAGAGGGAGACAAGACAAAGGAAATTGCGGACTATATGCAAATCCACGGAGACCTCCCGAAGATAATGACGACCTACGATTCAGTGCCGAAAGTATGCAGGACACTGGCTTCCCTCGGATATGACCCATATGGAGAGATGCACCTGTGCGTGGACGAATGGCATTTATTGTTCAACCAGTACAGTTTCCGGAACAGTGCGATAAGAAACCTGCTGTCCATTACTGGGGACTTCAAGAGGGTAACCTACATGTCCGCAACCCCGATAGAGAGGGAATACTGGCTTGAAGAACTTCTCGGGCTGCCGGAATACAGGATAGAATGGCCGCATATAGAGCCGATAAAGGTAAGAAGCCACAGGATAGAGGGAAGTCCGCTGAAATACATGGTCGGAATATGCAAGGACACACTGAAGCATGATTCCTCGTACAACCTGCATATCTTCCTTAACAGCGTGGAGGGGGCAAAGGCAGTCATAGACACACTGAAAGTCTCTCCCGACATAGCAAGAATCGTATGCGCGGACAATGACGAGAACAGGATGAAACTTGCAGGATTCCCGACTGGCAGCACTTCCGAACCTGTAAGGAGAATCAACCTTTACACTTCCACGGTGTTCAACGGATGCGACATCTACGACAGGGACGGAATGACATTCATAATCAGCGACACGATGAAAAGACACACCCTCATAGACATATCCACCTCGATGATACAGATATGCGGACGGGTAAGGGATTCAAGATATAAGGAGATAGTACACCTGTATGACACGCTTCCATATAAGGACACCACATTCGGGCAGTTCAAGGAGGCCACATGGAAGAGAGTGGAGGAGGCGGAGGAATATGTACAATGGCTCAATTCGGCACCGGAGAGGATAAAGCCAAAGACTCAGGAAATCATATCATACAGCGATGAAAGATATATAATCAACAATGGAGGGACATATAAAGTGGACAGGAACATGGCAAAGTTCGAGATTCTCAACTGAAAGACAGTGAACGGCATATATACGGCAGGCAACACAGTGGAGGACGAGATGAAAAGACAGGGTATGGAGATAACGAACAGTGACAGCTATTCAGAGCCTAAAATGGCGGCGGTATTGTCACAGAGGGCAAAGTTCAAAGACCTGTTCGAGAGATACTGTGAGATAAGGGAGAGCGAGCCGAAGATGCTTCAACCCCAATCCGGAGAGAGTGCTGATAGAGACGAAGAATCCGCTCGTGAGGGAAGCATACGAGAAGATAGGTGCAGCGGAAGTGAAGAAGATGAAATACCACCAGTCGAACATAAAACGCAGGCTGATAGAGGAGAGCCGAAAGAACTTTGCTGTCAAGGTCGTTGAAATGCTGGACTTGGAACTGAAGAAGCAGACATGGATTCCGTCAGCCAAAGTCAAGGCGGCACTCCAGAAGATATACGACAGTCTCGGAATCAAGAAGACAGCAAAGGCGACCGACATAGACGAATGGTACGAGGTGCAGAGGGTAAGC
>CABUIX010000047.1 GCA_902491795.1 uncultured Bacteroidales bacterium | reverse complement strand
CCCTGACGTTTTGTTCTTGTTCAGTACTGGAAGATCGGAGCGGTTGCCCATGTTACACGTATTTGATCCTCGACGAGTTCATCCGTGCCGGATTCAGGGATGCGGTGATTTCATTTGATTCGGGTGCGGATGCCTCGCAGGACAAGGTGTCTCTGGCGAAATATGCCGGCATCTCTTACCAGCGGATCTTTAACAGGTCCACAATCCGTGTATCCGTCGTCTCCGGACTTGATGCAGGAATGATCGGGAATGACAATCTGCTTTTCCCGTACGGGACGGAAGCGGATCCGGTATGGATGTTCTTTGATTTGGCGGAATGCCTTGGTGATGAAGAATATATCAATGCCGTGCCGTACAAACAATATTGCAATTTGTCGATTGTCGTCGACGGGCTTGCTCCCGGTGAAGAATATGGTTGCCTTTTCAGGATAAGGGCTTCATGCTGCGGGATAGGCCTTTATTCCGGCATTCCGGCAGAAGGAGAATACTGCTCAATGGCCAGAAGAATCGCAGCGGACAAATTCTCCGTTAGGATTCCACGGCAATCGGGGAACGTGCTGCAGCTTGAAATTGTAGGAGCTGATTCAGGAGACAATATTGACGCTCCGGCGATTGAGGTCCTTGATCTGGGGAATGAACTGAAGGCCTGCGGCTATGACTGGACAAAAAACAGTCTTGATGATGCAAGTGTGGTTGTGGATTGTTCCAAGGCAGAAGTGACAGTGACGGTCAGCGACTGGGAACCGGATATCAGTTTTGGAGATATAGAAATATGAAAACCCGCATGAAGACAAAAAATATGCTGGTGACCGCCCTGTATGCCGGTCTGGCGGTCTCCTGTATTCAGGAATCCGGCACAGTCCGGATTGTGGAAGATGGAAATCCGGAAAGGACCGTGGTGCTTAACTTTATTGAGGACACTTACCCGCAATCGAAGTCAAGTCTTGGAGCCTACATTGAGAACTTGTTCACCGGGGCCGTGCTTGCCGTCTACAGCAGCACTACCGGAGCTCTCGAACTGGAGGTGGAAATACCGGAGTCAGGAATTGGAAAAGGTATCCCCGTGACCTTGCCCGCCACAGGAAGTTATGACATGTATCTCGTGGGTAATTTGAGGCTTCTTGATGAGCAGGGAGGTGCTGAATATCCCGATTTCCCGTTGTCTTCTTCGGAAATGGAGGGATTTGAGTACCGGCTTGACGGAGGGAATGCCGGAGGCGGATTCAGGAGAGAGCGTTTTGATGAAGTGTCACGTTGGGGCATCCCTTTGTGCTGGAGCAGGAAAGGGGTTGACCCGGATACTGACACGTCTCTTGACATTGTCATGGAACGCTTGTTCTCAAAGGTCGTGCTTGTCGTTGACCACAGCGGGCTTGTCGGTCCAAATATGGAGGCATTGGCGGAAGGAAGCGTTCAAATTTGCCAGTCCAACTCTGTCCTTCTTCCGTTCTCCGCCGAAGGAGCGAAAGCGGAGTCAGATGAAGATGTCCTGCCTGTCAGCGATTTTGACTGCAAGGCAGAAAACACACTGACCGAAGAGTACGTTTTCTATGTCCCCGAGAACAGGCAGGGAGTGTTGATGCCGGGCAATTCGGATCCAGGCGAAAAAGATATTGACGGAGTCGAAAAGGCTTGCGGCGGAAGCGGTATCAGCCGACTTCTCACGTATCTGGAATACAAAAGCCATCTGGACGATGCCGGCAACGGCATTTCCGGAGACATCGTCTGCAGATTCTTTCTCGGGCGCAATGCCTTGACTGATTTTGACGTGGAAAGAAACAGGGAAATCCGGGTGACCTTGATGTTCAATGCCGAGTCCGTGTTCGAGCCTGACTGGAAACTTGACAATGATGGCATTTCAGACTCGAGGCAGTTATATCTGTCCGGAAATCTTGCCGGCAGACTTCCTGAAGGAAAGGAGATTTATGTGAGGAAAAACAGGCCTGGTACCTTCAACATCAATATTTCGGCAGGCGAAGAAGGGGAGAACATTATATCGTCTACCCGTCTTGTGGACCCCGGATACAGGGCCGGTTCATTGACGGAGATTGCCTGGACAAGCAATTTCTGGACAGCTGGACATGATCCGGTGCAGGAGCCAGCCAGAGTGCTGCTGGAGGAACTTGGGATAGGGGTCTCTTACGAAGACGGAAGCTTCACTTTCAGCGTCACTGATCCCGACCGCTTTGTCCCCGGACACAGGGTGCCATTGAGAATAAGGATGTACCCTGGCGGAATTGAGACGTCGGCCACAATTGTCACTGCTGACGATATGGTGTTGTCACTGGAAGGCGGGGAGAGTCTGGACGAGAATTTCTTTCTTGGACAGAAGCGCTCCTTGGGCTTGACAGGGATAGCAGGAAGCCGGATCTATTATGTCGCGGACCAGGATGAGGTTGGCTCAACCGGTATCGGAAAGCACATTTTCAACCGACAATGGAAGACTGATCCGGATCAATCTTCCGCTTTCCCCGGGTGCATCATTGACCAGTCAGGAGATGTGGTGTATCCGTACATGGATTACGGGTCTTATGAGGGGCAGTACATCAATGCGGGAGAAAGACTTGATGTCTATGCCTTTTATCCGAACGATTTCGTCTCCGGGAAACCGCGTACGGTCAAGGGGAAAATATGCCTTTGCACTGACGACGTTCATAACGACGGGCTCGTTGAAATTCCGCTGAAAATCAGTATGCCGTGGTATGACGGGACAATTGATGCAGTTGAGCCTCTGCAGATTCCGGTAGACGGAAAACAGGTGCCGCTGGATATCGGCTATTATACTGGAGAGGGCGGGGAAGAGATGGAGATCTCCGATTTTGATCCCGAGCTATATGAACTCCTTCTCAAGCCACGGACCGGATGGGATGCTTCGGACTGGCAGCAATGCATCAGGATTACGGATGACATCAGCGGCATGTATCTCTTCAGCACCGTGCTGAACGGAAGAAGGATAGAAAAGGAATTCAGCGGTTCTTCGTATCTCGGCAAACTTGCCATAGCCGGCAATCCGTACACGGGATTGTATTCTGAAACGGACATTGTCGAATGTAACATTTCACTGCCTTCCGGAATCGGTACAGTGGTGCAGAAAAGCGGGAAGGACTATTTCAACGGGACGGGGACTTCAGGGATTATTCGTTTTGAAGCGCCCTGCGAATATGCTGCGGGAGACCTGAACCAGGTTGACGTTGCTGCTGAGGGCCCGTGCGTCGAGTATGCCTGCACGATAGCGAAAGGCGAGACTTATGGATCCGTTCTGGATATCGGATATTCCGGAGGAACCGTCTCCGTGACATTCGATGAGACCAGGCAGGCCAAGACATCTTCTGCCGGTGAATTTGTGCCCGGAGGACTCCTGGTGCCATATGGAGATTACCGTCTTGTCCTCGGAGTGACAAACAGATGGGACAACAGGCGGCTGGAATACACTGCTGATTTTGCAATTGATTACAGGATCAACCTCAAGCAGTTCACTATATTCAGTCCCAAACGCTATGCAACCGTGGTCCTGGTTTCTGAGAAAAATTCGGAATATCTGGAGAAATACGGCCCGACAGCCTCACAGGAAACACTGATGTTCCTTCTCGAGTCGGTCGGATCACGTGAATGGAATGAACATATTTCGGTCACAGGTCCTTCCTATTGCATAAACGGGAAATATCATCTCAATGAGGACAAGGTCTATTACGTTCCTCCAAGTGATTTTGACGTCAAGTTCCTGAATCAGAATGCAGCGACATGGAACGGCTCCCTGGCGGATGCCGTCTGCTCCCAGGGTGTTACCCCGTGGCTGAACAGTGTGTATTTTCACAAGAACGGAGTGCTTGCAGGTACTTCTGCCGAAGGCGACACTGAAATTACGGGCAGCCGGAATATCAGCCTGTTGAGGATAATGCCTCAGGATGCAGGCCATATATACCGGAGCGTGAGGTTTGACTGGCAATGAAACATCCGGAAGGATGCTTTGTTGAAAGCGTTCCTTCCGGATGCTGATTTGTGTATGGCGTCATTGTCAGAAGAGGAATGCCGCTCCTACATACCATCCTGAGTTGTTCATGGTGACTGCATCGGTCTTGTTGAGGTCCAGCAGGCCCCAGTCATATCCGAACTTGATCCTGACGGTCTGGAAAAGGTCAACTCCTATGCCTGCTCCAAGGGCAAGGTCAAATCTCTGCATGTTGCTGTTCTCTCCATAATTGTCAGTCTTGTGTTCCACGTCCAGGACATTCAAGGTGGTGGTTGAAGCGAGCCCCACGTTGAATCTTGGACCTGCGAACGCAAATACGTCGAGGAAGTCAAGGACATGAACACCATATTTGATGTTTACAGGAATATAAAGGTAGTGACTTTGCGTGTTGCTGGTCGCGACTCCTATCCCGAGCACATCTTCCTTGCTGGTCAGGAAGCCATAATAAACTCCCGGATCGACAGAGAGTCCGGCGACAATGTGGCAGGAGAAGTCAGCACCGGCATAAAAGCCGTCTGATGTGCCCTTTGATGTCCCGACAGATGTGGTTGTGCTTGTGGTTTGATTGAGGTAACCGGCTCCGACTGATATCTGAGCCATTGCACTGCCGGACATGATGCCGGCGAGGGCAAGCGTGAGAAGAATTTTTTTCATTATAATGAATGTTGGTGTAATTTCTTCATACAAGATGCAAAAGGAGTGAAAGCGCTGCATTATACCCGGAGTGTTGGCAAAGATTGCCGAATTTCTTAACTTTCGCCCGTCTGCGGTTCAATTCCATTGTCAGGATTTTGGGCAGAGCCGGCATGAACAGTTGAAGATGGACAAAACGGATTCGATATTGGCAAAAAGGGGCGTTAAGCCGACGCCCAACAGGGTACTTGTGCTCAGGGGAATGCTGGAGGCCGGACATCCTGTCTCCCTGTCTGAACTTGAGATGATTGTCGACTCGGTCGACAGGTCGAGCATTTTCCGTGTACTTTCGCTGTTTGCCTCTCACCACGTTGTTCATGAGATGGAGGACGGAAGCGGCATGATGAAATATGAAGTATGTACGGGAGAGAATGAGTGCTCGCTGGATGATATGCATGTGCATTTCCACTGTGAGGTCTGCGGGAGAACGTATTGTTTCAGGGACATTCATATTCCGGAAGTGACGCTGCCTGAAGGATTCGCTATGAATTCCGTGAATTTCATGATAAAGGGAATATGCCCGGGATGCAGGGGACACAAAGATGATTGACAGAACTGAAATTATATGAAAGGGAGAAAAATTCTTGTAGTCGTGGATCTGCAGAAAGATTTCATCGACGGAACTTTGGCGGTTCCCGGGGCGGCATCTGTCGTTCCGGAAATCAAGAAGGTGATGCCTTCATTTGATCTTGTTTATTTTACGCTTGACTGGCATCCGCTTGACCATTGTTCTTTTAAGGCTCAAGGTGGCCCCTGGCCTCCTCATTGTGTGCAATACAGTGCCGGAGCCTCATTGCCTGATGGCATCTTTGACGGGCTGGACGGAAAACGGCTGCGCTTTGTACTGAAGGGTTGCCGTTCCGACAAGGAAGAATACGGGGCTTTCGCTGGCCTGGATCCGCACGCTCAGGACTATTTCATGCCGGGAGACGAAGTTACCGTTTGTGGCATCGCGGCGGAATATTGTGTCAAAGAGACGTTGGCCAACATTTTTGCCTTGTCCCGTACTGCAGGTTTCGGTGTCAATGTATATTTGAAGGGCACTGCACGCTTCGAAAGTTTCGACACCCTGCTTGAATTCATGCACGAAAATGGACTATCTGTCACGGAGGGCTGACAGATAGTCCGCGTTTATGCCAAATTGTCTCCTAATTTAGAATAATTCAAGTTGGCACAAGCCTTGATTATTCATAAGGCGTCCCGCAAGGGACAGAAAAAGAAAACAAGAACATAAAAATAGGAGATTTAAATTATGACACCCGCAAGAAGAAATTCAGAAACTTGGCTTCCTGACATTTTCAATGACTTCTTTGACACCAACTGGATGGGCAGGACAAATGCCACGGCACCCGCTGTCAATGTATTAGATAATGAAAAGAGCTACGAGATTGAGCTCGCTGCTCCTGGACTTACCAAGGAAGACTTCAAGGTCAGCCTCGATCCTGACGGCAACCTTTCCATCGACATGGAGAGGAAACAGGATGAGAATGCCGAGAAGAAGCATGGCCACTATCTGCGCAGGGAGTTCTCTTACACAAAATATCAGCAGGTAATGAGTCTGCCTGAGGATGCCGACCGTGTACACATTGAGGCGAAGGTCGAGAATGGTGTATTGACAGTCAACATCCCGAAGATTGTCAAGAACCAGCAGGAGGCACACAAACTCATAGAGGTGAAATAACTTGACATGATTGCGATTTTGTTTATCTTTCGGAAAAATTTTCCGTATGATAAACAATATCGCGTTGGTCGCACATGATTCCCGCAAGGCAGAATTGCTTAGCTGGGTGAAGTTCAATGCCGGCGTTCTCAAGGAATGCCGGCTTTTTTGTACCGGTACTACCGGGAGGCTGGTGAAGGAAACTCTGACCGAAATTATTGGAGATGAGACACCTGAGATAACATGCATGTTGAGTGGACCTCTGGGTGGAGACTTTGAAATAGGAGCAATGATAGCCGAGGGCTCCATTGACCTGCTCGTATTCTTCTGTGACAACCTGATCATGCAGGGGCACCAAAACGACGTTTTGGGTCTGACACGTCTCGCGTCACTCTACAATATCCCCTTCGCCACAAACAGGAGTACCGCAGACTTCATAATTTCTTCACCTCTGTTCCACAGTGCTGAGTACGAGCGCATAATCCCTCCTTGCATAGAATCCTACAAAAACAGGAAACTCTAGCTTCAGACTTGATGTAACCGGAGTTAACAATTTCTTAAGTTTTTTTCATTGTTTCTTAATCTCCGGGCAATATCCCTGTAACATCCTCGCGATACTTTTGCGTCGAATTCAGACAAGAAAGTGTATGCGAGGATTGTTGGTTTTAATGTTGTCAATTTTCAGTCTGCATTTTGCAGGCGCCCAGGTCCTGGAAGGAACCATAGTGGATTCAGAAACGGGGGAGACTCTTATAGGGGCCCTTGTGGAGGTTGAAGGATCTGATGTCAAGGCCATATCTGATTTGAGCGGCAATTTCAGTCTTGCCGGGCTTCCAGGAGGAGCCTGTACGCTGAAAGTCACTTATATGGGATATGTGACCGCTACTGTTCAGTGCGAAAGCCATGGAGAGGGAACTTCTGCCCCGGCAGTCGTGATATCGATGACCCCTGACGAGCAGCAGCTTGAAGGGATAGTCGTCACTGCAGAGGAAAGGCGCAACACCGGAGCTGCCCTTATGAGAATCAGTCATGAGAGTTCCGTGATCGTGACCGGCATTTCCGCCGAAGAAATCAGCCGTACCCAGGATTCGAACGCGGGGGAGATCATACGGCGCATTCCCGGGGTAAGTCTCATAGAGGACAAGTTCGTGATGGTGCGCGGGTTGTCCCAGAGGTACAACAATGTGTGGATGAACGGAGGTGCAGTGCCTAGTTCTGAAGCAGATTCCCGTGCCTTTTCCTTCGACCTGGTGCCGAGTTCCCAGATAGACAATCTTACCATCATAAAGTCGCCTGCGGCCGAGTACCCTGCAGACTATACGGGAGGCTTCATCTTGATAACTACGAAGGATGTTCCCGACGACAACGGGTTCAGCATATCCCTGGGCGGAAACTTCAATGACAGGTCATACAGGAACTTTGTTTCGTACAATGCTGAACTCCTCCCGCTTCCCGGCGGGATAAACGCTCCTTTGACAACTTTTCCCGGAAGCGACGGAATAGACCTGCTTGCATCCGGACTCGACAATGACTGGTCATTGAGTCTTCGCAATCCTGTCAGTGACCTGAAGTTTTCCGCGAATCTGAATCACAGGTGGGAACTGCCGGGAGGCGATTTGGGACTTATTGCGGCTGCAAACTTTGCAGAAGAATATCGTGCGCAGACGGACATGCAGAACAACCTGTTCGGCGCTTATGACACTGAAAACGGGCGCTCGAATTATCTGCGGCGTTCCGTCGATGACCAGTACAACGACAATGTGCGCGCCGGAGCCATGCTCAATCTTACTTTCCTGGGGAACAATGGCGACAAGCTGCAGTTCAAGAATATTTTCAACCGCATTGACAATGCCCGCTATACCTGGAGGGAGGGAGTAAGCGCCCAGTCTGACAAGGAGAAAAGTGCAGAATACTATTTCCGCAGCAGGAACACCTACAGTGGCCAGCTGTCCGGTACTCATGGCCTTTCCGATGTGAACACACTTGACTGGTGCGCCGGATATTCCTATGCAGACAGGATAATTCCCGACCGCCGCAGATATCTTGTGGACGATTCCGTCGAATCGGGAACATTTGCCCTGAATACCGGGAACGACGCCTCGCGCGAATGGACTGACCTGCGGGAGCACATCATGTCAGCTTCGGCAGACGACAGCCACGAGTTCCTCATATGGGAGAATCCTTCGTACATCAAGGCCGGAGTTTACGGTGAATACCGGACCCGCAGGTACGCGACCAGGGAGTTCATATACAATTGGAACGTCTACGACAATACGCTCCCCGAAGGATTCAAGAGCCTTGACCCGGTAGATCTGCTCGGTAACCGGGAATATTTCGGCGAGCAGGGCATTCATCTGCTGGAACAGCTGCAGATGCGCAACAACTACCGTGGAAACAACGTTCTCGGTGCAGCCTACGTGTCAGCCTCGCTGAATTTCGGTGATCTTGAACTTCTGGCAGGCCTGCGCTTTGAGCACAATGACATGGAACTCATTTCCAATACCCGCGACTACGAAGTTTCCGAGCGCAGCAGGCATTATGTTTCTGATGACCTCTTCCCTTCTGCCAACCTCACATGGCGCTACAGTGACGAACAGTCCCTGAGACTCTCGTACGGCCGCAGCATCAACAGGCCGGAATTCAGGGAAGTGTCGTCTTCGGTCTATTATGACTTCGACCTTGCGTCCAGTGTACAGGGAAACACGGAACTCCGCAACTGTTATATTGACAATGTCGACTTGAGATGGGAGTATTATCCTTCACAAGGCGAAATGATAACCCTTGCACTTTTCTTCAAGCACTTTGACTCACCCATAGAATGGACCTATACAGTCTCAGGCGGGACAGACCTCATATACTCCTACAAGAATGCTCTGAGCGCAAACAATTACGGAGTTGAGCTGGATGTCCGCAAGGATCTTTCATTTATTGGCCTGGACAATTTTTACCTCTCGTTCAACGGAGCCCTGATACGCAGCCGGGTAAATTTTGAGCCTGGCTCACTGGAGCAGGACCGTCCGATGCAGGGCCAGTCACCCTATCTGGTCAATGCGGGCCTTTTCTATTCCTCAAAGGCCATCGGCCTGGATGTGTCGCTTCTCTACAACAGGATAGGAAAGAGAATCATCGGAGTGGGACGCAGCGAAGGGACGAGCGGAAGCGATGATGTCATCAAGGTCCCCGACAGCTATGAGATGCCGCGCAACAGCCTTGATTTCAATGTCTCCAAGGATTTCGGTGAGCACGTTGAACTCAAGCTGTACATGAAGAACATACTTGGCGAGCCTGTAGTCTACAAACAGTTTGAGCAGGACGTGGAGCAGATTACCCGAATGTACCAGCCTGGACGCAACATCGGGATGTCAGTGGTCATGAATTTCTAGACAAACCATTCAATACAAACGTTATGAACAGTAATCAAAGAATGATGAGGATGATGTTCATCCTCGCCCTTGCGGCCGGAATCACGGCCTGCACCAAGACTACAGTATCCGGAGGAGACTACGAGTGGTCCGAAGACGGAGGCCTTACAGCATGCGACAATCTCCTGTTCACGGACGGAGAAGAAGATCCTGACGGGACCGAAATCGGAAACGGAGACCAGGAGTTTGTGTTCAAGGGAACTCAGACGCTCAAAAAGGGAACATATCTTCTCAAGGGTTGGGTCTATATTGCCGACGGCTCTGAACTGACTATCGAACCCGGCACCATCATAAAGGGTGACAAGCAGACCAAGGCTTCGCTGATAGTGGAGCGCGGAGGAAAACTCATCGCGGAAGGTACTGCCGACGAACCCATCGTATTCACTTCTGAGCAGCCGGCAGGGAGCCGCAAACCCGGAGACTGGGGAGGAGTTATACTTTGCGGAAAGGCCAGGAACAACCAGACAGAACAGCAGATAGAGGGCGGACCCAGGTCAAAGCATGGCGGAGATGACGATGCCGACAATTCAGGAGTGCTGAGATATGTGAGAATCGAGTTCGCCGGTTATCCCTTTGAGCAGGACAAGGAGATCAACGGATTGACTCTCGGATCTGTCGGAAGCGGAACCAGGATTGACCATGTCCAGGTTTCATATTCGAATGATGATTCGTTCGAGTGGTTCGGCGGAACTGTCAACTGCGACCATCTTGTTGCGTACCGTGGGTGGGACGATGAGTTCGATACAGACAACGGCTTTTCCGGCAAGGTGCAGTTCTGTCTTTCTGTCCGTGATTCACGCATCGCCGACAGTTCCAGGAGCAACGGGTTTGAGAGTGACAACAATGCCGACGGAGCCGCAGTGTCGCCTTACACTTCGGCAGTGTTCTCCAATGTTACGTTCGTCGGACCCAAGCTTGACGCGGCTTTTGTCAACTCGACAGATTATATTGACGGAAGTGCACTGTATCCCAACAACGGCTCTGCCCTCGGCCTTTACCAAAGCGCAATGCACATCAGGCGCAATTCCAGGCTCAACTGCTACAACTCCCTTGCAATCGGCTGGCCTGTCGGCATAATTCTCGACAACCAGAAAGGGGATACGCAAGGTGCAGCCGAAGGAGGTCTGATGCATATTGAGAATGTGTGGTTCGCAGGCATGGATGTTCTCGGCACAGATTTCAACGGCGTGACCGTCGACCATCTCATTACCGACTATGAAGGAGAAGACGGTGAGCCCGTGTTTGATGAGAACAAGCCCTCATTCTCCAGCAGCTGGTTCGAGGCTCAGAAAGGGAACCGCTTGATGGATGACTGGAGCGCTCTTGTCGAAGATGACGGATATACTCCGGTGGCCGGAAGCGCCCTGCTTGGTGCAGCTTCCTTCGATGGGCTGGACGGGCTCGAGAACGTCGGATATATCGGAGCATTCGGCCTGGATGACAACTGGCTTGAAGGCTGGACCGAGTTTGATCCGAACAACGCCGAGTATTGATGCCGCCGCGAGACCGGACATAAGGTTCCAAAGTGATGTGGAGGCCCGGATTTCATTATTCCGGGCCTCCTTTTTGGTTGTAAAGACAAATTTTGGCTATATTGCAAGTTTGTTTGTAAAGCAGTTTGTGCATATGTCAATCTGGAACAGAATTAAGTCTGAAATCAAGTATCTTGCAAATATTTCGGATCACATTGATACCGATGCTGCCGAGTGCAGCATAGTCAGGAACATTCCGTTCAGGGGGCCGAACGTATGGATCCTTGCGTTTTCGATAGTCGTGGCATCCGTGGGGCTGAATGTCAATTCCACGGCAGTGATAATAGGAGCAATGCTTATCTCGCCCCTGATGGGCCCTATTTTCGGAATAGGCCTCGGGTTCGGGATCAATGACTCGGCCCTGATCAAGTCTGGACTGAAGAATCTCGTGGTGATGGTGGTTATCAGTCTTCTTGCATCGTTCCTCTATTTTCTTCTGACCCCGCTTAAGCTCGCAAACCCGACGGAACTTCTTGCCAGGACCAACCCGACGATCTATGACGTTATCATTGCCCTTTTCGGAGGTGCTGCCGGCATGTTTGAAATGTGCCGCAAGGAGAAGGGGACCGTGCTGTCCGGGGTTGCGATTGCGACTGCCCTCATGCCTCCGCTGTGTACTGCAGGCTATGGCCTTGCCAGCTTCAACATCAGGTATTTCCTTGGAGCGATCTTTCTGTTCATCATCAACGGGGTCTTCATCATTCTGGCCACGTATCTGATGAGCAAATTGCTCGGCTTCCGCGAGAAGGAGTTCCAGGATCCCGTAAAGGCCAAGCGGACGAGAACCGCCATAAGCGTGATTATTGTCCTTGTGATGGTCCCGAGCATATTTTCCGCCGTAAAACTTGTCAGGGACAACAGCTTCCAGCAGGATGTGTCTTCGTTCATAAATGACAATAAAATTCTTGGAAGCGGATATATCTATGACTACGAAATCGATAACCGGAAGGGCGGAAAGGTCACTGTATATATCGCAGGTTCAGGACTGGAGGAGACAGACAGGGAGAGGCTTCTTGCCTCTGCCGAAAGTCATGGCGTTGACAAGGACAGGGTAGAGTTTGTGGTAAGGAGCAGTTCGGAGAGCGAGCTGGACAAGGCTTCGGAAAATCTTGTCAAGGGTATCTATGAGCGTACTGACCTTGAGATAAGCCGCCGTGATGCACGCATACGCGAACTGGAGGAGGAGGTTGCATCCTATCGCAGGGAGGAGATTCCGTACGTGCAGATTTCGAAAGAAATTGTTTCCCAGTATCCGGGAATCAAGAGACTTTCGATTTCACGTGGCGCCGAAGTGACTCTTGATAGCCTTGCACAAAAAAATTGCATCCTTGTGGTGGTCCACCCGGATGCAAGCTTAAATGCCAAAGATCTGAATACCCTTGAGTCCTGGCTGCGCGTGCGCCTGGCCGACTCGACGGTCACAGTAGTCAATTCTAGTCCTGATAGGCAGTAAGGCAGGAGTCAAGGCTGGCCGCTATACCTTCCTTGTCCATGTGCTGCCCGATGAACACCAGCTTGATCATGCGGTCTCCGTACTTGGGATCCCAGTCCCTTGCGAGGTTCTGGTCGCGCTGCATCATGTCTGCAAGTTCATCTTCAGGCATTGTCGCGAACCACAGGCCTGCATCCTTGATTGATTTCTGCAGTCCGGCCTGTTCGAACAGGTAGCATTTGTCGGGTTCGTCTCCGAAGTAGCAGATGCCCTTGGCCCTGATTATGCTCTTGGGCCAATGCTTTGCCACGTAGTTGTCAAACTTGTTGATGTCGAAGGGATCGCGCCTGCAGTACACGAAGGTGCTGATTCCGTATTCTTCGGCTTCGCCTTCTTCCTCGTCATGCAGTTCATGTTCATGGTGCGCTCCGTCTCCTTCTATTTCGTTGATCCAGGCTGCTGAAGTTGCCACCTGGTCGAAATCGAACATGCCGGTGTTGAGAATCTTGCTGAGGTCGAAGTCGCAGAAGTTGCATTCGATGATCTCGGCTTTGGGCTGGAGATTCCTTATTATCTGTTTGATGCGTCCGAGGTCTGACTTACTGACTTCCGCAACCTTGTTGAGTATGACGATGTTGCAGAACTCTATCTGCTGTATCAGCAGGTTCTCGATGTCGTCCTCGTCAAAGTTGCGCAAGGGAAGTGCGTCTCCGCAGTTGAACTCGCTCTGCATCCTGAATGCATCCACGACCGTGGCGATGCAGTCCATTTTTGCGACAGGACCCCTGCTGTGGTATTCCGGACCGAGGCTCGGTATTGAGCAGATGGTCTGGGCAATGGGTGCGGGCTCGCAGATTCCGCTGGCCTCTATCACGATGTAGTCGAACCTTCCGTCGCGGGTTAGGTCATCGAGCTGCTGCACGAGATCCATCTTGAGAGTGCAGCATATGCATCCGTTCTGTAGGGCCACAAGACTGTCGTCCTTCTGGCCCACGACGCCGCCCTTCTCGATCAGTGCGGCGTCAACATTGACTTCGCCGAGGTCATTGACGATTACGGCGAACTTTATGCCTTTTCTGTTGGAGAGTATGCGGTTCAGCAGAGTGGTCTTTCCGCTGCCGAGATAACCGGTCAGCAGCAGGACCGGAACAAATTGCCTTGAATTTTCCATACGGCAAATATATGGATTTAAACATTCAAGTGTTCCCGGTCGGCTGCGAAATTTACCGGTTGTTGCAGTTCAGCAGACTTTGGAATCAGTCCGTGTTGTCGCGCACGCAGCGGATGTTGAGATCTATGTTTCCGGTCGCGAGAATCATGTTGCCTCTATCATATAGAAAGCCAAGCCGCTCGCTATTATACAAACCTCCGTTTGCAGCATTCCCGCAGAATGAGAATGACGTTGAGGTTGCGAGATAGTCATAGTCTCCAGTCCCTAGGTTTAGTGTACTGCTAAGACTCATCATTATAAGCATTTCTCTTTGGTTTGGAACTCGCCAGCCTTCCGGACATGGATTGTCATTGGATGCTATATTATTTTGGACAGTTGTCCATGATGTGTATCTGCCATTTCCTTCATTGCTGGTCTTTACGTCGAAGCTCTTGTATGGCATATTGTTCTGGCTCCTTTCGTGTCCGAGCGGGAGATTGATTCCTTCGTCTTCGGTGGAACGCAATGCCCTTGAGTTGATTACGCTTACATCAATTGTATAATAGTAACTCCGTGTATTGTTGTCATATTGGCGGTTGCCGGATATTTCGGCATAGGATTTTGGGGCCTGCTTTTCTGAAATGTCAATTCCGAGATTGCGTATGCACCGGTAGTCATAATCCTCTATGTCATCTTCCCATTCTCTCAAACCTCCTAGCGAGGCTCCTTCTTCTGCCCAAAGAACCCAATAGGAAGTATTTCTATGAGAACTTGTCACAAGATGATTCTTTTCCTTTCCGTCACCAGTGTACATCCACGCCTCTTCATCAATTGCTCCCTGTCCTATCCATAGTCCGGTCAGCTGATCGCGTGCCGCAAGGTACCAGAAGATTTCGTTAGCATCGATGAGGTTGTTGCCGTTGAGGTCGCGGTTCCTTGTTATGCAGGCATAAAAGGCGTTGCGGTAGTCTTCGTTCAGGTCGTTCCCGTGCTCCACATCCTTGTCAACGGTCATTGCGTCCGTCCAACTGATTGATCCAGTCTGGTCATACGGCGTGTTGTTGTCTCCTCCGACCCAGAAATTCAGGAAGTTGGTCCTTCCGTCGTAAAGGTCATTGGTTCTGGAACCTTTCTCTGTGGTAGAGGTCACGTACGTCAATTTCCCGGTCTCGTTGGTCGTTTCCAGCCCCCAGGCGGTGTCGGTCATGTCGGGGTTGTATATCGACTTGATGGAGTTCTGGGTGATCGTTATATATGAGTTGGTCAGTGAAGTGTTTCCGTCGGGACTGTATTCCGTGGTGGCCATGGGGGTGATGTTCATCACCCTGTTGCCTGCATTCACATAGTCTTTCCACAGCTTTAGCCTGCGGTCCCGGTCGGTTTCACTGTATGTGCCGAGGGACTTGCCTGGGTGTATGTAGTCCTCGCGCCTGGGGTCATAGATGTATGTGTATTCATCGCAGAAGGCTGTCACGGCAACGGTCCCGCTATCGTCGAATATGTCCGGATTGTTTTCCAGTGACCATGTGAGATAGTTGATCAGCTGGTTCACGTCCCTGAGGCAGGCGTTGTCCGTGAGGGCCTCAAAATTTGTTGAATTCTTGTAGTAATAATTACCCTGGTCGTAATTGCTTATGTACTTCTTGAATCTGTATTCTGTTCCGTCGGCAGCCGAAATGCTGTTGCCCATGTCTTCAGCAATCTCATTTTTGAGCTCAGCATCCGTTTTAGGATTGTCAAGTGAGTTGTAGAACTGAACTCCGCCGTCGTATGCCTGGATTCCGGGGAACTTCACCATCACGTCCGATCCCGTACCGAAATCGTGGTTTACCGCAAACAGGACCCATTTGTAGTCGTAGGGATAGTTGATGAGACCGGTTCCACTGTCATATTTGACTTCTCCGATCGGTGTGCTGACACTCCAGCCGGCTCCCTGCTCTATGCTGGTGCGGTCTATCTGGAACAGGATTCGGGCATAATGGG
>CABUIX010000046.1 GCA_902491795.1 uncultured Bacteroidales bacterium | reverse complement strand
AAGTCGTAACAAGGTAGCCGTACCGGAAGGTGTGGCTGGAACACCTCCTTTTTGGAGCTTAACTTTTGACGCTGTAAGCTCGCGGTTAAATGTGAACAAGGCACTATCAAGCCTTGTGCTTATCTTCCCTTTATATATAGGCTCGTAGCTCAGTTGGTTAGAGCGCCACACTGATAATGTGGAGGTCCGCGGTTCAACTCCGCGCGGGCCTACATTTAAAAACGGGGGTATAGCTCAGTTGGTAGAGCACCTGCTTTGCAAGCAGGGGGTCAAGAGTTCGAATCTCTTTATCTCCACCACGGAAAAGAAGTTCTTCTATGAAGGACTTCTTTTTTTGTTTTTCGTGTATCCATGCCTTATGGCAGGAACATTGAGAGGAATAAGATCAAAAAAAGGCAAACGGATTTAGGAATTATAAAATAATTCTTATATTTGCGTATTAATTGCGCTGATGGGCGAAAATTCGCCATAATTATCTCGCGCGGAAACAAGGCAAGCAAATTAAAACCTATCATAAATTTAATTGGTTTCGTTATGAACAAAAAAATCAAAAACTTGTTTCTGGCGGCTTTTGTGCTTACAGGGCTTGCCGGGATGACTGTGTCATGCAACAAGGATGAGATCAACTCTCTGAATGATCGCGTGACAAAGGTTGAGAATGCATTGGCAGACTTGCAGACTCAAATCACTAACGGAGCTGTCATAACCAATGTTGAGTCCACCGCGAACGGTGTCAAGGTGACTCTGAGTGACGGCTCATCTTTCACTCTTACCAACGGAAAAGACGGAGCTGACGGACAGAACGGTGCCAACGGACAGGATGGCGCTGACGGACAGGACGGTTCTGTAGTAACCATCGGTGAGAACGGCAACTGGTTCATTGATGGCGTTGACACCGGGTATCCTTCACGCGGAGAGAAAGGCGACAAGGGCGACAAGGGCGATCAGGGCGCTCCCGGACAGGATGGCGCTCCCGGTGCTGATGGCCAGGACGGCGCTGACGGAGAAGACGGCGCTGATGCTCCTATCGTATACTACTATCCTGAAACCGATCCTGACAGCGAGTACTGCGGCGAGTTCGTGAAAGTGACTCTGTCTCCTGAGGGAGAAGAAATATCACGCGAAGGCACCGGCGTCAGCTTCTATGTACCTGGAACCGGAAAAGTTACGGCAATTTGGGATACTGTAAACAACACACTCACACTCTACGGAGTTGAAGGAGCAGATGAGAACGGCCTGGTAATAAATCTCAATGCGCCGCTCAAGTCTCTCGCGTTTGTTCCCGAGACCATGACCCAGGGACTTGGACTGATCCAGTTCTATACTCTCTACGATGCTAAGGGCAACTTCATCGCAGCAAACACTCCTGAAGTTACCTATAGGGTTAACCCTGAGAATGCAGACCTTTCAAAGATTTCATGGGATTTCATCAATCGCAGCGTGACCACAAAGGTTGCAGGCGACGAGACTGACCTCGTTTCAATTATTGGTGAGCCTGTAGCAGGTGAAGAAGGCGGACTTATATTCACTATTTCAGCCAATAAAGACGAGGAGATTCCTACTGATGCGTCACAGAAAGGTGACAATGTACTCGTAGCACTTCGCGCAACAGCATCGGATACTCAGGAGGAGATAGTATCAGACTACTCATTCGTTGAGAAGACAGACGTCGATGAGTACGAGATCATCAAGTACGCTCCCTACTATGCAAAGGCCAAGAAGGTCGTTGCCTATGAGCCTGTAACAGACGCCAAGCCTACTCTTGAAGATAAAACCAACATTACTCTCGGATACAACGAGACCATCAATGTTCTGGATTCTCTTGAGACCTACGCACCTCAAGAAGACAAGTCTCTTCCTGAGATGTATGTAAAGCCCACATATAAGCTGACTTTCCCTGCAACATATCTTGGAGAAGACGGAAAGACCAACCAGCAGCAGTTCGTATCTTTCGATGCTGAGACCGGTGAACTTTCTGTAGATGACGCATGGCTTGCACAGAGTTCACGCCCTGCTATAGGACGTACACCTGTCATCTTCGTAGAGTCATTTGTCAAGAACACAAAGGGCGAAGATGTAAAGGTAGCCCAGTGCTGGCTTAAAGTCAATATCGTCGGAGAAGAGGCCGAAATCAATGACCTGTATGTAAGCGTTGCTCCTGCAACTATCGAGTATTCAGAGATCCCTGATGAAGGAGAGGATATTGTTCTTGATTGGGAGCAGGTAAATACCGACATCCTCGCAGAGCTCGGACTCACCTACACTGAGTTCACATCTCTCTACAATGTCAACGATGAGGATGTTAAGTGCACCTTCTATGACGAAAACGGCAAGGAACTCGCTGAAAAGCCTGAAGGAGTAGAAATCAACCTCGAGGGTCTGCTTGATGCTACCGCAACCAATGCAGCAATCGTTACTATAACCGATGAGGCTGACGAGAACCTCAAGGGCAGCGTTGAGGTAGTAATACCTTCAGTTGAGCCTAAGAGCCGCGGCAACGTAATAGTAACATTCACCTACACTGTTAAGCACGATCATGTATGGCCTGCATTCAGCCAGAACTACCTGAAGCCTGGCACCGACGATACCGTACAGGTTAAGGGCAAACTTGATGCAGATGGAAGCAAGTGGGTAATGCAGTCTACAATAGCAGAGCACTTCGCAGGCTACCTGCAGGACTACGCTAAAGAGTTTAAGGATGATCCTCAGAACCATGGACCTATCCAGTTCGCTCTCAGGCCGCTCGTAAATGGTGTTCCTGTATCAATCTCAGTGCCTGATGATGAAATACCTGCAACCGCAAAGGCTCAGGAAGGCGCAGAGGTTACCGGAACAGACTATACAGATCAGGAAATCGCTCTTACTGCACCTCTTGTTGACAGCAAGACTTATGTCCTCACCGCATACACTGTTCTTGACAACGGCAACTATTGCGAAATGTACTACAACGTTGAATTCGTAAGCCCGTTTGAGGTTGTCGGAAAGGACATTGAACTTAAGACTCTCATTGCAGAAGCTTCAACTGAGGATGTTCAGGAACTCCTTGTAATCAAGGACCTTGACGGCAAGACTGTATACGAGGAAGGCGCGGTAACCGAGTATGGTGAAAATACCTACAAGCTCACCGATGAAGACTTCACCTTCGAGTATGCTCTCCTCTACAAAGATGACAATGATGCATACAACCCTGAGACTGACTTCAGCAAGGACGAAAATAACGTATACCTCACGATCGACGGTTCTGAAATCAGCTGGTACAACGGTGGTACTACCCTGCAGCAGGATATGCACGCTGGATACAGCATCAAACTTACTGTAAGCACCATATGTGTAGTGAACAGTTCTGCTGACATTACAGTCCTCAGTTCTGCAAACTCAACCAAATAGCTTGCAAAATCCATAATGAGAAAGCCGACCCCTTTTGGGATCGGCTTTCTTTTTGTGATAGCATAAAAAAAAGAAAGACTCTAGTTCTTTCTTCCGGATAATTAGGATATGATGATGAATGAAAATTTGACGATTGTCACCGCGCGTGACAATTCGTTATGAACAAATGACTTCGGTTAGAAATCCGTTAGCAGGACAGAGAATTTCTCCCTGTCTTCAGGCTCAAACCCCGCGAGGTAGGCCTCAGTAGTCCGGATACTGTGGTGACCCAGGCATTCGGAAATGTAGGAAACGGCAACTCCCTTTCTCTGGAGAACCGTCGCAAAAGTGTGCCGCGCAGTGTAGGTGGTGAAGAAAGGGATGCTCAACTCGACAGCGAGTTTTCGCATGTCGGAATTGCACCTGCGGATAACCTTCCTCACTTTCATCTCCAGCTGGAAAGGGCTTTCGTTACCGTTGAGGTAGCGGAAAATGTACCCGTTCCGGCCGGTCTCGGCCTCACTTGTGCCACGGCGTCCGATAATGTCCCACATGTCAGGAGTGACATGCGCGTGAACCTGCGTGTCCCCAGCGGAATACCGCGTTTTCGACCGCACGAACACTATCTCGCCGTTTCGGATGTCCGAATGCCTCAACTGAAGCATGTCCTTGAAGTTGATGCCGTTGCACAGATAGGAGAACAGCCACAGATCACGGCTCTCGGCGAGTTCGTCATCTGTTCCGTTCCAGTGCAGTATGGCCCTGATCTCCGAAGAAGACAGAGCCATGTGGCGTGCGGCCGGCCTGGGCATGCGGTAGGAAGCAAACGGTCCCGGTCCTCCATAATGAAGGTTGCATATACATCGCAACGACTTCATGTAGATGTTGATCGTTGTGGAATTCCTCCCGGATGAACGCCAGTCGCATTCACATTCGGAAAGCCACTCCGGAGTCATCTCGGCGAAGTCAATACTGTCTCCGCCGAATTCCTCCAGAGCTCGCAGCATGCTGCGGTAGCGATACCAAGAATTGACCCGACCTTCTCTTCGAAGCTCGTCCATCTTTTGCGCGACCGCATCATTAACGGTCATCCCGTTTCTGTTCTTGTCCATAATTTGACATAAATTAAAACGCATATGTACCCTTAAGATGCATAACTCCAGCCAGACTACGAAATTTTAGTATATTTGCCGCATGGAAAAATTCTCCTACTGGCAATTGTTCCTGGTATTCGCCAAGATAGGCTCATTCACGATAGGCGGGGGATATGCGATGATTCCCGTCATAGAGAAAGAACTCAGCGGACGCGGCTGGATAGGAGAGAACGACCTTGACGATATAATCGTGCTGGCACAAAGCGCCCCCGGTCTTCTTGCAGTCAACATTGCAATCTATGCAGGATACAAGGTAAGCGGCGTCAAAGGCAGCATCACGGCCACCGTCGGAGCCGTACTCCCCTCCTTCCTGATCATACTGCTCATCGCAATGTTCTTCACGAACTTCAAGGACAATGATATAGTCAGACGGATATTCCAGGGGATACGTCCGGTAGCCATCGCGCTTATTCTCGTGCCCGCGGTGAACATGGCAAAAAAAGGATGCACCAACTGGTGGACATGGCTACTTGCCGCCGTCACCCTGGGGCTCGTCGCCTTTCTCAAGGTTTCCCCCATCTGGATAATAATCACGATAATAGCCTGTGCCGCAGGCATAACCACACTTAGAAACAAAAACTGATGCTGTTGTTGTTCTGGCAGATATTCTCGACCTTCTTTGTGATCGGGCTTTTCAACTTCGGAGGAGGCGGAGCGATGCTTTCGCTTATCCAGGCACAAGTGGTCAGCATCCACGGATGGCTCGACGAAGGTACCTTCACCGACATCGTGGCAATTTCACAGACCACTCCGGGGCCCATTGGCATCAACTGCGCCACATACGTCGGTTTCGAGGTCTTCCACAGCGCAGGCTACGGCATGGCAGCCGGAGTCATTGGTTCATTCGCGGCCACGCTCGCGGTGGTGCTGCCCTCCTTCCTGGTGTTCTTCTTCATAATGAAACTCTTTACAAAATTCCACGAAGCGCCAGCTTTCACCGCCACGATGAGCGCCCTTAAGCCCGCAGTTGCGGGACTTATTGCGGCGGCGGCACTGGTACTCATCTGCGACATCAACCTCGGAGGAGACGGACCGGCCGTAAGGATCCTCTCCGACAACTTCCCTGACTGGAAGGCGTGGCTTCTGTTCGTCGCGGCCTTCCTGCTCTCGTATTTCAAGAAGATAGGACCGATCAAACTGATTCTGCTGTCGGCAGCGGCAGGATTGCTTATATATTGACCCGAAAATGAGACTGCTAACCCTGATTCTGGCAACTCTGCTTGCAGGAGCGACGACACACTCGGCTTTGGCAATCAACATCACCCCACGCCCGCTTGAAGCTGAACTGCTGAAAGGCAGCATGCGGGCAGCGGGAGTATCCATCAAATGTGACCCGGCGATTGACGCCATAGGATTCGGAGCCATCAAAAGGTTCGCAGCAGACCTGTCGCTTGCGGGAGGAAAGACCTGCGTCGTCTCGGCACCGGTCGGGCTCGAAGCCAGCGTGGAGAACGGTTCCGCCAAGGGTCTTGTGTTCCTGCTCGACGATTCTCTGCCGGACGAAGGATACCGGATATCCATAGACCACAGACTCGCCGTCGTGACAGCAGCATCCTCCGAAGGATTCATACATTCGCTGCAGACCCTGCGCCAGCTTCTTCCGGAAAGTATTTTCAGCGGCAGGCCGGCAGAAGGAGACAAATGGGTATTCCCGTGCTGCACGATAACCGACAGTCCCAGGTTAAGCTACCGTGGCCTTATGCTCGACTGCTCAAGACACTTCTGGACCACAGACCAGATCAAGCTTTGCCTGGACTTCATGGAAAGGTTCAAGCTCAACAAGTTCCACTGGCACCTGACCGATGACCAGGGATGGCGTGCAGAAATCAAGGCTCTCCCGCTGCTTACGCAGATTGCATGCTGGCGAGAAGGGACCGCGGTCTCCGATGACCCGAACTCAAGCGACCATATCCGATATGGAGGATACTACTCACAGGAAGACATGCGCGAGATAGTGGAATATGCCGCAGGGAAAGGAATTGAGGTTATTCCGGAAATAAGTCTTCCCGGCCACTTCCTAGCAGCTCTGTCAGCCTATCCTAACGTAGGATGCACCCTCGGGCCATACTACCCTTCAACAGGCTGGGGAGTCAGTGACCAGCTGATCTGTGCCGGGAAAGAAGAGAGTTATGCGTTCCTTGAGATGGTGCTGTCCGAAATCTCCTCCATCTTCCCGGACAGCCGCATTCATATAGGAATGAACGACTGCCTCACCTCCCAATGGGAGAAATGCCCGGACTGCCAGGCCAGGATCGCCGCACTCGGCCTGGAAGACGACAGCAGAAACTCTGCCGAGCAGAAATTGTTGGCATACTTTTTCGAGAGGGTCAGGACAATCCTGGCAGAAAACGGCAAGAAAGCCATATGCAGGGAAGAAGTGCTTGACTGGACGGATCCGGAAGATTTGCTTGAAGACGGAGTCGTGATAATGTGCAGCAGCACAAGCGGCAGGATACCGGCCGCCACCGACAAGGACATCAAGCTGATACTCACGCTGGAGGCCGAAGACATGGCTGCGGAGCCGGATGCCGGAACTTTACGCGGCGACGACCCTGCAGGCTGGCAGCAGGACATCTGGACCGAACATATCAGCACCACGGAACAATTGGAAGACTGCCTTCTGGAGCGATTGCGCCAGATCTCCGGGATCCAATGGTAAATCCGGAAAAAATAGTAACTTTGGAAGATCTAATCACATTAATACAACAATGGCAAACGTAGTAATCATGCCCAAGCAGGGCCAATCCGTCGAGAGTTGCATCGTCACGGAGTTCAAGAAGAAACCCGGCGACAAAGTTGCAGTCGGAGACGTTCTTTTCAGTTACGAGACAGACAAGGCTTCCTTCGAGGAGGAATCAAAATTCGAAGGTACCGTTCTGGCCTGCTTCTTCAAAGACAACGATGAAATTCCAGTTCTCACCAACGTGATGGTCATCGGAAACGAAGGTGAGTCATTCGCTGAATTTGCTCCCGACGGGACCGCAGCCGGGCAGACTTCAGCGGCAGCAGAGCCTCAGAAGGCAGAATCCCCCGCAGAGACTCCAGCAGCCACAGCCGAAATCCCTGCAGCGACAGTAACGGAAGGTGCACCCGTTTCGCCCAGAGCCCGCAAAGCCGCAGCCGCAAAGGGCGTTGACACGGCGCAGATTGCCGGCACAGGCCCTCACGGACGAATAATCGAGCGCGATGTCATCGCCGCAGCATCAACTCCAAGGACCGGACTGGCAAAGGCCATGGCTGCTGACGGCAGGTTCGAAGCACCGGCTCACGGAAGCGGACTCGCCGGAATGGTGAAAGGCTCAGACCTCAAGGTATGGCAGCCCATGCACACCGACATTGCCGGTGAAGGCGAGGAATTCAAGGTTGAGAAAATGTCCAACATGCGCAAGCTCATTGCGAAGTCCATGTACAACTCCCTGCAGAATTCCGCACAGCTTACCCATATGCTCGGAGCTGATGCCCGCAGGATTCAGGCTCTGCGCAAGAAAGCCAAGAAGGCTCTCGAGGAGGGCAGAATCGATGCCAACATCACCATCAACGACTTCGTATGCTACGCCGTGATCAAGGCGCTTCAGAAATTCCCTTCTGTCAACTCACACTGCCTCGGCGATGCCATGCGCATATTCAACACAGTCAACCTCGGAGTGGCCGTGGACACCGAGAGAGGACTCATGGTTCCGGCTATCAAGAGCGCCGAGAACCTCAGCATCACCGGACTCAGCAAAGTGCTCAAGAAGGCGGCCGACGAATGCAGGAAAGGAAGTTTCAACCCCGACCTGCTCTCCAGCGAAGCCGCCTCGTTCACAGTCAGCAACCTCGGTGGTTTCGGCGTTGAGTGGTTCACTCCCGTCCTCAATCTTCCCCAGAGCGCGATTCTCGGCGTAGGCACGATAGTTCCCCGCCCGAAAGACCTGGGAGCCGGCGTATATGCCTTCGTGCCTTACCTCGGACTTTCCCTCACCTACGACCATCGTGCAATCGACGGAGGCGAAGCTACGCGTTTCCTCAAGCAGGTGGCCACTGAGATCGAAAACCTTGAAGTTGAATTCTAGAATACAAATACTGAAATGTTCGATTTAGCTATTCTTGGAGGCGGTCCTGCCGGCTATGTTGCAGCCGAGAGAGCAGGAGCTGCCGGGCTGAAAACTGTCATATTCGAAAAGAAGTCACTCGGAGGAGTCTGCCTCAACGAGGGCTGCATTCCCACAAAGACCCTGCTCTACAGCGCAAAGGTCTACAACTATGCCCTCACCGGAGACCACTACGGAGTCTACGTGAAGGAACCGTCCTTCAACTATTCCGAATTTGTGGACCGCAAGGATAAGGTCGTCAGGAAACTGGTGGCCGGAGTCAAGGCCGCGATGAAAGCCGGCAAAGTCCAGGTGGTGGCCGAGCACGCCACAATTCTCGGACGTTCTGCCGAAGGCATCACTGTCGAAGCCGCAGGCGAGCAGTATACGGCCAGGAACCTGATCATCTGCGCCGGTTCAGAGGCTTCTGTACCTCCGTTCCCCGGGCTCAAGGAAGCCGGTGATGTCATTGCAACCAACCGTGAGATCCTCTCGCTCAGGGAGCAGCCCAAGGAGCTTGTGGTAATAGGTGGAGGAGTCATCGGAATGGAGTTCGCCGCATTCTTCAGCACCATAGGCACAAAGGTGACCGTAGTGGAGATGATGCCCAAGATTCTCGGGCCGATGGATGACGAAATCAGCGCAATGCTGCAGAAGATATACGCAAAGCGCGGGGTCCAGTTCTGCCTCAACTGCAAGGTCACGGGAATTGAAGGCAACACGGTTGTCTACGAGGATCCCGAGGGCAAGGTCTGCCGTGTCAGCGGAGACAAGATCCTGGTTTCCGTCGGCCGCCGCGCCGTCCTCAAGGGCTATGGTCTCGAAAACCTCGGAGTGGCCGCCGAAAGGGGAATCAAGGTTGATGACCGCATGCGCACCAACATCCCCAATGTATATGCCGCAGGAGACGTGACCGGATTCTCAATGCTTGCCCACACCGCAAGCCGCGAGGGCGAGGTTGCAGTCAACAATATACTCGGCAAGGAGGACCACATGCGCTACGATGCGATCCCCGGAGTCGTCTATACAAACCCCGAAGTTGCCGGAGTGGGACTCACCGAAGAGCAGGCCAAGGCTTCAGGACGCGAATACGTGGTTCTCAAGCTTCCCATGGCCTACTCCGGACGCTTCGTCGCCGAGAATGAGGGAGGAGAAGGCATCTGCAAGATAATTGCAGGTAAGAAATACCACGAGGTGCTCGGCGTGCACATGCTGGGCAACCCCTGCTCGGAAATCATCCAGAGCGCCTGCATGGCCATCGAGACAGAGATGACCGTCGAGCAGCTCAAGGAAGTGGTGTTCCCTCACCCCACAGTCTCCGAAATCATCAAGGAAACCGCATTCACACTCAAATGAAAACCAAACAACAAACCGTATAGATTATGCCCAAGTCAATTTACATCGATCCCGAGAAGACTCTCCGTCCGGAAGAGCACGAAGTCGTGTTCCCCAAAATTCCGGTGATGCAGTACCACAAGACTGTGAAGGAGGAACTTGAAGAAGGAAACTTCACAAAGGAAGACCTTCTGAGAATATATCACGACATGTTCGTCATCCGTGAGTTCGAGACCATGCTCAACCTCGTGAAAACCACGGGAGGATACAACGGAGTGGCCTACAACAACCCTGGCCCCGCCCATCTTTCAGCAGGACAGGAGGCAGCGGCTGTCGGAATGGCCTACGCTCTCGACACCGACGACTTCATTTTCGGCTCACACCGCTCTCACGGTGAAATCCTCGCAAAAGGACTCCGCTCAATCCAGATTCTTTCCGATGCTGAGCTCGAGAAGACCATGAACGAATTCTGGGACGGAGCCACGGTGGCCGTAGCCAAGAAAGGCTTCAAAGGTTCAGTCAAGGAACTCGGAATCCGTTTCCTTCTCTATGGAGCAATGGCGGAGATCTTTGCCCGCACGACCGGATTCAACAAGGGTCTGGGAGGATCAATGCACACTTTCTTCACCCCGTTCGGAATCTATCCCAACAACGCGATCGTCGGAGGCTCAGGCTCAATCGCTGTCGGAGCCGCTCTCTACAAGAAAGTCAACCGCAAGAAGGGCATAGTCGTAGCCAACCTCGGCGACGGAGCAATGGCCCGCGGACCGGTGCTTGAAGGCATGACCTTCGCATCGATGGACCAGTTCAAGACTCTCTGGGAAGGAGACATGAAAGGCGGACTTCCTGTCCTTTTCAACGTGATGGACAACCAGTACGCAATGGGCGGCCAGACCAAGGGCGAAACCATGGGATACACCTACCCCGCACGTCTCGGCGCAGGATTCAATCCCGAGGCAATGCACGCGGAGCGCGTCAACGGATATGACCCTCTCGCCGTAATCGATGCATTCCGCCGCAAGAAGGCTCTTCTCGAGAAGAAGGAAGGCCCCTGCCTTCTTGACGTGGTTACCTACCGCTACAGCGGACACTCCCCCAGTGACCAGTCATCATACCGCACAAAGGAGGAAATCGAAGCTTGGGAGAAGGAAGACTGCATCGTGGCCTTCGGAAAGAAGCTCATTGATGCCGGTCTCGCCGACCAGGCCGCACTCGACAGCATCCAGAAGGAAGTCAAGGACGTGATCTTCGACTGCTACAAGCTGGCAATCGATCCCGAACTCTCACCCCGAATGGATCTCGTAAAGGACAGCGAGCTGCTCGGAGACATGATGTTCTCGAACCAGAGCATCGATTCGCTGAGCGATGCAAAGCCCGATGTGCTGATGCCGCTCGAAGAGAATCCCCGCGTAAAGCAGATCGCAGGAAAGGAAAGGTTCTGGCTCGACAAGGACGGAAAGCCTGTCAGCAAGATGAAGACCTACAATATCCGCGACGGTATCTTCGAGGCTGTCGTTGACCGCTTCTACAAGGACGCGTCACTCGTCGCATACGGAGAAGAAAACCGCGAATGGGGCGGAGCGTTTGCAGTGTACCGCGGTCTTACGGAGGCACTCCCCTACCACCGTCTGTTCAACTCGCCGATCGCTGAAGCCGCAATCATAGGCACCGCAATCGGATATGCAATGTGCGGTGGCCGCGTGATTCCCGAGATCATGTACTGCGACTTCCTCGGCTGCTGCGGAGACGAAATCTTCAACCAACTGCCCAAGTGGCAGGCAATGTCAGGCAACATCCTCAAGATGCCTGTAGTGGTCCGCGTGTCTGTCGGCTCCAAGTACGGTGCACAACACTCACAGGACTGGACTTCCCTCTGCACCCATATCCCCGGCCTGAAGGTCGTGTTCCCTGTCACTCCCTACGATGCAAAGGGTCTGATGAACTCCGCGCTTCAGGGCACTGACCCCGTGATCTTCTTCGAGAGCCAGCGCATCTACGACATGGGCGAACAGTTCCACGAAGGAGGCGTTCCCAAGGAATACTACGAGATTCCCATCGGAGAACCCGACATCAAGCGTGAAGGAAAGGACATCACGTTCCTTACAATCGGAGCTACACTCTATCGTGCACTCAAGGCGGCCGACATCCTCAAGGAGAAATACGGAATGGAAGCCGAAGTCATCGACGCGCGCTCACTCGTTCCTTTCAACTACGAGAAGGTGCTTGAGTCTGTCAAGAAGACCGGACGCATCATAATTGCCGGCGACGCAACGGCTCGCGGATCGTTCCTCAACGACCTTGCGGCCAACATTTCCGAAATGGCGTTCGACTACCTCGACGCATCTCCGGTAGTGCTCGGATCCCGCAACTGGATCACCCCCTGCCACGAGCTTGAAGAAGCCTTCTTCCCTCAGCCGGAATGGTTCCTGGATGCGATCAACGAGAAGATCGTTCCTCTCAAGGACTACACTCCGGTGACCAACATGACCACTGCCCAGCAGATCATACGCGCAAAGAAGGGAGTATAGAGACATGAAATTCACAGACGTCAATGCCCACCTCCACACCCCATACTCTTTCAGTGCCTTCGACGAGGTCAGCCAAGCCCTCGACATGGCTGCCGAAGAAGGGGTCAAGGTGGTCGGGATAAATGATTTTTATTCATTGGACGGATACAGGGAATGGAGCGAAGAGTGTGGCAAACGCCACCTCTTCCCTCTGTTTAATATAGAGTTCATTTCCCTCAACGTCGAAGACCAGGCTGCAGGAGTCAGGGTCAATGATCCCAACAACCCCGGAAGGACATACCTCAGCGGCAAAGGTCTTGAATACCCGGTAGCCATCAGGGGCAACGAGGCCCGGCTGCTCGAGAACGTCAGGAACGAGTCCAATGTACAGGTGGGAAGGATGTGCGAGAAACTCAACGAGCATCTCGATGCCATCGGCGCAGGATTCACCATATCCTTCACCGAGGTTGAAAAGAACCTCACGAGAGGCTCGATCCGCGAACGTCATCTGGCGAAGGCCGTAAGACTTGCCGTCGAGCAGCGTTACGCGTCAGAAAGCGACAGGCTGAAATTCTACGAAAGGCTGTTCTCGGGCAAGACTCTCAAGAGCGATCCCCGTGATGCCGCAGCCGTCGAGAACGAGATACGCGGCAACCTGCTGAAGGCAGGAGGCGCCGCCTTCGTTCCCGAAGACCCAAAGGCCTTTCTCCCGATGGAAATAGTGCAGCAGATAATACTCTCTGCCGGCGGAATTCCAACCTATCCGTTCCTGGCCGATGACTCCAAGGGCAACTTTACCGACTTCGAACAGGACCTGCAGAAATGTGCCGACACTCTGAAGAAAAGAGGCATAACTTCCTGCGAGTTCATCACGACCAGAAACACCACGGAAGTTCTCGAAAAATATGCAGGATATCTGGTGGATGAAGGCTTCACCGTAACCTTCGGCTCGGAACACAACACCCCGGCCCTCGAGCCCATAAAACTGAGGACACGCGACTGCGCGGATCTCTCAGACAAGCTCAAGGAGATCAACTGGAGGGGCGCATGCCTTGTTGCTGCTCACCAGAACGGCAAGAACACCTTCGAAGAAGGCGAAGAGATCATAAACAAAGTCATATCGAAATGAAAGAAATAGATTCACTGATAGAAATTTCACGCAAATACGGCTCTGACTCCAGGTATGTGATTGCCGGAGGCGGAAACACCTCCTACAAGACTGCAGACCGTCTGTGGGTAAAAGCCAGCGGGCATGCACTCGCAACCATAGGAGAAGAGGGATTCGCCGTGCTCGACAGAAGCCTTCTGAACCCGATGGGCACAAAAAAGTACAGCAGCGACCCTGCCGAACGCGAGGAGCAGGTCAAGAACGACCTCGCCGCAGCCTGCATCACCAAGGACCGCCGTCCTTCCGTAGAGACCTCACTGCACAACTGCATGGAGGCAGCCTACATAGTGCATCTGCACCCCACGATGGTCAACGGCCTCATGTGCTCTGCCAATGCCGCAGAAGTCTGCGCGAGGCTGTTTCCGGAAGCGCTCTACATACCGTACACCGACCCCGGCTATACCCTTTTCAAAAAGGTCCACGACAAAATTGCCGCATACCGCAGGGAAAACGGACGTGAGCCTGAGGTCATCTTCCTGCAGAACCACGGCATCTTCGTAGGGGCAGACACGCCCGAAAGAATAGACCAGATCTACGATCATGTGCTTTCGACCATAGGCAAAGAGGCTCCGGAACTGCCCGAAGGGGATGCGGAGATCTGCCAGTGCGCGACCGAGGCGATTCCGGCCATCAGAACCATCCTGAGCCGCAACGGACGAGGGCTCAAGACACTCAAGGTCACGAACAATGCGGTGATCAGCGCCGTCCTGGAGAACGGTGCCAAGGACGTACTCGCACCTTTCACCCCAGACGGAATAGTGTACTGCAAGTCTGAATACATCTATCTCGAAGGAGGAGAAGACCTCGTAAAGAACGCCGAAAGGAAGATCGAGGCATACGTCAAGAAGCACGGATACACCCCCAAGGTGCTCCTGATCCGCGGAATTGGCCTTGTTGCCGCAGGCGACAACGCCAAGGGCGCAAGGACGATCACGGAAGTGTTCGAAGATGCTGCCAAGGTTGCCCTGCTCGCACGCGGCTTCGGCGGCCCCCATCCCATGACAAGGCGCCAGATTGACTTCATCGACAACTGGGAGGTGGAGAACTACCGCAGGAAAGTGGCTTCCGGAGCAGCACACGGACGTGTGGAAGGCAAGACCATCATCGTGACCGGAGCAGCGCAGGGATTCGGTGAGGGAATCGCACGCAACCTGATTCTTCAGGGAGCCAACATAGTGGTGGCGGACCTCAACGAGACCGTAGGACAAAATACGGCCGAGAACTTCAACACTCTGGCCTCCAGCAACAGGGCAATCTTCGTGAAGACCAATGTCGCTGACATGGACAGCCTGCAGAACCTCGTCCGCCAGACCATCCTCAACTTCGGAGCAATCGACGTGTTCGTGTCGAATGCAGGTGTCCTGCGTGCAGGAGGTCTCGATGCAATGACACCCGAGAACTTCGAGTTCGTCACGAACATCAACTACAAGGCATACTTCTTCTGCGCAAAGGTGGTGAGCCACATCATGAAGATAGAGACCGCCCACGACCCGGAATACTTCGCCGACATCGTGCAGGTCAACTCCAAGTCCGGACTCCGCGGTTCGAAAGCCAATTTTGCATACGCCGGAGGAAAGTTCGGAGGAATAGGCCTGACACAGAGCTTCGCGCTTGAACTTGCACCATACCGGATCAAAGTCAACTCCATCTGCCCCGGAAACTACTATGACGGGCCGCTCTGGAGCAATCCCGAAAACGGCCTGTTCGTGCAGTATCTTGCCGCCGGAAAGGTACCCGGAGCCAAGACCGTGAAGGACGTGAAGGACTACTATCTGAACCAGGTGCCCATGCGCAAGGGCTGCAGCCCCGAAGATGTCACCAAGGCCATACTATATGCCATTGAACAGACAGGCGAGACAGGACAGGCCATCCCGGTGACGGGCGGTCAGGTAATGCTCGCATAAACATTTAATGCCAATGAAGAGAAAAGGACTTTTTCTCGCCTTGTCTCTGACGGTATCGACGATGCTCCTGGCCTCTGCCGAAGAGGCCAGGCTGCTTCGTTTTCCCGCAGTAGGAGGCGACAGGATTGTTTTCTGCTATGCCGGCGATCTCTACAGCGTCGGAATCAACGGAGGAGAAGCCGTCAGGCTGACCTCGCATCCGGGTTACGAATGCTTTCCGAGAATATCCCCGGACGGCAAGACCATAGCATTCACTGCCCAATATGACGGCAACACCGAAGTCTACACGATGCCGATTGAAGGCGGAGAACCCAAAAGGCTCACATGGTCGGCCACTGTCGAGCGTGACCAGGTAGGAGAGCGCATGGGGCCCAACAACATCGTGATGGGCTGGACTCCAGACGGAAGC
>CABUIX010000045.1 GCA_902491795.1 uncultured Bacteroidales bacterium | reverse complement strand
GGTACGGCGGAGAGATGAAGAAGGGTATGTTCTCAATGATGAACTACTACCTTCCTCTCAAGGGCATCGCTTCAATGCACTGCTCAGCCAACACCGACCTCAACGGCGAGAACACCGCAATCTTCTTCGGTCTCTCAGGAACCGGCAAGACCACCCTTTCAACCGACCCCAAGCGTCTGCTTATCGGTGACGACGAGCACGGCTGGGACGACGAGGGAGTGTTCAACTTCGAAGGCGGCTGCTATGCAAAGGTCATCAACCTCGACAAGGAGTCTGAACCCGACATCTACAACGCAATCCGCCGCGACGCCCTCCTCGAGAACGTCACCGTCGACAAGGACGGCAAGATCGACTTCTGCGACAAGAGCGTTACCGAGAACACCCGTGTATCTTACCCGATCTACCACATCAACAAGATCGTGCGTCCTGCATCACAGGGTCCTGCAGCAAAGAAGGTCATCTTCCTTTCTGCCGATGCATTCGGAGTTCTTCCTCCCGTATCAATCCTGACCCCTGAGCAGACCAAGTACTACTTCCTCTCAGGCTTCACAGCAAAGCTGGCAGGTACAGAGCGCGGAATCACCGAGCCTACTCCTACATTCTCAGCTTGCTTCGGACAGGCATTCCTCGAGCTGCATCCTACAAAGTACGCTGAGGAACTCGTGAAGAGAATGGAGCAGAGCGGCGCCAAGGCATACCTCGTGAACACCGGATGGAACGGAACCGGCAAGCGTATCTCAATACGTGACACCCGCGGAATCATCGACGCAATCCTCAACGGATCAATCGACAAGGCTCCGACCAAGACCATCCCTTACTTCAACTTCGAAGTTCCTACAGTTCTCGAAGGAGTCGACACCGGAATTCTTGATCCACGTGACACCTACTCAGATCCTTCTGTATGGGAAGAGAAGGCCAAGGATCTTGCCGGACGCTTCATCAAGAACTTCCACAAATACGAAGACAACGAAGCTGGCAAGGCTCTCGTCGCTGCAGGTCCTCAGCTTTAGTCTGTGTGACCTACTCTACAAGGGCCGGCCTTCCGCAACGGAAGGCCGGCTTTTTGTTTGGCCCAACGCTCAAGACCAGTTTCACGACACTTTAACGCCATGCTCCATTCTGTACTGCTGCGGTGATTTGCCGAACTCCTTGAGGAAACAGCGACTGAAATAAGAATGATTGTTGAATCCGACCATATACATGACTTCAGAGACGTTGAAATTATGTTGCTCCAACAGGAATGCGGCCTTTTTCAACCTAACAAATCTTATGTACTCGACTGGCGTCATGTTCAGAAGCTGCACACATTTACGGTATACCGATTTCGAAGACATTCCAAGATATACGCAAAGAGCGTTGACATTGAAGTCTGAATCAGAAATATGCTCTTCAATGACATCCACAAGCCTCGACAGCAATTTCTCATCTGCCGATACAGCCTCCAAGCTCCCTGGCTCGGCAATCATTTCCATCCTTATGCGCTTTTCCATCTCCAGCTTCTTGTCAATCAGTCCCTTAACCCTAGCGACTATATAATTGGAATCAAAAGGTTTGGTTATGAATGCATCTATCCTGTGCTTGGCTGTGAACAACTCATATTTCTTGTCTTCAACAGCTGTCAGCACAATTATGGGAATAGAGGCTGTGGCAACATTGGCCCGCAATTCAGCACACATCTTTATACCGTCCATCACAGGCATCATGATATCGGTGATCACAAGGTCCGGCAAAATCTCCTTGCACAGCCTGAGGCCAGACTTCCCGTTCATGGCAATGAGGCAGCGGTAACTGTCATAAAGCAAGTCCCTGACAAATTCAGCAATCGCCTTGTTGTCCTCGACTATGACTACTGTAGGAAGTCCAATTCTTCCATCCTCACACACCGCATCTTCTGAAGCATCATCGGCACCGGCATCAAAAGGAAGAGTAACGGTAAAAGTGCTCCCCTCTCCCTGCTCTGAACTGACGGCAACGGTGCCTCCGTGCATTGAAACATAGTTTTTGACAAGAAAAAGACCTATGCCGGAGCCCTCCTTTCCGCAAGAATTGGACTGCGATTTGAAAAATCTGTGGAATATGTAAGGCAAGTCCTCGTGGGGAATGCCTACTCCGGTATCGGATACCTTTATTTCAAGCGATGCCCTGTCGGAAGAAAGTGTTATCGAAACTATGATGCTGTCACCCTCCGATGTGTACTTGCACGCATTGGAAACAAGGTTGTTTACTATTGATTCCAGCTTGACCACATCCAGCATGCAATAGATCTTTTCCGCAGACGAGCTGAATATGAATTCCTTTCCCTTGTCCTTCTGGTTATCCTCGAACACAGAGAAAATCGTATGTATAAAGCCAACCACCTCAACCCTTGACTTTGTCAACCCGAGTTCCATAGACAACTCATTCTTGTCAGCCTCGATCATTCCGTGAAGCAGCTGATTTATCTTTATCGCACTGTCATGTATCAACTGCAGATCCTTCATGTCTTTTTCGGAATGCCGTTCGGTAAGCATCTTGCTGGCCGGTGCCAGTATCATGCTCAATGGAGTCTTGAATTCATGCGAAATGTCCGTATAAATGCGCATCTTCTCCTCCACACGTTGCAGCGTCTGTTCCTTCTCGGCCCTTGCCATTCTCAACTTGGCCTTCAGGCGGTAGTAACGATACACCGACAAGCCTGTACAGATTGCAATGAAAGCATAAATTCCAAAAGCTGCTCCAGATGCAAAAGGGGGACGCTTTATCATTATGCTTACATCCCCCGCAGCATCAAATCCACCGGCATCCGTTACTCCGTCCCCGGTGAACGACAAATAGTGATTTCCGGGGCGCAAACCAGTAAGAGACACCCTGTTGGACCCGCTTTTCAATGACACTATATCTCCTCCGCCGAGACGATATGAAATGCAATTCACCCTGGCATTGGAAAATGTAAGATCCGCAAATTCCACGCTGACGTCATTTTCGTCTGACTCCAGTTTCAGCCTGTCGACATACCGGCTTACAAGGCCGTCAGGAGAGATATATTCCTGCCCGTTCACAAGAATTCTGCTGACAACCAACTTTTCTGACGGCATACGGCGGCCAACTATCTCCGGAAACACAGCCGCATATCCATCAGAATCACCAAAAAAGAGTTTCCTACGGCCTAGATCCCAGCACGCCGAATAAAAGACCTTGTCCTCAAAGTTGAAGTTTCCAAGAATGTTGCCTTCTCCTGACACAACCCATATTCCCTCATTGGTACAAACCCAAATATCTCCCTCGGCCAAAATCATACAGGTAACCGAAAGATGCCTCCCGTTTCCGAACAGTATTCTTGAAGAGGTCCCTTCCAGAGTATCATACCGGATAAGACCATGAGAATACCCAATCCACAAGTATTCATCATCACCGCTCACCATAGCCGAAGGGAAGCTGCCTCCTGTCAATCCCAATACATCCAGATGCCCCACATCGCCTGAAGAACAGTCTATGATGTCAATTCCACCATTGTTTGCAAGAGTATAGACTGCATTCGAAGTCTCATTATATGCCATCGCAGAAATGAAATCCCCGCTCAACCCGTCATTTTCGGTATACCTCTCAATGCACTCATTAACAGATGAATTCCCGAATAACGAAGAGCCAACTTTCCAAACGCCCTCGTTGTAGGTCGAAAACCAGAAATTGCCCTCGCGGTCCTCCAGTACCTTGTAAACCCAGTACATCCTGTCTCCTGATTCCGGATCAGCAACCGCACGGTCCTCAAAACTGCTCCTCTCCGCGTCAAACAACTGCAGGCCACCGTCAGAAGCCACCCACAGATTATTGTTCCTGTCGCTGTAAATGTCCCTGATCCTGTTGTGCGCGATGCGGTCATGTTCAGGCACATCCCGCATCCGGAACCACAATGCATCACCTAACGGATCATATGGATTCATGATCACACCATTGTTCCCTCCCATCCACAGATTTCCGGAAGCATCCCGCGTCATCACGAAAAACAAGTTCCCCTCACCGCCATCAGTAAACTGCGTGACATTGTAATATTCATACAGCTTGTGCCGTTGGGCCAAAGATATGCCATAGTCCGTCCCTATCCACACATTGTCATTGTCATCCCTAAACATTGCCTGAACCACATTGTTCGACAGCGAATTATGCCGATGCAGATTATGTTTATACACAGTTTTAACCCCCGTCTCCGGATCAACGGCAATCAAACCGTAATCCGTCCCTACGACAATGTTTCCGTCACAGTCCATGAGCAGAGACTTAGCGGAGATAGAGTCACTCACCATTTCCGTTTCACCGGAGTAAACGTGCATGCGATAAAGCCCCTTCCAACCGAACCACAATGAGTTGCTCGCCTCATCGGCATACAATGCACCTATGAAAGAATCCGCACCGTCACCTTCTGTCGGTTCAAAACCAGAAGTGCCTTCAGGTCTGAAATACAATCCGTTCCTTGTCCCGGCAAACACTCTGTCTCTGAGCCTGACAACAGAATATACATCCACGTCAGGCAACACGCAAGTCACTGAACCGTTTTTGATATCATATAAATACAGTCCGTCAGTAGTCCCCATCCAAAGACAGTCACCATCGGAAAGCAATGACCGTACTATACATTGAAGACCAATCTTGGACTGAACGTATTTGCCATGCTTAAAGTCATATATCATCATTCCAGTTTCCGTACCAAGAAAAAGACAGTTGTCGCCGTACAGCGAAAGCGCATGTATCTGCACATTCTCCGGTGCTCCGTTCTTGTAGTGGGCCTGCACATTGTATCCGTCATAGCAGCACAACCCCTTATTGGTTCCAACCCAGATGAAACCATTTTCATCCTGGATGAAGCAGCGGGCCTGGACCGCGTCAGAAACGAGCCGTATATTATACAGGTTGCCGTAATTCATATCTGCAGCCGTAGTAAAGCCAGAAACGAAAAGAGACAACATTACCAGAAAATTCTTCATATCTGCAATCCTATGTTCTCTGTCAAGCAATTTACATCATATTTGACAAATTCCTGCAGGTATTCCGCACAGTGTCCTTTTTGTGTCCGCAATTGTCTTTTCTGTGCTTCCCCCTCGAAGAAGCATCAAATATATTTGTGGAAAGAATAACCAAATTAATAACACCGACAAGCATGAAGAAATTATTTTCATCAATCATCTTGTCCGTCCTGATTTGCCTTAGCGGCGGATTTGCGGCATCGGCACAATCTTCAGACATCGAGCTGAAAGGGACGGTGACAGACTTTTCGGGGCTGCCCGTAATAGGAGCCGCCATATTCGAGGAAGGAAACCAAAGCAATGGAGTCATTACCGACACCGAAGGGCATTTCGCCATCAGTGTCGAAAACAGCAACGCCATTCTTACAGTCAGCTGCCTCGGATACATGACCATCCAGCTACGGGCCGACTCAGAACCTTTTGTAAAGGGATTGATCGTTCTTGAGGAAGACAATGAAACTCTCGAAGACGCAGTAGTCATAGGATATGGTTCGGTCAAGAGAGAAGACCTTACAGGCTCTGTCACTGCCATAAAGGCGGAGAATCTAAACCGAGGTGCCGTTTCATCGAGCTACGAGCTCCTGCAGGGAAAAGTACCAGGACTGCTTGTCCTTTCCGACGGAACAATGAGAGTCAGAGGCATCTCATCACTCAATGCATCCAATGACCCATTGATCGTGGTCGACGGTATCCCACTAAGTTCAAACGACCTATCATCAGTCAACCCCGATGACATTGACTCCTTTTCAGTGCTCAAGGACGCGTCATCGGCAGCAATATATGGTTCAAGAGCAGCGTCTGGAGTCATACTCGTCACAACGAAGAAAGCAAGCGCAAGCAGGAAGCCCAGAGTCTCTTACAGCGGTTCTGTAAGTGCACGCCACTATATAGGCAAGGAAGAAGTCATGGGAGGTGAAGAATACCGTGAATTCATCAGAAGTCTCTATGCAGATAGGCCCGGGTCCCTTGCCACGGCCGAGAGTCTCATGGGCAAAGAGAACACTGATTGGATTGATCTTGTGACAAGACTCGGCATCAACTCTACCCATAACCTGAGTGTCAGCGGAACTGCGCTCAAAGGCCACCTGCCGTACCGTGTTTCCATGGGCTACAGACAGTCAAGAGGCCAGACACTGGGTTCCTGGAGCCACAGGCCGACCATCAATGTCACTCTCAATCCCAATTTCCTTGACGAGCACCTTACAATCGGCCTCAACGCCAAGGTCAACACATACATTTCATCTCCGGCGAGTGCAAGCTACAGCGCCGCTGCATCTTTCAACCCCACGTTGCCTGTTTACTTCTACAACGAAGACGGCTCCATAGACTACGGAACGAACTACGGATTCTATGTTCAGGGGACTGGACGTGGCGATGAACTGATACCTGGAGCCGGTGCGGAAACAAACCCCATGCAGTTCCGGACAAGCGACGTGGTCAACAGGAATCTCGGATGGACTCTCAGCAGCACAATCAACTACAAGGTGCACGGCCTGGAAGACCTTGCCTTCAACCTCAGGCTGAGCACCGACAGACGAACTTCGTACAACTGGAGCAGACCCATGCCAGACTACTGGGACCTGATAAACGACGGTATCGCCCCGCGAATCGGGACATGGTATACCAGCGATTCGTTCAACTACAATGACATGCTCGAGTTCTTCGCCAACTACAAGCACGAATTCGGAGGGCACAAGATTGATGTCATGGCCGGCTATTCATGGGAGCACTTCTACAACTATTCGCACAATGAACGACGACTAAATGATGCCTATTCTGACCCTAACACAGGAGTGTCATACGAGAAAGACGAACTCTACGGCAACGTGTACAGACATGGCGAAGAGCACTTCCTCGTGTCGTTCTATGGCCGTCTCAATTACTCTTACAAGAGCCGCTATCTGTTCACCTTCACCTTGAGAAACGATGGTTCTTCCAGATTCGGAAAGGAAAACAGATGGGGACTTTTCCCCTCTCTAGCCATCGCATGGAACATAAAGCAGGAAAGTTTCATGCAGGATGCCGACTGGCTTGACGAACTCAAGTTGCGTGCTGGATGGGGAATCACCGGACAGGAAAGCGGGATAGCCAACTACTCGTACATCGCCAACTACAATCTGTCCACCAGCATAAACTACATGTACAACATGGGCAGCGACGGACGAGTCTATGAACTTACCCCTGAGGCATACGACCCCAACATCAAATGGGAAGAAACGGCCACTACAAACATCGGTCTGGACTTCAGTTTCGGGCACGGTCTCGTAACCGGAAACCTTGACCTGTACAAGAAAGACACCAAGGACCTGCTCAACACCGTATACATTCCCATGGGAGCCAACTTCTCCAACACATTGCTCACAAACATAGGAAGCATGGAAAACAAGGGAATAGAACTGGGAATCATATATACCCCCATACGTACAAGTGAATCCAGTCTCATGATCGGCGGGAACATCACCTATCAGGACACACGGTTCACAAAACTTACCGTCGGCGGTGACGAAGCCAACGATGACTACTTCATCCAGGAAGGAAAAGACATTGCCGGAGGCACCGGAGGCTATCTCCAGCAACAACGCGTGGGCTATGCTCCCAGGACCTATTTCCTCTACCAGCAACTTTACGATGACCAGGGCAATCCAATCCAAAACGCATTTGTCGACAGGGACGGAGACGGACAGATCACCGACAACGACCGATATCTCACCGGCAAGAGCCCTCTTCCGAAACTGTTCTACGGAATAAACGTAAAATACACCTGGAAGAACTGGGACATGGGATTCAACGCCCACGGCTCAGCAGGCAACTGGGTATTCTGGAACTATCACCAGTCCAATTCGACAACAGCGAACGACTGGCTCAACTACAGCACGCTGAGGAACTACAGAAAAATTGTCACCCGCACAGGCTGGACAGAAACCAGCAACATAGCCCAGGTATATTCAGACTATTTCCTGCACGATGCCTCCTTCTTCAAGATTGACGACATCAATGTCGGATACACCTTCCGCAACCTGTTCAACCGTGATGTGAACCTCCGTCTGGCGCTTACCGCCAATAACCTGGTCGTGTTCACACGCTATCCCGGAGTTGACCCTGAAGTTTCCTACACAGGAATAGATTCCAACGGAACGCCCAGGTCAAGGACATATTCCCTGCGTGTCAACATCAATTTCTAACAATCAGACAAAGAACATGAAAAAGAAACTATATCCCTTATGTGCCGCTCTTCTGGTCATGCTTGGCACCGTCACAAGTTCCTGCGTAGGAGACCTGGAGGCACTCCCCTTCAATCCCGATGACTTCAACTCGGAAAATGCTTACGGCAACGACTATTCAAACTACATATCTGGTCTTGCAAAGGTCTACAGGTCATTCAACAACACCTCTGACCTGAACGTCGACGACGCCGGCGCCTCGGAACTGGTAAGGGCCTTCTGGTGCATTCAGGAAAGCTCCACCGATGCCTGCAAGAACAACTGGGCAAAGGACTCATGGACTCAGGACATCAACATGAACACATGGTCAACCGCAGACAATACCGCCACTTATGCCCTGTACTGCAGGACACTGCACGGAATCACTTACGCCAACGAATACCTCAGGCAGACAACCGATGAAAAACTTTCCGAACGCGGATGCGACCAGGCGTTGATCGACAAGATTCACTCTCTGCGCGCCGAAGCCAGATTCCTGAGAGCATATCTCTACTGGATGGGGCTTGACACCTTCGGCGATGTGCCTTTCGTGACCGAAGAATCCGAGTTCGGAGCAGTGTCCCCGCAGCTCGAGACACGTTCAAACGTGTTCGATTTCGTGGTTCGCGAACTCAGGGAACTGGTCGGAGGCGATGAACTGCAGCCTGCAGGATTCAATTATCCTCGGGTGGACAAAGGCTCCGCATGGGGACTTCTCTCACGCATCTACCTTAATGCCCAAGTATACAAATCCACTGTCGACGAAAACGGGAATGTGACTGGGAAAGGAGAAGGAATGTGGGAAGAATGCGCCCAGGCCTGCGAAGAAGTGTTCAGGGGCGGATATGAACTCTGCAGCCATTACCCTGATCTTTTCCGGGGTGACAACGGGACCAACCCCGATGCCTTCAAGGAATTTCTTTTCGCGATAGACTACGATGAGGTCAACATGCTCGGATGGGGAGGCACTATCTTTCTTGTGCAGTCATGCTTCTCGGCAGGAGACGACAACGACGAAAACGGCAATCCGCTCTATTCCCTTGGGGTAAAGGACGGATGGGCCGGCATAAGAATGCCATCCGAATACGTGTTCCGGTACTTCGGCGTAACAGTTCCTGAAGAAGGCTACGACAGCGAGGGAAAATACACCGGAATCTACGACAATCCGACCGGAGACGTCAGGGCGACACTTTTCTTCAACAAGGGGCACTACGAACAGATGACTGACCTGTCTGAATTCACACAGGGCTGGAGCTTCTACAAATTCAACAACATCCCTCATGACAAGACGAGGGAAGAATTCTACAACACTGCCGCCAGCTACGGCACCACATCGGCAAAATGCGGAGTTGACTTTCCGATGATGAGGCTAGCGGAAATTTACCTCAACTATGCTGAAGCCTGCCTGTACACCGGAAACCCGAACGGCTTGGAATATCTCAACAAGGTTCGCGAGAGAGCGGGACTCGAGCCGCTCGAAAACTATGACCTTGAGGACGTGCAGAGAGAAAGGGCGGTAGAACTCGCTTGGGAAGGACTCAGGCGCATAGACCTTATCCGCTGGGACATGTACTGCGGCGGAAACTACATATGGCACTGGAAAGGAGGCAATTACGAGGGACAGGCTTTTCCCGAACACAGGCTGGTCTTTGACTTTCCGCAGTCCGAAATCACAGCAAACAGCAACCTCTCGCACAAACCAGGCTACGTGAACGGCAGCAACAATTAAACGAACACATAATGAAACACATAAACTACTTTTCAATTCTCACGGCCACGGCAATACTTGCATCCTGTGACCCAAACGGACTGGAAATCTCAAAGACCTTCCCGTCAGCAGACATAGTGCCTCCGGCAATTGAACACATGCAGACAGTAGAGGTATCACAGGCCAACTACGACCAGAACGGACTCGTCACCTTCAAGTGGACTCCAGCCGATTTCGGAGCAAAAACCGCCGTAGACTACTCAATATACATGTCGAGCGAAAACTACCCTGACATGTGCCTTGCGGCCAACATCAACGGCACCGAGTACTCAATTGACTATCAGACCCTCTACAACAGGCTCATCGGAGAAAGTTATCTCGGCTTGCCTAAAGGAGGCCTGCAGACTGTGCCCTGCAGGGTCACCGCCACCACCGGAAGCAATTTTACAGTAGTAAGTTCCGAAACCGTCAACATCGATTTTGACATTGCAAGAATAAGCACAGGAATCAATATGCTGTATGTGAGCGGAGACTTCAACGGCAGCCACCCCGACCGCGACGGAATGGAGGAAGACTCTTCAGGCAGCAAGACATACAGGGGTCTCATAAACATGAAAAACAGTTCGATACAAAGCAATTCATTCAACCTGCTCGAATATACATACGCCGGAACCACAGAAGGAGACCGTTACGGCGACGAAGGTGGACGTCTGGCAAGAAACGGGGGCAACCCCATTGTGTCCGAAGCCGAGCTCAGCTGGTTCAAGGTTGATCTCAACTCGGGCGAATACAGTGTTGACCCCCTTTCAGGACCCATAAGGCTATGCGGATTCAACGGGAACTGGGGATTCGGGAACAACCCGGAACTGGTCTACGACCCCGAGACAAACGACTGGACGTGCCAGGCAGAATACAATTCCGGCAACTTCAGAATATCCATAAATGACAGTTGGAGCTACACTTTCGGCCCCAAGGACATGAACAGCCTCAAGGTTGCAGACGGTTCTGACGTGAAGATCTATCACAACGATGTTGCAAAGCCATTGGTTGGAGGTGACGCCAACATGACGTTAAGTTCGCCGGGCCGATACAATTTCAGATTCTACTATGAGTCTGCAGATTGTACCTGGCATCTCGCCATTGAGGCAGTCCAGTAGCCGAATGACCTCTGATTGCATAATCCATGTACCGGAAATTTCGCTATCTTTATCATTCGTAATGACAAAACCAACCACATGACAAAGAAAGTTCTGACTACTCTGTCGCTGCTCCTCTGCGCAGCGCTCGCATCCGGCCAAAGCCCGCGGCAGGAGTTCCTGCTCGAAAAGGGATGGAAATTCACCAGGGAAGACGGCAATTTCTCCACGACCAATCATGACGACAGCTCCTGGGAGAGCGTGACTGTTCCGCACGACTGGGCCATTTACGGACCGTTCGACGCCGGGAACGATGCCCAGGTAGTTGCCATAACCCAGAATTTCGAGACCGAGGCGAGCCTGAAGACAGGGCGCACCGGAGGACTCCCCTACACCGGCACAGGCTGGTACAGAATAAAGTTCGACATACCGGACTATGTTCCCGGACAGTCCGTGGAGATCCTCTTCGACGGGGCCATGAGCCACTCCCAGGTCTACATCAACGGCGAGTTCGTCGGCTACAGGCCCTACGGCTATGTGTCCTTCCACTACGACATAACCCCCTACCTCAACCCCGACGGCAAGGGCAACGTGCTGGCCGTAAGGCTCAACAACCTCCCCGAGTCGTCAAGATGGTATCCCGGGGCAGGACTCTACCGCAACGTCCACCTGATTGTCACCGACAAGGTTCACGTGCCTGTCTGGGGCACGCAGATAACCACCCCCGAGGTCAGCAGCGATGAGGCCCGGGTCAACATAAAGGTCTCTGTCGAAGGAGCCGACCGCATCAGCACCGACATAAGCACGGCCGACGGCACGACAGTGGCGTCCGGCGACAATGCCGAAAGGACGGAATACGGATTCGTGCAGGACATCACCGTCGACAAGCCGGCGCTCTGGAGTCCGGAGCATCCGAACCTCTATTACGCCGTGACCTCGGTCTACAAGGACGGCAGGAAGGTCGACGAATACACCAGCCGCTTCGGAATACGCACCATCGAGCTCATCCCCGACAAGGGATTCTTCCTCAACGGAGAGCACCGCAAGTTTCAGGGAGTCTGCAACCACCACGACCTCGGTCCCTTGGGTGCAGCCGTCAACGAGGCAGCCCTCAGGCGCCAGCTCACGCTGCTCAAGGAGATGGGCTGCGACGCCATCCGCACCTCCCACAACATGCCGGCACCTGAACTCGTGCAACTCTGCGACGAGATGGGATTCATGATGATGATCGAGCCCTTCGACGAATGGGACATCGCCAAGTGCCGCAACGGCTACCACCTCTACTTCAACGAATGGGCCGAAAAGGACATGGTGAACATGCTGCACCAGTACCGCAACTGCCCGTCGGTGGTGTTCTGGAGCATAGGCAATGAAGTGCCCAGCCAGTGCGACCCCAGCGGTTACAGGACAGCAAAGTACCTCAGCGACATCTGCCGCCGCGAAGACCCCTCCAGATTCATCACCTGCGGAATGGACCAGGTGCTCTGCGTTCTGGAGAACGGCCTCGCAACCCTGCTCGACGTGCCCGGTTTCAACTACAGGGTGCATCTCTACCAGCAGGCCTACGACACGCTGCCGCAGCGGCTCGTGCTCGGAAGCGAGACAGCATCGACAATCTCCTCCAGGGGCGTGTACAAATTCCCTGTTGAGATGACGGCCGACGTCAACCACGACGACCTGCAGTGCTCGTCATACGACGTGGAATACTGCAGCTGGTCGAACCTTCCCGACATGGACTTCGCCATGGCCGAAGACAAGCCCTGGGAGATCGGCCAGTTCGTCTGGACAGGATTTGACTACCTCGGGGAGCCCACTCCCTACAACGTGATGCCGAACCACAGTTCCAACTTCGGAATCATCGACCTGGCATCCATCCCCAAGGACCGCTACTGGCTCTACCGCAGCGTATGGCGTCCCGGCGAGCAGACACTGCACATACTCCCACACTGGACCTGGCCCGGGAGGGAGGGCGAGATCACCCCTGTGTTCGTCTACACCAACTACCCCTCCGCCGAGCTCTTCGTCAACGGAAAGAGCCAGGGACTGCGGACAAAAACCGGCAGTTCCGGCAAGTCAGACGGTCCCGACCTGACCCGCTACAGGCTGATGTGGGACGACGTCAGATATGAACCCGGCGAGATACGCGTGGTGGCATACGACAAGGACGGAAAGCCCGCAGCCGAACAAAGTGTCCGCACCGCCGGACAGCCCGCAAGGCTCGAGGTCAAGGTAGACAGGCAGGAAATCTCGGCCGACGGCAAGGACCTCGCATACATAGAGGTCAGCATTGTCGACAAGGACGGCAACCTCTGCCCCTCCGACGGACGGCTGGTCAAGTTCAGCACAAGCGGCCAGGCAGGCTTCTACAGGGCATCAGCCAACGGTGACCCGACCTGCCTTGACCTCTTCCACCTGCCCGAGATGCACCTTTTCAGCGGCAAACTCACCGCCATCGTGCAGTCTTCAGGAGAACCCGGCGAATTCAGCTTCACCGCCACCGCCGATGGAGTGGAACCTGCATCAATCACGATAAATGCAAAATGAAATACACCGCATGACAAACAAGAAACTCCCGATCCTGCTGATCGCCATCGCCGCAACAACAGGATACTCATACTCGCAGGACGAGGAAGTCCTGTCACGCACCCAAGTTTCGGAAACGGCACTGTTCCAGCGGGACTATCCGCGCGTGGACTCCGACCGCAGGGCATACTTCTGCATCTATGCCCCTGACGCCAACGAAGTCATCGTTGACTGCCGGGGCAAATACAGGATGACTAGACTCGACAACGGCTACTGGACAGGCAACACGGAACCCCTAGCCATCGGATTCCACTTCTACCACTTCATCATAGACGGTGCAACGGTTGCTGATCCCATGTCCGAAACCTACTGCGGATCATTCGGAAGATCAAGCGCGGTTGAAGTGCCCGAAGGTCCGGAAGGAGACTACTACAGACCCCAGGACGTCCCCCACGGACAGGTCCGTTCCTGCGTCTATTATTCGGAGCAGTCAGGTGAATACCGCAGATGCTTCGTCTACACACCGGCAGAATATGAACTGAATCCCGACAAGCGCTATCCGGTACTCTACCTGCAGCACGGAATGTGCGAAGACGAACTAGGCTGGCCCAACCAGGGCAAGATGAACTGGATAATGGACAACATTACGGCCTCGGGCAAAGCCAAGCCGATGATTGTCGTCATGGACAGTGGAGACATAGCCATAAGCTTCGGCTACAAGACAATGGGCAGGACCAACTCCGAGCAGTCGCGAGAAGCCTTCGGAGCCACATTCGCACCGATCCTTCTCAATGACATCATTCCGTTCATAGACTCCACCTTCAGGACGATACCCGACAGGGAGCACAGAGCTATGGCAGGACTTTCGTGGGGAGGCTACCAGACCTACAACATCGTCCTCAACAATCTCGACAAGTTCGCCTACATGGGCGGCTTCAGCGGTGCTGGCGGTCTGGACATCAACAATCTTGACGAGGCCTACGGCGGAATATTCAAGGATCCCGAGGCATTCAACGACAAGATGAAAGTTTTCTTCATAGGAATAGGATCGGAAGAAGGAGACTACCATAGACAAATGAGCGAGGCACTCAGCGCAAAAGGAATCAACAACACCTATTATGTCTCGGAAGGTACAGCCCACGAATGGCTTACATGGAGGCGCTGCCTCAAGGAATTTGCTCCGCTGCTGTTCAGATAGAACATACCGACAATACCTTATAATCTTCAAAAAAAATCCTGCCTGTGCCGGCAGGATTTTTCGTGCAGCCCCTTTCCTGCGAATCATCGGGAACAGCGGTGTGCCTTTGAGTGCCCTGAAAGGCAGTCAAGTGTTTCCGGTGGACCCTTTTTGGTTCCATCGGGAACAGTCGCATAGCTTCCAGTGCCATAGAATATGGTATGCTGTTCCCGATGATTTGCAGAGCCGAAGCGGCACATGCGGGATACGGGACGCTGGCCGGGCACCAGGCCAGGCCCCTGAAAAGATCAGGCCGTGCCTATGAAAAGTTCAAGTCGGGCTCCTAAAAAGCTCAAGCCGTGCCTATGAAAAGTTCAAGCTGGCGCTCATCAAAGTCAAGCCCGGCGACTGCAGAAATTCACGCCTAGGTTCCTGCAATTCACCTGTCGCAGTGATGTGCCCTGGAGAGGCCTGGAAGAGGGGTGAGTGCGACAGGTCCCCCAAAAATTGCGCGACCTGTCGCAGCGGCATGCCCTGCAGTCCCTTGGAAAGCCAGTTGGTGCGACAGGTGAATTGCAGGAACCCGAACAGAAGAAGTGCCCGTCGGAAACATACCCAATGTCCGGACTCACCAGCACTCCGGATGGCTCGTCAAGCTTGCAAGAATTGCAACGGAATCGGCCCCGGGATTCATTCAAGAACCTCCGGGGCCGACTTTCATCAGGAATATGTGCAGCCATGCACAAATGCAACACCCTACTCCGCCACCAGCGTCAGGGTCTTGGAGCCAAGGCCGTCAACAGTCACGGTCACTTCATACTCCCCTGCCCGAGGAGCCTGGAGAATCGCCAGGCACATTCCTCCGTAGGCCTTGCGCTCGCTCGCCTTCACAGACGACAGGTCTGACATGTTGCCGCTCTCCACGCCGATGATCCTTGCACCGGGAGCTGAGAACTTCACAAGATTGTCGGCCGAAGGCACCACGGTTCCGTTCGCATCCACGATCTCCACCGTCAGATGAGCCACATCCGAAGGATCTGCACTAATTCGCTCTCTGTCAAGACTTGCCCTGAACCCCGCAGGAGCCCCGGCTGTCCTGAACACCTCCACGTATTCCTTGCCGTCCTTTGTGCCCACAAGCTTGACTTCACCCGGCTGATATTCGACATCCCAGGTCAGATGCAGGTCGGCTGTCGAACTGTTGACCTTACCCTCGGGTCGCTGGTTCCATGCGTTCACATTGCCCTTGCGAGGAAACTCGAACGTCTTTGTCCCATAAGACTTACCGTTGACGAACAACTCCACGCTGCCACAGTTGGTGAACACAACCACCTGCATGATCTTCCCTATACTGCCGCTGCCGTAGTTCCAACCGCGGGCAAGATGAAGCACAGGCTCGTCCGACCAGATGCTCTTGAAGAACCAATAACCGTCCTTCTTGAAGCCGCAATTGTCCAGATAGCCCGAAGACGCACCCCTCGAAGGCCAGCGTGTCTCGCCGTAATAGTCGATACCCGTCCACATGAAATCACCGATTACGAAATCGTTGACCAGAGTGTACTTCCATCTCTGCTCGGTGTCGATGAAAGAGGCAGACAACGGATCAGGCTGCCTCTGGCTGCGGCCCCGCATTGCCCTGGACATCTGATTCCCGACGGCATAAGGCACCCTGGATCCTCCCATTCCTCCGGCCTCGGTAGCTACCACCCGCCTGTCGGGCCAGCACAGCTTGTCGGTGGTGTAGTACGTCTCGCGGCGGGTTCTCCACCTGTCGGGATAATTGTATCCGACAATGTCGTCGGCAAATTCGGCCAGAAACTCCTCGGTCGCCGGATCGTTGTCAGCCGCGATCCTGTCGTTTCCGGAAGTAACGAGCCTCGTAGGGTCCAGTTCATGGCAGAGGCTTATCATCGCCCGTGCAATTCCGGGGCCCTCAGGAGTGGACTGGTCGGGCACTTCGTTGCCTATGCTCCACATCACCACCGAAGGATGGTTGCGGTCGCGCATCACCATGCATCCAAGGTCCTTTTCCCACCACTGGG
>CABUIX010000044.1 GCA_902491795.1 uncultured Bacteroidales bacterium | reverse complement strand
GGTCTGCACCTTGAGTTCTCCCTTTGACAGGAATTCCTGGTTAACCGTGGTGATTTCCAGCTCACCGCGCGCTGAAGGCCTGATGCTCTTTGCCACCTGCACGACTCTGTTCGGATAGAAATACAGTCCGACCACGGCATAATTGGACTTTGGCACCGCGGGCTTTTCCTCAATGGAAAGACAATTTCCCTCCCTGTCAAACTCAGCCACCCCATAACGTTCCGGATCACTTACCCAATATCCGAACACCGTGGCCTTAGATTCATTTTCGGCATCGCTCACAGCATTTCTCAAAAGGCTTGAAAAGCCCGACCCGTGGAATATGTTGTCTCCAAGGACAAGGCACACCGAGTCATCGCCGATGAACTTCTCGCCTATTATGAAAGCCTGGGCAAGACCGTCCGGAGACGGCTGCTCGGCATACTCGAAACGCACCCCCAAATCGCTTCCGTCCCCGAGCAGCCTTCGGAATCCCGGCAGGTCATGAGGAGTCGAAATCACAAGAATATCCCGGATGCCGGCAAGCATCAGCACTGACAGGGGATAATATATCATGGGCTTGTCATATATGGGCAGCAGCTGCTTGCTGACACCCTTGGTAATCGGATACAGCCTCGTACCCGACCCACCGGCCAAAACTATTCCTTTCATCTGCTGACGGCGTCTATTGTTCGGAATCAGGTTTCACCTCGTCAAAATATTCGCTTGACGCGTGACATACAGGGCATTCCTTGGGAGGCTTGGGTCCCACGAACTTGTAGCCGCAGACAGAGCATATCCAAACCTTGTCTACTTTTGCCATAACAATACGATTTTTCCAAATATAGGCAAAAATATCAAATTATGGCCACTACTTGAGGTCCCGCAGCGTAAAACGGAAACCGAGCCCGCCGCCCGGCACCCTGTACGCCTTGATCGTCCCCTTGTGGAAGAGCACGGCGTTGCGCACGATCGAAAGTCCGAGCCCCGAGCCACCTACCGGCTTGCCCCTGTCGGCATCAAGACGATAGAAACGCTCGAATATCTTGTCAAGCTCACCGTCGGCGACGCCCCTTCCGGTATCGTAATAGTCCACACAGTGTGCACCGTCAGATGCAGTGCTGTAAGAAACATGAACGCATGAACCGTCACCGGCATACTTCATCGTGTTCTCTATCAGGTTCCTGAAAATCGAATAGATCAGACTGTAGTTCCCGCGCACACAGATTGGAGGCAGATCGTTTTCAACGCTGATGCCGTGCGCTGATACCGCATCGGACATCTCCTCCAGCACTTCCTCAAAGACCACCTTGATATTGACCGGTGCAAGCTTGAACTGCTCCGGGGCTTCCTCCAGCTTGGTTATGGTAGATATGTCGGCTATCATGTCCGACAGGCGCAGTGACTGCAGGTACGACCTCTCTATGAACAGACGTCTTCTTTCCTCACTCAACTCCGGATGGTTGACTATTGTCTCAAGATAGCCCTGTATGCTGCTGACCGGAGTCTTGAGTTCATGCGAGATGTTTCCTGTCATGTCATGCTTGAGCCTGCGGGTCTCCATGTCGGCCAACTCCTCCTCCTTCTTCCCGTAGCGTTCAGTCAGGAAATAAAGAATGAACAATGAAAAGACAAGAAGCAGGAACTCGAACAGAAGGAACATCCAGTCCGTGCTGAGGAAGTCATTCAGATTCACGTCGAAATTCTGTGCGACCCTCACCACACGGCCCCCGTCGGCTCGTGCATAATAGAAATACCTCTCGCCTGACGTGCTTGAACGCCTCAGTGCCGTTCCTTCACCTTTTGCGAGGCATTCTTTTATCTCCGGCCTGTCAAGGTGATTCTCCATCTCACCGGCAGAACCCTCCGAATCGTATGCAACGGTTCCGTCTGCATCGATCAGCGTCACCCTCACGTCATCCGGGAAATATGTCATCAATTCCGTTGCGGCTGAATCCGCCTCCTGCAGCATCTGCGCAAATCCGGAAAGTCGGGACTTCATGATGGACTGCTTGTAGCGCTCACCGTTCGCAAGGCCGACAAGCAGGGAAATGAGCGCGAAGAACGTGAAGATCATCGCGACATAGACCACGAGCCTATTCCTGTACGACATAGTGCGAATCAACGTAATATCCGAATCCTGTCTTGTTCTTTATCAGGTCACGGTACTTGCCGAGCTTGCTCCTGATTCTTGCAATGTGGACATCCACAGTCCTGTCCAGCACATAAGGCGAATCCTTCCATAGGCTGGAAATCAGCGCGGCCCGTGAAAAATATGTGTCAGGGTGCCTGGCCAGCAGGGCCAGCAGGTCAAATTCCTTGCGCGAAAGCGAAAGCGGCCTGCCACACAGTTCGGCAGTCTCCGAGGCAAGGTCGATGTGCAGTTCAACGAAGTCGAGTATGTCGCTGCGGGCCGACTCGCCTCCGCTGCGCCTCAGCACGGCCTTGACCCTCGCAAGCACTTCATTGATCGAGAAAGGCTTTGAGATATAGTCATCCCCTCCGGCGGAAAATCCGGTAAGAACATCATTTTCCGTGCCTCTCGCCGTAAGGAATATTATGGGGACATGATTGCGGTTCTCCTTGCGCAGCAGCCTGGCCATCTGAAAGCCCGACATTCCCGGCAGCATCACGTCCAGCAGGACAAGAGCCGTGTCGGGACCGAGCAGCTTCAGGCCCTCTTCCGCGGAAGAGGCGGCAAGCACCTTGTACCCTGCATTCTCCAGATTGAACGAAAGGATATCAAGTATATCCACGTCATCCTCAACAATCAACACTTCGGTCATGGTTGCAGAATTTGAAGATTTGTGATGCAAAGTTAGAATATCGGCTAATGATTTTCAACCATATTGTTAAAATTATGCTACATTTGCGATATTTTTATGTTAAATCTGTGAATTTGTCACGCCAATGTTCATAAGCATAATCACTCTGATCGGAGCGCTGGGCATGTTCCTCTACGGAATGAACATGATGAGCTCCGGACTTCAGAAGACTGCCGGCGACGGCCTCAGGAGATTTGTCGCCTCCATGACCTCAAATCCCCTCAAGGGAGTAACCACCGGACTCGGAGTAACTGCCGTCATCCAGTCCTCCAGCGCAACCACGGTCATGGTCGTAAGTTTCGTCAACGCCGGAATACTTACCCTCACCCAGGCCATCGGAGTCATAATGGGAGCCAACATCGGCACCACCTTCACCGCATGGATAATTGCGCTGTTCGGATTCTCGGCCGACATTTCAATTCTGGCCGTTCCGCTTATGGCCATAGGCTTCATAATGAGCCTTTCAAAGAAAGGCAAGACACGTGACATCAGCGAAATAATTGTGGGCTTCAGCCTGCTCTTCCTCGGATTGTCATTCATGAAGAATTCGGTGCCTGACCTTCAGTCCAATCCGGAAGCCCTTTCCTTCATACAGTCTTGGTCGGGACACGGTCTATGGTCCATCCTGCTCTTCGTGATGGTAGGAACCATCCTGACCCTGGTGCTGCAGTCTTCCAGCGCAACGGTCGCACTTACGCTCATAGTGCTCAACATGGGATGGATACAGTTCGACATGGCGGCCGCGATGGTGCTCGGAGAGAACATCGGCACAACAATCACAGCCAACATTGCCGCGGCCGTAGGCAACACGAATGCAAAGAGAGCGGCACTGGCGCACACCGTATTCAACCTATTCGGCGTAATCTGGGCAGTTTGCCTGTTCCCTTACTTCCTGTCCCTCATACAGTGGATAATCCGGCTCGTTGGACTTGACGGCACGACCGAAACCCCTCTCTACAGCATCTCGATGCTCCACACGGTATTCAACCTGATCAACACCGGAATCCTGATCTGGTTCATCCCTGTCATCGAAAAAATCGTGCGCGCGGCAATAAAGGACAAGGCCACGGGAGACGTCACCGAGAAACTGGTCTACATCAACGCAGGACTCATTTCAACTCCGGAACTTGCACTTGCCGAAGCCAACAAGGAAGTGGTGCATTTCGGCAAAATCATGCAGAAGGATCTCGAATACATAAAACTTGCGGTAGAGACTTCAGATTCGGAAGAAAAGTTCCAGCAATGGCGTGACAAACTCGTCAAGTATGAGGAAATTTCAGACCGCATAGAATATGAGGTGGTAAGTTTCCTGAACAAGCTGAACCGTGAGAACCTGAGCGACAGTTCTTCCCTGCTCATCAAGGCACTCTACCGTATTGTAGGAGAAATGGAGTCCCTGGGAGACAGCGGCGAGGCCATCAGCAGGCTCATTACCCGCGCGATTGACCACGGACAGAAGCTCTCCGAAGAGCACAACAAGCATGTCCATGAAATGATCACTCTCGTGGGAAGAGCCTACGACGCCACCATCTACAACCTTGAGCACAGTACAACCATCACCAATATTGACAATGCCGTGGACGCCGAAGTGCACATCAACAGGATGCGCGACAAACTCCGTGACATGGAACTCAAGGAAGTGGAGAACAACGGAGACGCATACTTTGAAAGCGTATACTACCTTGACCTGATTGAAGACCTCGAAAAGATGGGTGACTTCATAATCAACATTTCCCAGGCAGTGATGAGTCTCCGGAAGGGGAAGCCTGGCGTATCGTCATGGGATGACGACGACTCCGAGAACTGATTTACAAGAAGAAAACAGGCAAATACCGGAACATTATTAGTCAAGGTTATTGTTATTCAGTTAGAATTTGATTCAGGCATTCACCTGTTTCCAAGTTATTCTTCAGTACAGCAATTCACAATTCCAGACGGAAACTGCATTGCAAAAATAATCATGCGCATATTCCCGTGCAATGATTTCACCCGGAAACCCGATATCACACCGGCATAAGTATTGCGCACATAATCAAATAGTTGCGAGGCGTGATAAAAATTATTTCATCACGCCTCGCACCGACTTCGCACATGCTTGATTTGTCAGGGCCGCAGCTTCACCGGGAATGCAAGAATTTGCGCACAATGATGCCTTAATCTGTCAAGACACGGAACACATTTCCGACAAATGGGCAGCAAAAGCCTTCCTGTCGTCAGACAATGACAACTTTCTCCTCAGGCCCATTCTCCTGTTGTAGATGTAACTTTCGGAGGTGTTGTAAATATATGCAATGACGGAAGTGGAACATTCAAGGCCGATCAGCTCATACAGATCAATGTCATTTTCAGTAAGTTCCGGATACCGGCTATTCAAACGGGTCCTCACGCCGGGATATTTCGCGTCAAAAGCCCCTAGAAATATTTCAAGCACTGCAGGTTTCCCCTTTTCTCCCCTGTCAGTCAAATCCTTGAACTTCGCATATGCCGAGGCCTTCATCTCTTCTCGCGAACGCACAAGAACCTCCATCAATTCATTCACTATCCCTATCTGCTCGGTTATGAGCGCGTTTTTGCCGGGAAGCGACTTCCGCATGGTATCAAGTTTGCCGCAATATTCCTGCATCGCGATTATCTTGTTGCGGTATTCGTTGATTTCAGAATCCTTTTCCTGAAGTTTTCGCCGCCTGGCCTGAACGACAGAGAAGACAGCTCCAATCAGGGCAGCCACGGACAAGCTGCATATTATCAATATATTGCATATACGCCTGTTCTTTTCCTGGACGATTTCTGTCAGTTCCCTGTTCTTGTAGCGCATGTCAGCAGCGTAAACGGACTCGTCTACCCTGAGCTTGTTTTCACGGTCCAGACAATGCATGAAAGCCAGCAGATATCCGGCAGCCTTCTGATAATTTCCGGCAGAAGCTTCCACCTCATACAGCAGCCCATAGACATCGGAACCTGCTTGCCTGCCGCTTGACTCAAGCACAGCCTCTGCATAACTCCTGGCTTCCGCCACATTCCCGCGCTCAAGGTTAATGTGACACATGGTTTCGTCAAACGCATGAGGCACCGTTCCTCCGCAGTATCTGTCTGAAATCTTCCTGATCACATCTGAGGCCGAACCAAGATTCCCGGAAGCACAATATGCGTCAGAAAGATTTACGGCCATCGAGATCATTTCAGTCGTGTCATTCAATTCAACCGCAGCCTTCAGTGCTTCCTCAGCATACCGGACAGATTTTTCATATTTGCCGGTCTTCATGTAGAAACAGCTGATTATCTCCAGCATGTACATCCTGTTCTTCCTGCTTCCGATACTGTCAAAGCATTCCAGCGCCTCATTGTAGTATTTCACCGCAGCGGAATCTTCATCGTTGCCGTCATAGGTCCGGCCTATTGCATCGGCTATCAGGCCCCGCAGGTAGAGGTCAGAAGTCTGTTCAGCATAAAGTTCAGCCTTGGACATCGCTTCGAGTGCCCCGTCGTCATCTCCGCCGTTCTGAAGCACCCTCCCGTAATAGAAATACGTACGGGCCTTGTCCAGCCTGCTCCCGTGATTCTCATAATACTTGAGCGCAGGCAATATTATGGATATGTCGGAAGTGTCAACAATATTCTTGTCAAGCGCAATGGAACGCAGCAGGGACAGTCTCGCATATGCCGCGCGGCTCTTCACTTCAGAAGTGGACAGAGAATCCAGCAGAACGAGCGCCTCATCAGGTTTTTCGTTCATGATTTCCTCAGCCTTGTCAAGAATTCTGACCGTGGTACCGTCAACGCACGAAACAAGGGCCAATAGATCAAACGCCAGGACAAAGACAAATTTTTTCATATGTTTTCCGGTCAAACGGTCCTGCAAAATTAACACATAAATGTCTATATACAAAGGGCCTGCACCAACATGAATCAAGAAAGCCTCCCTGTTCCGTCATGCCGCAAAGCGGCATCCTGCGGAACATGGAGGCTCCACTCAAAGGAATCTATATGCCACGAACCTATTTGCCGAGCAGCTTCTCGCTGCGTGCAATGAAGTCAGAGAGGGCCTTGCCCTTGAGCATGCCGTTCCCGAGAAGGGCGAGATCGACAATCTGGTGCAGGAGTTCGTTTCCTCCGGCGAAGTCCGCTGCTGAAGTCTCCCCTGCATTCTTCCTGTCATCCCATATCCTTGAGACCAGAGGGTTCTGCATGTTCACGATTATGTTGTAGGAATCCGGCATCGAACCATAGAAGTTCATTCCTCCTCCTATGCTGCTCATCTCGCGGTAACGGCGCATGAACTCGTTCTGTGTAATCAGTACCGGAGCGGAAGTCTCGCCAAGGTTCCTTGCCTCGACATAATAGTCGTTCCCCTGAGGCAGCACGGCCTTGAACATCTCGTCCAGCGCCTTCTTGTCATCGTCGCTCATCTCCGGCTTGACCTCATCCTCCTTGGGAATGAGATTGGCCGCGGAATCGCTGTCGACACGGGCGAAACGGGTATGCTCTATCTTGCCTTCAAGCAGGTTGACAAAATGGCTGTCAAGTTCACAGTCCATCAGAAGCACGTCGTAGCCCATATTCTTCGCGGCCTCGATGAAACTGTACTGTTCCTCTACATTGGTGGCGTACAGATAGACAACATTCTTGTCCTTGTCGGTCTGCGCCGGCTCGATTGCCTTGCGGTAATCGTCGAGACTGAAATACTTTCCGTCAGTGCTCTTGAGAAGGGCGAACATCATCGCACGCTCGCAGAACTTCTCGTCGCTCAGCATTCCATACTCGATGAAGAGCTTTATGTTGTCCCATTTCTGCTCGTACTGATCACGCTGGTCCCTGAAGATCTCCTCAAGCCTGTCGGCGACTTTCTTCGTTATATACGTGCTGATCTTCTTGACATTGGCGTCGCTCTGAAGATAGCTTCGGCTGACGTTGAGCGGAATGTCCGGAGAATCTATCACACCATGCAGCAGCGTAAGGAAGTCCGGGACGATGTTGTCCACATGGTCGGTCACGAACATCTGGTTGCAGTAGAGCTGTATCTTGTTCTTGTTGATCGCCATGCGCTCCTTGATCTTGGGGAAGTAAAGAACGCCTGTAAGCGTGAAGGGATAGTCGACATTCAGGTGAATCCAGAACATCGGATCCTCCTCCATCGGATAGAGTTCACGGTAGAACTTCAGATAATCCTCATCCTTGAGGTCAGCAGGAGCCTTGGTCCATATGGGTTCGATGTTGTTGATAACGTTGTCCTCGTCCGTCTCCACACTCTTGCCGTCCTTCCACTCTGTCTTCTTGCCGAACACTACCGGGACAGGCATGAACTTGCAGTACTTGCCGAGAAGCTGCTCTATCTTGCCCTTGGTGGCATATTCCTCTGAATCCTTGTCGAGCTGAAGGGTAATCACGGTACCGCGATCGGCCTTGTCACTCTCCTCCATGGTGTACTCAGGAGAGCCGTCGCAGGTCCACCTTACCGCCTTGGCGCCGTCTTTCCAGCTGAGAGTGTCGATGGTCACCTTGGATGCAACCATGAACGCTGAGTAGAAACCGAGGCCAAAATGTCCGATTATCGAACCTATCTGGTCCTTGTACTTCTCAAGAAATTCTCCGGCAGAAGAAAACGCGATCTGGTTGATGTACTTGTCAACTTCATCCTCAGTCATGCCTATACCGCGGTCAATTATGCGCAGCACCTTGGCGTTCTCGTCAAGTTCAACGCTGACCTTGAGGTCACCGAGTTCTCCCTTGAAGTCACCGCTGGATGCCAGGGCCTTCATCTTCTGCGTGGCATCAACCGCATTGGCTATGAGTTCGCGGAGAAAAATTTCATGATCAGAATAGAGAAACTGCTTGATCACCGGAAAGATGTTCTCGGTGGTCACGCCTATCTTGCCTTTCAATGAATTTGTAGACATATCGTTTGTGTATTTTGAGTCAAAAAAACCGGCCGGAAAACACGGCCGGTATCTTGAAAATCAAAATACGTTCCACTGACAATTTGTCAATATCCGGGACCTCCCGAAAAGAGCAGGCTGCCGTTGCTGTACTGCAGCTGTCCGGAGTCGCCAGGAATGTCACCGACGAATGTCTCCAGACTGTATATCCCGGACTGAGCCAAAGTCCATGAAGGAAGCGGGGAATCACTGTAGACCCACTCAAACTGAATATCGTACTTGGCCGACAGCCTGGCCGAATATCCGTTGCCCTCATTGTAGTCCAGCACAAAAGGCAAAACGGTCCACAGGTCCCCGTGATCGGCGGAGGCCGGCTCCCTTGAGACCTCGAGACTTCCTTTGATCATCTCTCCTGAAGCGATCTCCACACTCCACAGATTGTCTCCCGCACGGACGAACCTGTAGTTGACCACGATGCCTGAATCCTGCTCTTCAGAATTTGTCCGGACGAATCCGTCCTCATTGCAGGCAGGCAATGTCATGCAGGTCTCATACAGCCAGTTCACGCAATGGACGGCCGACATGTCGACAAGACTCTCCCCGACCGACTCCAGATAGCCGGCAGTACGCATGCAGTCGTCCCCGTAATCGACAGTGCACGAAACGGAGAGAACGGCAAATGCGGCAAGAACAAAAATATTTTTCATGATCGCTTCCGTTTAAAACCTGTAGCCGAAACCGGCCCTGAGACCTGTGAACATATAGCCGCCGCCGACCTCCGCAAAACCGAAGAACCTGTGCCCGGCCTCAACACCTATCGGCACAACCTGCACAGCGGCGCACAATGAGTCGCCTCCGCCATATGTCATTGCAACATACTTGTTGCTGTTAATGGCCTCAGGCACCTCGAAACCGAAATATTTCACGAGACCGACACCAATATAGCCGTAAAGCCTCACTGCAGGCCTGTTGAGATAGACGAACTTGGCCTGGGGCATAAAGGTCACGGCAGTGCCGGATTCCTTCCCGGCAATCTTCCCGCTCGTCCCGTCATAAACATTGCGCCGGAAATACTCGATACTTGCATCAAAAGACAGGGAGAACCAGCGGGCGAACAAGTACTCAGCCCCTATGCTGTAAGCACCGGAAGACACAGTCTGTCCATGCCAGTCACCGTAATAGTCCGAAAGGCCAAGGCCTTCCGAAGCATAATCCCTGAAGCCGACAAAATTGGCAGCATTGTTTACGGACGAGATTCCGGCTCCGAGACGTATACTCCAGCGGTAATACGGAATCTTGCCGTACTCCGTACACCTGCCGGCCCTTCGGTAATAGAAAGTCCTGCCGTCATCAACGACTATCGTGGTCCGGCCCCCGCGTGCACCTTCTGCAGAAAAAGACGGGATGCCGGAGGACAACAGCGCCAGAAAAACAAGCGGAATGAAAAAAAGCAATTGTCTCATCGCGCAAGAAAATCAAATGACCCGCAAGCCATTATTTGTACAGGAAACGCTTGATGCTCATCTTGGGCGTCTTCTCGAAAGGCACGGGAACCACCTCAACCTTGGCTATCTGGCTGTACCCCGGAAGCATCCTGTTGGACGCAAGGCGCACTTTCTCGGGAAGATCTGATACCGCCTCCTCATCAAGTCCGTCCTTGCGGATTGCATCGGAATCAAAGTAGACCAGCGCCACAATCTTTCCGGACCTGTCTACCACAACCGACTCCGAAACATATTTCTGGTTGTTCACCACAGCCTCGAGTTCCTCCGGATAGATGTTCTGCCCGTTGGCCGAAAGTATCATGTTCTTGGAGCGTCCCTTGATGAAGATGTTGCCGTCCTGGTCCATGACGCCCAGATCGCCTGTACGGAGATATCCGTCATCGGTAAAGGCGGCCTTGGTCGCCTCCTCGTTCTTGTAGTAGCCGACCATTATGTTGTCGCCCTTGGCCTGGATTTCTCCGGCGATGTTGCACGGATCCTCGGAATCGATGCGTACCTTGACGCAGGTGATGCCCTTCCCGCATGAACCGGGCACGTATCGTCTCCAGTCCTCATACGCAAGGAGAGGGGCAGCCTCCGTCATGCCGTATCCGACAGTATAGTGCAGCCCTATGCGCCTGAAGCATTTCTCGACCTCCGGATTCAGGGCGGCTCCGCCCATGATGTAGTTGCGCACCTTTCCGCCGAATGCGGCATCAAGCTTTTCGCGGACCTTGTTGAAGATTATCCTGTTGATTCCGGGAATTGAAGTAAGCACTTTCATTGCGGGTTTCGAGAGAACCGGCTTGAGCGATGCCTTGTAGATTTTTTCCATTACCAGCGGCACCGTGCAGACCATGTAAGGGTGGACATCCTGCATCGCCTTGAGAAGCAGCGAAGGTGCCGGAGTCTTGCCGAGGTAGTAAACTGCACATCCGCCGGAAAGCGGATAAAGGAATTCATATGCCATGCCGTAGACATGGGCCATCGGAAGCATCGAGACTATCGTGTCTCCGGGGAATATCTTTATGTTGTCGTGGCCGAACTGAATCGATGCACTGAGGTTGCCGTAGGTCAGCATTACACCCTTGGGATCGCTCGTCGTTCCGGAAGTATAGTTGATGACCGCCAGGTCGGAATAATTGTCAGTTGACTTGAAGGCAAAGGACTCCGCTGAAATGCCGGAAGGGTAACGCCCGGCAAACATTTCGTCACGCCTGGCCATCAGGCTGCCGAATTTCGCGTCCGGAGAGTAAAGTACGGAAAAGTCGTCAATGTTCACGGCACCCTTCAGCTTGGGCATCTTCGAAGCGTCAAGTTTCTCCCATATTTCCCTGTCGGTAAACAGCAGCACACTGTCTGAATGGTCAACGAGGTGATTTATGCTGTCGGGATGAAAGTCCGCAAGAATGGGCACGATCACTGCTCCGTACGCGTTCACTGAAAGGAAGGAAACCGCCCAGCGTGCGACATTCTTGGCACACAGTGCTATCTTGTCACCCTTCTTGATTCCGAATTCGGAAAAGACGATGTCGAACTTCAGGATTTCGGCGGCGAGAGCAGCGTTAGTGAACACCTCACCGCGGTAATTGCAGAGTGCAGGCCTGTCCCATCCGGCCTTCATGCTGCCTTCGAGTGTTGAGAGATAATGCTTCATATAATTGAAGGTTTATTGGTCAAATTCTTTCAAATATACTTAGAAGGCTCAATTATATCAAGTTGCGGCTGACGTATCTCACGAATATTTCCGATATTTGTGGCGAAACAGAGAATTTTGTGGTGAAATGCCGACAAGAAAAAAACCTATAGTAGCACTGATCTACGACTTCGACGGGACTCTCTCTCCCGGAAACATGCAGGAATTCGGATTCATCCAGGCAGTGGGCAAGACGGCCGAGGAATTCTGGAGGATGAGCGACAACATAGCCAAGGGCCAGGACGCATCCAATGTGCTTTCCTACATGAAGCTCATGTTCGACGAAGCGCACAAGAGCGGGATAAGCCTGAGGCGCGAGAACTTCAAGAGTTTCGGAAAGAACGTGAAGCTGTTCGAAGGTGTCAGCGGCTGGTTCTCTGCCGTCAACGAATACGGGAAGCAGCGGGGAGTGATCATAGAGCACTACATCAATTCGTCCGGACTCAAGGAAATCATCGAAGGGACATCCATAGCAGGAGAGTTCAAGCACATTTTTGCCGGGACCTTCATATACGACGAGAACGGAGAAGCCGTCTGGCCGGGACTCGCGGTGGACTACACTGCAAAGACCCAGTTCATCTTCAAGATCAACAAAGGCATATTCAGCGCCAGGGACAACAAGCTGGTCAACGCTTCAATGGCCGAGGACAAGAAGCGTATTCCGTTCTCGCACATGATATATTTCGGCGACGGAGACACTGATGTCCCCTGCATGAAGATTGTCGGCATGTTCGGAGGGCATCCCATAGCCGTATACAACCCTGCCGACGCACGAAAGAAAGCCACGGCCGACAAGCTCAAACGGCAGAAAAGAGTCGCTTTCTCCGTACCTGCAGTCTATACCCCCGATTCAGGGGCATTCAGGGTCGTGAAAGCCATCATCAACAAGATAAAGGCCGATGATGAACTTTCAAGACTCTCAAAATTCAGGAAACTGTAGCGGGCTACTCCTTCCTGTCCGCAGCCTCGGTACCGTCTTCCGTCGCGCTGTTTTCAGGCATGCTTGAAGCACTGCCGAAATTGACCGAGCGGTCTCCGAGTTCGCTGCGCCCGAATTCATAGTCATTTCCGGGCAGCACCGCGTTGAGCAGGATGCCTACAACCGCCGCCACGGCGAGTCCGCTGAGCGACGTGAAGCCGAGATCAACTGAATCTGAAGCCCCGTACTTGATTCCTATTGCAAGAACGAGAATGATGGCCGCTATGAGCAGATTGCGGGAGACAGTGAAATCCACCTGATTCTCGACGACATTGCGCACACCTACAGCCGATATCATTCCATAGAGCACAAGAGAAACTCCGCCGATGGTTGCAGCCGGCATCACGGCAATAAGTGCCGAGAACTTTGGACAAAACGAAAGAATTATCGAAAAGACAGCAGCTATGCGTATCACCCTCGGATCAAATACCCTGGTGATATTGAGCACTCCTGTGTTTTCTCCGTATGTCGTGTTGGCCGGAGCTCCAAACAGCGATGCCACTGATGTGGCCAGACCGTCGCCCATCAGCGTACGGTGCAGGCCGGGATCGGCAAGATAGTTCTTGCCCGTGGTGGAGGAAATGGCGCACATGTCACCGATATGCTCGACCATGGTGGCAAGCGAAATCGGAAGAATCGCGATTATGGCAGCCAGCACCAGTCCCCAGTCCGGATTTGCCATTACTGAGAATGCCGTATCCTTCCATTTGAACGGCAGGCCAAACCATGCGGCATCACGCACAGGGCCGAAATCCACCAGCCCCGCCACGGCCGCAACGGCATACGAGCCGAGGACTCCGAGCAGAATCGGCACGATCTTCACCATCCCCATGCCCCAGATGTTGCATACGATGATTATCGCGACGGCAAGTATCGCCACCCACCAGTTGTGGTTGCAATTCTGTATTGCCGAACCTGAAAGCGTAAGTCCTATGGCAATTATTATAGGTCCAGTGACAATTGGAGGGAAAAAGCGCATCACCTTGCGCGGTCCGAATACTGCAAAAAGACCTGCCAGCACAAAGTACATGAGTCCGGCGCAGAACACTCCGATGCAGGCATACGGAAGAGACTCCGCCACGCTCAGGCCACGCTCCGCTCCTATCGAAACGACTGCGGCGTAGCCTCCAAGAAACGCAAACGACGAACCCAGGAAGGCAGGGACCTTGAACTTGGTGCAACAATGGAAAATAAGGGTGCCCAGACCGGCAAAAAGCAGGGTCGCAGAAACTGACAGACCTGTGATCACGGGCACGAGTACAGTGGCTCCGAACATGGCGAAAAGGTGCTGGAGTCCTAGCACCGTCATTTTCCCTCTGCCGAGGGTCCGGGCATCATAGATCGCCTGCCCGGCCTGAACTTTTGACATTGGATAGAAGCGTTTAATACTCTGGGAGGGAATTTCCCTTTTCGGGACCCAAAGTTAGCAAAAGTTCTTCTGACGGCAAGCCCCGAAGCACCCAAGTTCTGCCACAAAGTGCGGCGGACTTTTCCTGCCTCCAGGGGTTTCCCTCCACGGCAGATCATTCAACAATAAACCGATATAGTGCACAAAGGGAGGCTTTTTTCGCCTCCCGTGTGCACTATATCGGTTTGGAAAAAACTGCCCCTACTCCCACTCGATTGTTGCGGGCGGTTTCGAAGAGATGTCGTAGACCACGCGGTTGATGCCGCGCACCTTTCGTATTATCTCGTTGGACCAGTCGGCCGTCATTCCGTCGACCGAAGTCACGGCACGCAGGGCAACCGTGCTCTCATAGGTACGCTCGTCACCCATGACACCGACGCTGCGGACAGGAAGAAGTATTGTACCAGCCTGCCAGATCTTGTCATAGAGACCGTACTCGCGCAGCTTGCCCATATATATGGCGTCGGCTTCCTGCAGTATCTTTACCTTCTCGGCTGTCACTTCTCCAAGAATCCTTATGCCAAGGCCCGGTCCGGGGAAAGGATGACGCCCGAGAATGTCGGGATCAAGCCCGAGAGCCTTTCCAACGCGGCGCACCTCATCCTTGAACAGAAGCCTCAGCGGCTCCACAACCTTGAGATTCATGTCCTTGGGCAGACCACCCACATTGTGGTGACTCTTTATGGTGGCAGACGGCCCCTTCACGGAACTTGACTCTATCACGTCAGGATAGATGGTTCCCTGAGCCAGCCATTTGGCATTTTCTATCTTTCCGGCCTCGGCATTGAACACTTCGACGAAGTCCCGGCCTATGATCTTGCGCTTTTTCTCCGGGTCCGTTACACCCGCAAGATCGTTAAGGAAGCGGTCACCGGCCCTGACGCCGCGGACATTGAGGCCCATACCCTCGTAGGAGCGCAAAACCTTCTCGAACTCGTCCTTGCGCAGGAGGCCAGAATCAACGAATATGCAGTGCAGATTGCGTCCTACCGCCTTGTGAAGAAGCATGGCGGCCACGCTTGAATCAACACCTCCGGACAAGCCAAGAATGACCCTGTCATCTCCAAGCCTTGCACGCAGGTCAGCAACCGTTGAATCTATGAAATTCTCGGGCGTCCAGTCTCCGCTGCAACCGCAGATGCCTATAACGAAATTCCTGAGAATCTGTGCCCCGTACTCGCTGTGGTGCACTTCCGGATGGAACTGTATGCCCCAGACCTGCTCGCCCTCGAACTTGAACGCCGCATTTCCCACAGTGTCGGTAGACGCGGTCACGCGGGCATTGTCAGGAAGTCTGGTGATTGTATCCCCGTGCGACATCCATACGGTGGAAGCCGCAGGCACACCGGCGAAAAGCGGATCAGAAGAATCGTGAACTGTGAGCATTGCCCGGCCGTATTCCCTCGTGCCGGCAGATGCGACCTCGCCTCCGCCGTCCCTTGCAAGCCACTGGGCACCATAGCATATTCCCAGCAGCGGCAGCACTCCCCTTATGCCTTTGAGATCCGGCTGCGGCGCATCGGCATCCGTAACGGACGCGGGACTGCCGGAGAGTATCACTCCCCTGACATCAGAGTCAATCGCCGGAATCTTGTTGAAGGGATGTATCTCGCAGTACACGCCCGCCTCACGGACCTTGCGCGCAATCAGCTGCGTATACTGCGAACCGAAATCAAGAATCAGTATCTTATTCACCTCTTGAGTAATTGGGGGTTTCCTTGGTAATGGTCACGTCGTGAGGATGGCTTTCCGCCATTCCGCTTGCCGTCACACGGGTAAACTTGGCATTCTTGAGGGCGTCAATGTTTGCCGCACCGCAATATCCCATGCCGGAGCGAATGCCGCCCACCAGCTGGTATACCGTCTCGGAGAGAGTTCCCTTGTACGGCACACGTCCGACAATCCCTTCAGGAACAAGCTTGTTGAGATCGGTCTTGTCCTCCTGGAAATAACGGTCCTTGGAACCCGCAGCCATGGCGTCAATTGAGCCCATTCCTCTGTATGACTTGAACTTGCGCCCATTGTAGATGATGGTCTCTCCGGGAGACTCCTCGGTGCCGGCAAACATTGAACCGCACATCACGCAGTCGCCGCCGGCCGCAAGAGCCTTGACAATATCTCCTGAATACCTCAGTCCGCCATCGGCGATCAGTGCCGCACCGGAACCCTTGATTGCCTGCCATGCATTGTAGATGGCCGTGAGCTGTGGAACGCCTACACCCGCGACAATTCTTGTGGTGCAAATCGAACCGGGCCCTATGCCGACCTTCACTCCGTCGGCTCCGGCCTCAACGAGTGCCCTGGCACCCTCTTCCGTTGCGACATTTCCAACGACAGCGTCTATTGAGGGGAACGCGGTCTTGACCTTTTTCAGAAGGTCAATGACTCCCTTGGTGTGGCCATGGGCGGAATCAAGCACGACGGCATCGACACCCTCGGCTGCAAGAGCAGCCACCCTGTCAAGGGCGTCATGCGTGATGCCTATACCGGCAGCCACGCGCAGCCTGCCCCTGGCATCCTTGCATGCATTGGGATGAAGCCTTTCCTTCAGTATGTCCTTGTAGGTGATCAGACCCACAATATGTCCTTCCTTGTCGACCACAGGAAGTTTCTCTACCTTGTTCTTCTGCAGCACGACGCGGACATATTCCCTGTCGGTCTTGG
>CABUIX010000043.1 GCA_902491795.1 uncultured Bacteroidales bacterium | reverse complement strand
GCATCACGGAGATTGTTGCCCATCTGACGGGTGCAGCCGGAACACTCGACTTCGCAACCGATACCTACGGAGCCGCTTCGAACGTCGTGCTGCCCTTCACCAAGATAACCGAAGGTGATGATGCCGGCAAGTGGAAGGCCACGGTGCGGCTGCTGGGTGTGACCGGCACGGAACAGCTGCTGACGGGCGAAATCCGCTATGCTGACGGCAACCCGACCCCCACCACGCTGAAAAGCGACCTTACGGAAGCTCTCGCGGCCTTCAACACCGGAAAGGGCGAATCGCTGACCCTCGGCGGAACGCTGGTTGAGACTCCCGAAGGCATGGAAGTGGACGGAGCCGGAATTACCGGCTGGGAAGAAGTGAAAGGTGATGATGTAAACGCCGATTTGTAACTAATAAAATGACAGATATAATGAAGACAAGATTTTTTGCACTTGCGGCGCTCGCCCTCGCACTGGCAGCCTGCAATAACGACAACGAGAACCTGAACGATGATTCCGTGGCCGCAGTGATTAACGCCGAAATCTCAGATGCCGTATCCACCCGCGCCAGCGGAACCGCCTGGGCGGAACGTGACGAGATAGGCATCTCCGAAAGCCGCTTCGGCTACACCAACGTACCATACCGGTGGGAAAGCGGGAAGTTCACACCGACAGGAACCATTATCTTCTTCCAAGATGACGACCCGACCACCTTCTCCGCCTACTATCCTTACGATGCGGACGGTGGGACACTGACCGCCACCACCGATGCCACGGCGCAGCAGGACCAGCCCGCCATCGACTTCCTCTATGCCACCGGTGCCACTGCCAGTACGCACAATCCTGAAGTGAACTTTACCGACGACACTGATGCAGGCGGCAAGGACTGTTCCTTCCACCACTGCATGAGCCAGATTACGCTCACCTTCAAGGAGGGCAGCGGCGTGGACTTCAATACCATCAAACCCACCGGCTACACACTCTCCGGACTGGTGCTGGAGGGCAGCTTCGACACCACCACCGGCACGGCAGAAACGGATGCGAACGCACAGACAGCCGACCTTACAATGGAACTGAACGGCGCACTCACCTCGTCGGTCATCCTCTTCCCGCAGACCAAGGCAAGCATCGGACTGAGCGTGTACTACAACAGCCAGCCCTACACCGCCACGCTCACCATTCCCGACGGCGCACTGAAAGCCGGCAACAACTACACCTACACCGTCACCGTCCGCAACAAGGACCTGAGCATCAGCTCAGCCACTATCAGCGACTGGAACCCGGTGAACGGCGGCAATGTGAATGCAGACCTTTAAGTATATCATTCCTAAAGAACTAAGAATATGAACATTAGACTTCCATTGCATATACTGTCCGCAGCAACCGTCCTGCTTTTTGCAGCGACTGCCTGCACGCAGGACGATCTCGGCGGCGGCACGTTGCCCGAGGGCGAGTATCCATTGGTAATCCGCGCCACCGGCCTGCAAGCCGTGGCAACCCCTGCCTCACGCGCCACCGTGGACGGCAACTGGCAGGGCGTACAGACCGTAGCCCTCAGTGTGGGCGGCACGGTGAAGCAATACGATGTGACGGCATCCGATGCCGACGGCTACCAGTCTGCCACCCTGAGCAGCGACACCGACCCCTTCTGGTGGACAAGCCGCGAGGACATCACCGTTTCGGCATGGTGGCCATACGGCACCACGATGCCCGATGTGGTAGTAAAGGCAGACCAAAGCACGAAGGAAGGCTTCGAGGGCAGCGACTTCATCTTCGCCGAAGCCCAGACCGTGCAGTTCGACAACCCGACGCTTGAGTTCAGCCACCGCACGGCGCGTATAACGGTTCTTCTTAAGCCGGGCGCCGGCATCACGAGCGTGTCGGGAGCCGATGTTTATGTCACCGGCTTGGGCACGGATAACAGCAATCCCGCCACTATCCGCACCTACGAGGCGGGCGGCGACACCTACGAAGCCCTCACCGCACCGCAGACCGTGAAGGCGAATACCCCGTTCATACAGGTGGATTTAGGCGGAGGTACTTACTATTTCCGTCCGCATAGCGATGTGGTGCTGGCAGCCGGCAGCCGCTACACCTACACCGTCAATGTGAACGCCACCGGCTTGACGCTGGAGGGCTGCACCATCGGCGGCTGGACTGACGGCGGCAGCGAGAGCGGCACGGCAGAGGATTTGGGTTATTTCATACAGGACGACGGCAGCTACACAGTCTACACCGCTAACGGCCTGAAGGAATGGGCAGAGGCTGTGCAGACCGACCCGACACTCAATATCACCCTCACCGCCGACATTGACCTGACGGGCGAGACGTGGACACCGATAGGCAGTGGTTTCAGTTCTAATACCGGTTATCAAGGCACCTTCGACGGACAGGGACACAGCATCACGGGACTGAGCATCACCACAAACTCAACAGACGGTGGGAATGCTGTATTGTTCGATGGTATCGGGAGTAACGGAACGGTGAAGAACCTACAATTGGTAAATGTGAGCTACACTGTGCAGCAAAACGGTGCGGCCGGCGGCATAGCAAATTCAAACTACGGCACCATTACTGCCTGCTCCGTAAAGGGAGATATTACTGCAAATAGCGGTGCTGTCGGTGGCATTGCGTCTATCAACAACGGTAGCATTATTGGCTGTTGGTATAACGGACAGTTGGAGGGACACAATAGTACTGGAGGAACACCGATGGGCGGAATAGCATGTATTAACGACGGCTCCGTCGCTGCCTGCTACTGGGGCGGCAATGCCGGACAAGGAGTTTATAGTAATCAAGGAGGAACGGTAGATGCTACGAAGGTGGAGGGTACGACCACTTGGCAGAACGCCGTCGCAGGCATGAACGCTGCCCTTACCGGCAACGACTATCAATGGACATCCGGCACCGATGGTCTGCCTGTATTGAAGAAGAAGTAAAAACAGGACGATATGAAACGATATACCCTATATACATTCCCGGCACTCGCCCTGCTCCTTGCGGCCGCAGCCTGCACGCAGGACGATGCGGGAACATTGCCCGACGGCACGCAGCCTCTGACGCTGACCGCCGCCATAGAGGGCAGCGCCGACACCCGCGCCACCGTGGACAACCGGTGGAACGGCAATGAGACGATAGCCCTGCAGGTAACCGACGGGGACGGCACGGAGTGGTATGACTACACGGTGGATGATAAAGGCAACCTGTCCGGCGAATACTATTGGACAAAACCAAGTCCCATCACCGTGCAGGGTCTTTACCCGAATATCATGGTGGAAAACAACGATTGGACTTGGAGTGTGGAGGAAGACCAGAGCCGCGATGCGGACTATCAGTCGGGAGACCTGCTTTGCAGTGAATCCAAGACCGTGAGCTTCGCCCAAACGCCCGCCCTCACCTTCTACCACCAGACCGCCAAGGTGGTGGTGAACATCAAGAGTGACGGTCTGCCCGAAAGCATCAGTGCCACGCCGGGCGACATCAGCCTGACTATCGGCGAGGGTGACATCCTTGCGCTGGACGGCGCGTTCACCCTCCCGAAAGCCGTGGACGCTGACGGGCGTTGGCTCGGCACATGGACACCCGGCACCACTAAAGGCAGCATCAGTCCCCATCTTGCCAGTACTCCGGCGACAGGCTGCTTCGCCACCTACGAGGCCCTCGTCATTCCGCAGAATGTGACGGCGGGCACACGGTTGCTGGCCTTCACCGCCGAGAAGGACGGCACCGGCTACGGCCCGTTCTACTACATGCTACAGAAAGACACCGAATGGAAAGCCGGCTATAAGTACATCTACAATGTTACCGTCACCCTCACCGCGGCAGACCCGGGATACACCGTGTCGGAGGACGGCAGGACCTACGAGGTTTACAACGCCGACGGCCTGCTGGCATGGAACGAAGCCGCACAGGGCAACCTCTTGCTGAACTGCACCCTGACCGACGACATCAACCTTACTGGCAAAGAGTGGACGCCGATAGGAGACTACGATAACCGATACACCGGCACCTTCGACGGCGGCAACCATACCATCACGGGGCTGACTATCAACCAGTATGGAAACTATGTGGGGATGATTGACTTCCTCGACTCCGGTGGCACGGTGCAGAACTTGACGCTGGAAAACGTGAATATAACCGGCGGCGACATTGTTGGCAGCGTGGTGGGAGACAACTACGGCACCGTGACCGCCTGCACTGCCTCGGGCAACGTCTCCGGCACCTCCCGTATCGGCGGCGTGGTGGGATACAACATATCCGGTACCCTGACCGCCTGCTACTGGAGCGGCCTCCCCGACAATGACAACGGTGGAGCCACGAAGGTGGACGGCACAACCGTTACCTGGCAGAACGCCGTTGATGCCATGAACACCGCCTTGCAGAGTGCAGGTTCAGAGAGGCGTTACGAACTCACCGGAGCATTGCCAACCTTGAAGAAACAGTGAACCGTCGGGCGGGAAAAGTTCCGCCCGAAACGAAAGATAACCGGATGGAACTCACGGAGAATCCACCAGTGGGTTGTACCGGCGGTTATTGAGAAGTGCGTCTTCCAGTCAGGTTCGAGCATCTATGTCGTGAGCCTTGCAACTGCTGAAGAGGAAAGTATACGATCGCTGCGCGGACGGATTGCATTCACCTCTCCGTTGTTGTCGGTACGGTATCTGCTGTCAAGGACTTATCGGCCAAGTCGTGGCAGCAGAGCTGGGTATATGCCAGGGCCCTCCTCATCCTTGACTTTGGTGTGAAGAGAACGGATGCGTAGTCCTTCCATTTCTCTAGCTCCTTGAAGATTTAAGATGATAATAAATGTCATGTTTTTGCAGTAAAAAACATGACATTTATTATCTTTGCATCCGGAACAAAACAGTTCGATTATGGTGATTACTAAACAGGTACAGGAAATACTGGACGCCACGCCTCCGGGCAAGGTGCTTACCATTGCCGATTTCAATGTGCCTCCGGAATACCAGCCTGCGTTGGTCAAGGCTCTCAGCCGCCTGGTGGCCGCAGGCTCACTCCTCAAGATTGCCAAAGGACGGTACTACAAGCCGAAACAGACGGTGTTCGGCACATTGAAGCCCCCGGTGGCAGAGGTGGTCAAGGACCTTCTGGAACGCAACGGCAAGCCAATCGGCTATATGACCGGTACGGCCGCATTCGCGCAGTTGGGTCTGACGACACAAATCTCATCGGCCATTACGATAGGCACGAACAAATACCGTCGGCCTATGAAACGGGGCGAATACAACGTGTCTTTCCTTGTACAGTCCAATGCAATCACACAGGAGAACATCCCTCTGCTGCTGATTCTTGACGCGCTCAAATTGCTTCGCGAAATCCCGGCGACGTCACCTGACGATTGCGTGCGGGGAATTACCCGACTGATAGCTCCCATGCCGGAAAGAGACCGGGAGAGGTTGACGGAACTGGCGGAAAACTATTCTCCGTATGTCCGGGCATTGTTGGGTGCTATCCTTGACAGCCTTGGCACTGACACCCGACAACTGCGTGCGACACTCAATGGGGTCACGACCTATAAACTTCCTGTAAGCATACAGGCATTGCCCACCAAATTAAAATGGAACATCGTATGAGATTACACGAGGATCAGCAACTGTTTGCCGATGCCATCGAAGCGGCTGCACGTCCCGTACAGGACGGCGGACTCGGCATCAAGAGTGTCTTTATCGAGAAAGACTATTGGATCTGCCGTTCGCTGTCGCTTATGGCTGCCGGAGACAAGGATAATCGCGCCATTTTCAAGGGCGGAACTTCCCTGACCAAGGCCTACGGCATCGGGGCACGCTTCTCCGAGGATATTGACGTTGCCATCGCCGAAGCATGGACACTGAGCGGAAACCAGCTCAAGAAACTCATTCGCCGCACATCGAAGAATATGACAGCCGGACTGGAGGAACAGGTCATCCCCGGCTTGACAAGCAAGGGATCGCATTACCACAAGGCGTTTTACACTTATCCCCGGGCCATAGATACGGAACAGGTCGGAGCAATCCGGGCTGGGCAACTCTTGGTGGAAATCAACAGCTTTGCCAATCCATATCCCTTCGAGCGACGTACCATCCGCAGTTTCCTGACAGAGTTCCTGCAGGCTACCGGCAACAACCGTATGATAGAGGAATACGGGATGCAGCCGTTCGAGGTCAATGTGCTTGACCGTCGCCGCACACTGACCGAGAAATTGGTGTCACTCATCCGATGCTCGCTGGCCGATCTGTATATGCCGCAGTTGACGGCCAAAATCCGTCATTTCTACGATCTGCATCATCTGCTGAAAGATGAAGAGTGCCTCACGTATCTTCATAGCGATGCTTTCCCCGAAGATTTCAGGTCACTGCTCGAACACGACCGGCAGAGCTTTGACAAGCCCGAAGGCTGGCGTGACCGGCGACTGGAGGAGTCCCCGTTGATGACAGATCTGCCGCAGGTTTGGGGCAACTTGCAGACAGTTTACATGGGTGAACTCCCGGATTTGGCATATCGTGCCATTCCGGCCCCCTCGGACGTCGAGGAAAGCATACGTCGCTTGATGGCATTACTGCGTGAATTCGGCTCCGGTTTGTAATAATGGTATAGCTTCGACCTGTTACCATGTTGGCAGCGTCAGTAGCTCCGAGCATGTTGCTGGCGTGACAGGAAATTCGAGTGGCGTTACGAACTCACCGGAGCATTGCCTACATTGAAGAAACAGTGAACCGTCGGGCGGAAAAAGTCCCGCCCGCAACGGAATATAACCGGATGGAACTCACGGAGAATCCACCAGTGGGTTGTACCGGCGGTTATTGAGAAGTGAGACAAAAAATATGAATATGCGTAAACTTACCGAGGATGAAGTACGACAGCTGAAGCAGCTGGAAGACGCAAGAAAAGACAAACCGGCATTCCTTATGCTCGAGTCCGGAATCTTTCTTGTCTTTGCGGCAAGCTTCCTTCAGCTTCCACGCTCTCTGTCGCTTGCCGGCATGGTGGCAGCGGCTTGCCTTTTTCTGGCCGCGTTGGTCAGGATGGCCATGGTCTCTTTCGGAAAGGCTGAGCCCCGGCCGGGAAGATACGTCAGAATCCTGTTTTACGTTCAGATTGCAGTATTCCTCTGCGGAATGCTGGCAAGCGGAATCGCCGACGGCAACACTCCGGTCATTGTTGCGGCAGTATTGCTTTTCGCGATTGATATCGTCTCGTGGTTGATCCAGCGAAAAAAAATATAGTCCGCAAAAGGAGGCTTTTCCCGCCTCCTGTGCGGACTTTATTCTTTTGAGCGGTGTTACTGCTATCTGAACCTGTAACTGTCCTTGAGCATTCCGTATATCTGGGCGTTGAGTTCGGACGCATCCTTGAGCCTGTCGACATCGAGGTGCATGCGGAATCTCCATTTGTGGTCGGGATCGGCAGGCTCGTTTATCCTTTCCTGGCTTCTGTCAGGCCGGCGCAACGACTTGTCGAGAGCCAGCCAGTCCTGCAGGGGGAAGATTGCAAGCATTGAGGGGGAGTTCAGGAATTCGTTGAGCATGTTCCGAACTTCCCATGGTTCGGGATCGTCCTGGCACTGCATCCTCAGCGTCTCCATGTCATGGCTGGATGTGGCGCATACGCTCAGGTATTTCCATTCACCCTTCTGCTCCATTCCGCGCATCTTGAGCGACAGAATTTTCTCATGGTCCATTACTTCCGGCACACAGTCGGGAATCATTCCGAGATCCTCTCCGCAGGCCAGCATTCCCGTCGCGCTGAGAAGTTCAGGCAGTTTCTTCTCCGCATTGCGGCGCCAGAAATCATTGTGGCGGTGATAGAAGAAGTCGTTGTAGAGATTTCCGAACCGTTCCTGCTGCCACTGCGGCAGATTCTGTGATGCGGGAGCTATCAGCGGCTGGTACATTCCTGGATTGCGCGGGTCCTCATGGAAAAGACCGTCGATCGGGAGCTGCATGTTGTATATTTCTGCAGCTGAATACGGAAGCGCCGGGTTGAAGTGGCCCTGCATTCCGCTCTTGACTCCTGCAGGAATCTCCCATATCCTGAAGAATCCGAGGATATGGTCTATGCGGAAAGCATCGAAATAACGCGACATCTTCCTCAGGCGGGCTTTCCACCATGCGTAGTTGTCCTTGGCCATCTCGTCCCAGTTGTAGGTGGGGAATCCCCAGTTCTGTCCGTCCCTGCTGAAATAGTCGGGCGGTGCTCCGGCGGTGGAATCCAGATTGAAGAGCTCCGGATGCCAGTAGGCTTCGGCGCTGTCGGCACTTACTCCGATGGGGAGGTCTCCCTTGAAGGACACTCCCTTGGAGCGGGCATACTTGACTTCCGCGAAGAACTGCTTGTCAAGATGATACTGCATCCAGCAGTAGTATTCCGGCTCGAGTTTGTCTCTCCTGGCGCAGAATTCGGCATATTCTCCAAGCCATTCCGCGTTCTCCTCGGCGAAACGCTTGTATGCCGTGCTTTCCAGGTCCTTTGCTCCTCTGCGCAGCCATGCCTTGCGTATGTATCCCATCTTGGCTGCGAACACTCTGGGCCAGTCTATTTCAGGCAGGGAGTTGAGTTCCTGCTGGAGCTTGTTGAACTTGACTCCGCTCTTGATTCCGAGAGCCTGGAGGTTCATGTATATGGGATGCAGGGCAAATGCAGACACTGGACTGTAGGGATAAGAGTCCTTCCATTCGCCTTTTCTCGTGGTGTCGTTGACAGGAAGGAGCTGGATGATGCACTGCCCGGTGGATGCCGCCCAGTCGACAAGACCGTGCAGGTCGCTGAATTCCCCGATTCCGAAATCCCTTTCGCTTCGCAGGGAGAATACGGGGATTGCGGTGCCTGCGCCGCGGAAGCCGGGCTCGTCGAACATGGCCGCCTGGTGCGCTCTCGGGAATGGACATCCGGGGACCGGACAGTCAATCCACTTGTCTTCAATGACGGCGGCAGCCTTTGATGCACGGTGTGAGGCCCACTCCGTGCGCCATATCAGGCCTTCCCGCATCACGGCATAGCCGTATTTCTTCAGGTCCTCACGCCTGCAGTCCTTTACGGTCACGCTCCATATTCCCCCGTCGTTCCAGTTCATGGGGTATCTCCTGCCTCCGAGCATCAGCACGAGGCTCTCGCCCCATTCGGTCATGTACTCTATCTTGAATGTCGTCTGCATATATACTTGATTTAGCGTTTTTCGGTCTGTGGCTTGAAGGCTATCGCAAAACCTCCACCTGGCGCCATCCTGATCTTTATGCTGTCCTTTGCAGTGACGTTGCGCGAAGTGATCTCATAGGCCTGGGGGTTGGTCTTGTAGTGGGCATCAGGTGCATCGGCGTAGATCTCTGCCGTGAACTTGCCTTCGGGCAGGAAGTCGAGACTGATCTCGAATTCCCTTGCGTTCTCGTCAGTCACGCCGCCGCAGAACCACAAGCCGCTGTCCTTGGCCTTTCTTGCCACCACTATGTAGTCTCCGGGTTCTGCGCAAAGATAGCGACTTTCGCTCCAATCCAAAGCGACATCCTTGATAAATTGGAATGCGTCCATGAATTTGGCGTAATGTTCCGGGGTGTCGGCCGCCATCTGCAGGGGTGAGTACATCGTGAGGTACAGCCCCAGCTGGTTTGCGATGGTTGCGTTGACATGGGAGCTGTTGCCGCACCACTCCTCAAGGTTCTGTTCGAAAATTCCGGGAGTGTAGTCCATGGGGCCTCCGTTCAGCCTTGTGAACGGCAGTATTGTCACGTGCTTGGGCGAAGTCCCTCCGAATGCCTGGTATTCGGTTCCGCGAGCCGATTCGTTTCCGATCAGGTTCGGGTAGGTCCTGCAGAGTCCGGTGGGGCGCACCGCCTCGTGGGCGTTGACCATGATCTTGTGCTCCGCAGCCTTCTTCACGGCATAGAGGTAGTGATTGACCATCCATTGTCCGTAGTGGTATTCGCCGCGGGGGATGATGTCCCCGACATATCCTGACTTGACAGAAGTGTATCCGTACTTGTTCATCAGGTCATAGGCGGCTTCCATGTGCCTCTCGTAGTTGCGCACGGAACTTGATGTCTCGTGGTGCATTATGAGCTCGATTCCCTTCGAATGCGCGTACTCGTTGAGTGCGGCGATGTCGAAGTCGGGGTAGGGCGTCACGAAGTCGAACACATAGTCCTTGCTGCAGTTCGCCCAGTCTTCCCAGCCGATGTTCCATCCTTCCACGAGAACGGCATCAAAACCGTTCTCTGCGGCGAAGTCGATGTATTCCCTGACTCTCTTGTTGTTGGCCGAATGCTTCCCGTTGGGTTTTGCGCTTGCGTAATCGAAACTGTCAAGCTTTACGGAAGTGGCGTCCGTGTAGGCCCATGTGCCGTAGCCTGCTATCATCTCCCACCATACTCCCATGTATTTCACCGGATGTATCCAGCTGACGTCTTCGTAGGAGCAGGGTTCGTTGAGGTTGAGGACGAGTCTGCTGGCAAGCTGCTCGGTTGCCGACTCGGCCACCTGTACGGTCCTCCACGGAGTGTTGCAGGGGGTCTGCATGTATCCTTTCCATCCCTGGGCGTCTGGGGTGAGCCAGGCGCGCAGCACGTGGGTCTTCCCGTCAACGAGCAGATGCATGCATGGGTAGTCCACAAGTGCCGCCTCGTGTATGTTGATGTAGAGGCCGTCGTCTGTCTTCATCTGGAAGGAGGTCTGGACTCCGCTGGTGCTGAAGAAGGTCTGCGAGCTGTTGCCTACAACCTGCTTCTCGAAATTGTCGCTGATCTCCGAGAGGCGGCATTCGCCGTATTCGTATTCCTGGGTGTCGTAGTCGCCGGGAATCCACCAGCTGAAGTGGTCTCCTGCCATCGCGAACTCCGTCAGTTCTTCCTTTATCACGAAGTAGGTCAGAGGCTGCCCGTCGGGGAACTCATACCTGAATCCGAGACCGTCGTCGAACAGGCGGAAGCGGATGTTCATCAGCTTCCCGCTTTCTGTCTGGCAGAGCTTGACCAGCAGCTCGTTGTAGTGGTTGCGGATCTGCGACTCTTCTCCCCATACCGGTTCCCAGGTCTCGTCGAAAGTCGAGGTCTCGGTGCCGGTGAGTTCGAATCCTTCGGCAAACGAGTAGCAGGGCTTGAGGTCTGTCTTGGTGATTTCATCTCCATCGAAGGTGATCTTCTCGGACTTCACCGTACCGCGCAGTTCGAACCCGAGAAGGCTCGGAAGCACGACGTCGGTGCCCTTGTGGGTAAGTGAATATTTTGGTACTCCTTTTTCTTCGAGCCAGAAACTGAGCTCGAGGTTGCCGTCGGGTGATTTGAGGCTTGCGGCGGGGGAGGCAGCGGCAAATGACGGTGCGGCGGCTGCAAGTGCGGCAAGCATTATCATGAACTTTTTCATTTGAATTCTATCACTAGGCTTGATTTTGCGGGAACTGTGCAGTTTTCGGGGTTGAATGTCTCTCCGCTTACGACATTGCGTCCTTCTCCTGAGAGCCGGCCGGTGAATTCGGCGTAGTCGGCCCAGGGAATTTCACGAGGTTCTGCGTTGTTGTTGATGAAGACGAACACTGCCTGGTCGTCGGTGTATCTGAAGTATGCGTAGGTGTTGTCCCTCGTGAGGAAATGCAGGGTGTTGCCGTTTTGGACGGCATCTGAGGTCTTTCTCCAGTTGAACAGGGCGCTCACGTAGTCGTGCATGTCCTTCATTACGGGATCTTCCTCCCAATTCAGGGGGAAGTCCACCCTGAGTCCGCCGTGTCCCTGTGAGCGGTCGCGCGACACGGCCATGAGCTCGTCGCCCGAGAAGATCTGCGGATATCCGCGCAGGGTAGCCATAAGGGTCATCACAAGCTTCTGCTTTGCGGGATCCTTGCCGACGATGTCTCCGATGCGGTCGGTGTCATGGTTGCCAGGGAAGATCATCATGTTCTGCGGGTTCTCGTAGTACTGGTCGTTCGCCATCGAGTTGTAGACCTTGGTGATGCCCTCGTCCCAGCTTTCGCTGTCGGCGTTTATTCCGGCGCAGATTGCGTTGTAGAGAGGGAAATCCATGATCGAGGGCAGATTTGAGTTGAAGGAGTCACGGTTGGGGTTGTTTGCCTGCCAGTAGGCGACTTCCGGGACATTGCCGGACCATACTTCTCCGACTATGTTGAATCCGGGATATTCGGCCCGCACGCTGCTGCACCACTCCGACATCGGATATTTCTCGTTGTAGGGATAGGTGTCGACACGGAATCCGTCGAGGTCCGCCCATTCGATCCACCATACTGCCCACTGCTTGAAGTACTGCAGCAGCCAGGGGTTGTCGAGGTTCATGTCGACCATTGAGGTGTCAAACCATCCGCTTGTCATGTTGATGCGGTCCAGTTCGGAGCAGTACGGATCATTCTGTGCCGAGAAGGCGCAGTTTGAATGCGTGTATTCGGGCCACTGGTGCACCCAGTCGGCGAAGGGCAGATCCTGCATCCACCAGTGCTTGTCGCCGCAGTGGTTGGTCACGATGTCCATTATGACCTTGAGGCCCCTGTCGTGTGCCATTTCCACCATCTCGCGGTATTTCCAGTTGCTTCCGAAACGGGGGTCGATCCTGTAGTAGTCGGTGCAGGCATATCCGTGGTATGATGATTCCGGCTCGTTGTCCTCGAGTAGCGGGGTGTTCCAGATTGCCGTGAATCCGGCATCCGCGATGTAGTCCAGCTGGTCCTCTATGCCCTGAATGTCTCCTCCGTGTCTGCCGAAGAAGGCTTCGGGGTCAGCCTTTTCCGTGGTGCAGGGACTGTTGTCGTTGGACGGGTCTCCGTTGACGAAACGGTCGGGCATGATAAGGTAGATGGCGTCGTCAGTGCCGAAGCTCTTGCGCCCGGCCGATCCTTCGCGCCTCTCGAGGATTTGGTAGTCCCTGCGGATGGTCTTTCCGTCCTTTGTGAAGAGCAGGGTATAGGTGCCGGGCTCGGCATCGGGTGCGATGTCCATGTCAACGAAAAGATAGTTCGGGCTTTCGGCCTTGTGGACATCAGCCACTTTCACTCCCTTTCCTCCTTTGACTTCGACATTCCAGTCTCCGATTCCCTGGCCGTACACGAGAAGCTGCAGATCCGTCTTCATTCCGGTCCACCAGCAGGGGGGCTCGATGCGGCTTATCAGGTCGCTGTCGGAACTGATGCTCCATGCCCAGGGGGCCTCGAGCTGTACGCTCACGGTGACTTCGTCACCTTCGTTCGTCCTCTTGAATACCAGGGTGTTGTTGTCGGTGGAAAGTATCTCGAAACTGCCTTCCCCGGCGTTGAGAGCCGGATGAGAATGCTTGATTTCACCGAGCTTGCGGTAGAAGTCGGTCACCGCGTTGGTTTTCCATTCGCTTATCGGGTCCTTCTCGAAGAAGGCGAAACTGTGGTCATAGCCTATTTCCTGTCCTGTATATATCAGCGGCTGGGCGTTGGGAAGCGTCCAGCAGAGCACTGTCATGGCCTTCCAGGCATCTCCCATCCTGTCGAACTCGGTTCCGCTCCATGAGTTCTCGTCGTGGTTTGAGGTGAATGCGAGCCGCAGGGCATCGGCGGGGTAGTTGCTTTGGTTCCATGCGATGTAGCTTGAGAGGCTGTCGACATTTGCCTTGCCCTGGGCGATGTCATTCAGAAGGTGGTGGAGCTTCCATGAGTAGGTGGCGTCAAATCCGGCTTCGTGCAGCCATGCTTCCTCGCCTTCGGCAAGGAAATACAGGTCGCCGTATTCGCTGCGGAACTTTGAAATCACGTCTGACCAGAAGTCTTGGGGGACGAGCGATGCCATGTCGCAGCGGAATCCGTCGACTCCGCGGTCAAGCCAGAACCGCATGCACTTCTCCATTTCGGCGCGCATTTCGCGGTTTTCATAGTTGAGCTTTGCTATGTCGGTCCAGTCATATTCGACTATGGTGTTGCCGTTCTCGTCGCGGACGTACCATGAGGGATCCTTTCCGGTGACCCAAGGATGGTCCGGGGAGGTGTGGTTGGCCACCCAGTCGATGATGAGCCTGAATCCGAGTTCGTGGGCTTTGGAGAGGAACGCGTCGAAGTCCGCGAGCGTGCCGAATTCCGGGTTGACGTCGCAGTAGTCCCTGATCGCATAGTACGATCCGAGCGTGCCCTTGCGGTTGAGCTCGCCAATAGGATAGAGAGGCATTACCCAGAGTATGTCCACTCCGAGTTCCTTGAGCACGGGAAGCCTTTCCGCCGCTGCGGCGAACGTGCCTTCCGGCGTCATTTGCCTGATGTTGAGTTCATAGACCACGGCCTCGCTCTTGTAGTCCGCGGGTTCAGCCGTCTTCTTGTCCTGCCCGCATGACACCGCGAGCAGTGCAAGGCTGATCAGTAGCAGGAGTTTTTTCATATCTTTCATTGTTCTGTGTCTTTCATCCAGTCTATGCCTTCATGGAGATTGTTGCCGTCTGTGAAGTCCCAGTAAGAGTTGTTCTCCCAAGTGCTTCCCTTGGCCCAGTCGGCAGGGTAGGTATAGATTCCTTCAGCGGGAAGTGATTCTGTGCCCCAGGTGAGCAGTCCGGCTCCGCCGCCGGCTCGTATGTCTTCGGCAAGGCTGCGCAGCCATTCCCTGGCTTTTGCGGGGGTGTAGTTCCCGGCATTCTCGCTGTCGCTTCCCCAGTCTGGGTAGTCATAGGCGTTGTTGCAGTTGTCTCCCTGCCACTTTCCGCCTGACATGCCGTCGGTGAAAGTGTAGGCAGTCTCGACAATCATCATCTTCTTGTCGCCGAAAGAGCCTGCGAAGGCTTTCATGTCCTGTCCGGCCGGCAGGCTGTGCCCTATCTTCGAACCGGGATACCATGAGACGGCAACTATGTCGTAGTCAGTCGCCCCGGCAGTCTCGATCTGGTTTATGCACCATGCTGCCCGGGACGGGTTTTCCACGTGGACTGCCGACAGACATGCGGGGTTCCAGTCGGCAGCGTAGTCCCTGACGGCCTGGTGGGCATATTTGAGCAGCCTCCCTGTACGCAGGTTGTCGGCAGCAGCATCCGGCGAGGGCTTGAGGAATCCCACGCTGACCTCGTTGCCCACAGCCACGATTGCGGGGAAGATGCCTTCTTCGGCAAGTTTTGTGAGGCTGTCGTAGACCCAGTCATAGAGAGCCTGTCCGAGATCGCTTTCGCTGAGGTTGGCCCATTGCCCGGGGATGTTGTTGTGGCTCGTGGGATTTACAGTATAGATGTCGTAGTCGGGCTTCATGGTCAGGAATATCTCGAGTCCGTGTTGCTTTGCCCTCCAGGAGTCTTCGATTACCCTGTCCATGGTCTGCCAGTCGATGGTCTGGCCTTCCTTTTTCGCGAACGACAGCATGTCGAGCTGGAGCCGGACGCAGTTGGCCCCGTGCTCCTTCATTGAGCCGTAAGGATCCGCCGGCTGTCCGTTTTCGCGGTACACGAGCCCGGCATCCTCGAAATATGAGGCAAAGCACATGGTTCCTCCCTTGTAGAATATGTCGAGGCCGGGTGTCTGCTCCGTTGCTTCGGCGGGAGGTGTCGGCTTGTCGCCTTCGCCGGTCCCTTCATTTCCGGCTGTTTGCTTGTTGCAGGCAGTCATTGCTGTCAGGCATGCCATTATTGTCAGTAATTTTTTCATTGCAGGAATATTGCTGAAGCGTATCCGCCGAGGGTCAGGCTGCTTCCGCTGACCGTGACAGTCCCGTTTGAGGCTATCATTGCGGACAGGTTGTCATTTGAGAAGTTGAGTTTCGCCGGGCTTGCCCCGAAGTTGTGCACCACCAGGATCCTCTGGTCATCGTCGACACGGTACCATGCCGAAACCGATTGGGATGATGCTGCAGATGCGCAGTAGTCGAAGCTTCCCTTCGAGAGTGCGGTGTAGCTGTCGCGCAGCACTCCGAACTTGCGGTAGACATTGAGAAGGGAATTCTCGTCGGCGGACTGGCTCTCCACTGATATGCTGGAGCTCAGCATCGTCCTGTCGACCTTTCCGGAAAGTTTGGCATCGGCAAGCCCGCTGCCGTCGGCGTTCCACATTATGGGGGTGCGCACATATTCGTCCCCTCCGGTTTTTGTCCCCCAGTACCCGAGTTCCTCTCCCTGGTAGATGTAGGGCTCTCCGGGACCTGTCAGCAGGACTGCGGCCGCAAGCTTCATCTTGTTCAGGTCGCGGTTGAGTGAACTGCCTGCCCTGTCCTCGTCGTGGTTGGAGAGCTTGGTCGCCTCGATGAAGTTGCTGCGGTACTGTCCGTACAGTTCACGGTAGCCCTGTATGGTCCCGACGAAGTTGCTGCCGTTGCCGGCATTGATGGCGTCCCTGAGGGTCCACCAGAAGCTGAAGTCAAAGAAGGCCGGCAGTCCGGTGTAGTATGGCGCTACTTCTTCTGCTGCGCTGAGGTGCTCCCCGACCATATAGATGTCTCCTTCGCCGCCTGCGGCCTTGTATGCAGCGTTGCAGCGGTCATAGAACTCCCGAGGAAAGTGGGATTCTCGTCGCTCGAGGCGTTGTGGTAGATGTGCTTGATGGCATCGAGGCGGAATCCGTCCACCCCGAGTCCTATCCATTTCTCCGCAGACTCGCAGAGCGAGTTGAATGCCGGAGAGTTCTCGCAGTCCGATGCGGGGCCGTAGTTGAGGTCGGCGAACCATGAGGTCCACATGTGGGAGTGGTACATCGTGGAACTCATGTAGGGCATGAGTATGTCCAGTGCGCCGCTGCCTGAAGTGAGAGGCAGCGGAACGCCCCATTCGAGGTGGTTGCTCCCGGTGGATCCGCCGTATTTGTAATTGTCCCACTGGGTGGCGCTCGTGCGTATGAGCAATCCCCAGTCGCTGTCGAATTCGAGGCTTAGGCTGCATTCGTCGCCGTCGGAGTAGAATTCCTGCATCTGCTCGTCTCCGTAGTAAAGCCAGATGCCGCTGTCCTGGGTGCCGGAGTTGCTTGTTTGCTCCACTTGCTCCACAGTCAGCGCCGAGGGCTTTCCGGAGCCGTCGAGAGAGAGTGTGAACTTGACCTTCTGGGCTCCGCCGCCTCCGCTTACCGCGGGAAACCATTGGCCTGAGTCATAGCCGGCGGCGCCTTCGGTGGCGATCATCGGGATCTTGCCGGAAGTGATGTCGGCGCGCGGGTCATCCGAGAATATATAATAGTCGCGGAAAGGACTTTCCGTGTCTGATTTCGCTTCGAGAAACCAAGGATGGTCCTTGGATGTGTGGTTCAGCACATAGTCAAGATAAATCTTGATGCCCTTGGCGTGTGCTGCGCTGACAAGGGACTTGAAGTCTTCTTCAGTTCCGAAGTCCGGGTTTACGGCTTCGTAGTCGAGCACGTCGTAGCCGTGGTAGGAGGCTGCGGGGTGGATTGGCGAGAGCCAGATGGCGTGTACGCCGAGGTCTTCCAGATAGTCAAGT
>CABUIX010000042.1 GCA_902491795.1 uncultured Bacteroidales bacterium | reverse complement strand
CACGTCAAGGCGGGCTATTATGCCTGAATTCTCCTGGATGTCCCTGATGGCCTGCTGGACTTCGCGAAGAAGGTCACCGTAGAGGCGGCTTTCAGTCTCGTAAATAGTGGCTTCCGCATTGAGGATCTTTTCCTCGTATTCCTTCAGTTCGGGTGTTATGTAGCGCTCGGCGTTCACGAGTGTCTGCTTGCGTATCCACTCCGGCGGAACCTTGTCGCGTGAACTGTTGCGGACTTCAATATAGTAGCCGAAGACATTGTTGTAGCTGATTTTGAGGGAGTTGATTCCAGTCCTTTCAATTTCTCTCTGCTGCATCTGCAGAAGATATTCCTTGCCTCCGCGGGAGATGTTCCTCAGTTCGTCAAGTTCCCGGCTGATTCCTGGAGCTATAACGTCACCCTTTCCGATCTGGGCTGCCGGATTCTCGGCGAGCGTTTGGGTGATCAGCCTGAAAATCCTGTCTGTATTCTTCATTCCGGAGGCCAGTTTGTCCAGCGCTTCCACTCCGCTGCCGCCGCAGAGATCACGTATGGGCTGCATGCGGCTCAATGCCCGCCCGAGCTGCAGCATTTCCCTCGGGAAAATCTTTCCGGTGGCCACACGCGAAATGGTCCGTTCCAGATCGCCTGTCCCGCTGATCTGCAGCTGCATTTCCTCGAGCTTGTCGGGATTCTCCATGAAATGCTGCACTATGTCGTAGCGGCTGTCAAGTTCCCTGATGTCCAGTATGGGCATGGAGAGCCATTGCCTCAGCAGCCGGGAGCCCATCGGTGAACAGCATCTGTCTATGGTGTCTACCAGCGATACTCCGTCCTTGCCGGAGGCACTCTGGAAAATTTCGAGGTTGCGTATGGTGAACTGGTCCATCCAGACGAATTTCTCTTCGTCAATCCTGGAGATTGAGCAGATGTTTCTTAGTCCTGAGTGCTGGGTCTGTTCAAGGTAAACCAGCAATGCTCCTGCCGAGCAAATTGCCAACGGGAACCTTTCCACGGCGAAGCCCTTCAGACTCTTCACCTGCAGTTGGCTGCAGAGTTTGTCGACGGCCGAGTCATATATGAACGCCCATTCATCCAGGGTCGTAATGTAGAAATCGCCGAATCTTTCCTTGACTGCCCTGGCCACGTCTTTCTGAACCACCAGTTCCTTCGGTCCCATGGACGAGAGCAGTGTCGAAATGTAGTCTATTGATCCCTGTGCAACCTGGAAGGTTCCTGTCGAGGCGTCGAGGAAAGCTGCTCCGCATTGGTGGCCTTCAAAGGTGAGCCCGGCCAGATAGTTGTGCTCTTTCTGGTCCAGCATGTTTTCACCGAAGGCTATGCCGGGAGTCAGGATCTCTGTTACGCCGCGGCGCACGAGTTTGGTTTTTGTGAGGGCCGGGTCTTCAAGCTGGTCGCATATGGCTACCTTGTAGCCTGCCCTGACGAGTTTCTGCAGGTAGGTGTCGATGGCGTGGTGCGGGAATCCTGCCATCTCGATGCTCCCCTTGTCGCCGTTTGACCTTTTTGTAAGCACTATGCCGAGCACCTTGCTTGCGAGCACTGCATCGTCCGAATAGGTTTCATAGAAATCCCCGACCCTGTAGAGCAGTATTGCCTCGGGATGCTGGGCCTTTATGCTGAAATACTGTTTCAGCAGCGGTGTGTCTTCTGCGCGTTTTGCCATTTTGTTATTGTCTTTGACGGCTCCCGGAAGTTCCGGTTTCGATGAAGTTCAGCAGTTGCACTCCGGCAGGCAACTCCGCTTCAAGTCCGTCGAAATTCTTCTGCAGAACGTTCGACAGGCTCAGACCCCTGTCCGCCCTGATGCGGCAGTCACGGAAGATGAACGTCCCTTCGGGAATCGGTTCTGCCGGATCCCCGATGATGTTGCCCACCGACTTGACTGTTCCGCTGACGTTGATGACCTGTATGTTGCCCAGCCTGGTCCTGGGGGAGAACGTAATCCTCGACCATTCTCCAGATCATGTTTGCGTCGATGAATGTGCCGCAGCCGTCGAGCTTCATGTCCTTGAAAGTTATGTTCTCGACGATGCCTCCACGCGACGGCTGGGACTTGAATCTTACCGGGGCCCTGTTTTCCGCACCGCAGCTGCAGTCTTCTATGAGCACATTGCGTATGCATCCGGAAATCTCGCTTCCCATGGCAACTCCGTGTCCTCCGTCGAAGTTGCAGCCTCTCACGACAATGTTCATGCTTGGACGTCCTACCCGTCTTCCGTCCTCGTTCTTTCCGCTTTTTATTGAGAGGCAGTCGTCGGTGACTTTCGTGTAGACGCCGGTCATCTCTATGTTGCTGGAGGAGTCGATGTCGACACCGTCAGAACTCGGCACGTACGAACTCACGCTGATGTTGAGGCTGTCAATTGTGAATCCGTCGGTGTAGAGTATGTGCAGGCACCATGACGCGTGATCCTTCATTGTGAGGCCCTTGATGCTGCCACCCGGACAATTTGTGAAACATATCATCCTCGGTCGGCCCCAAAGCCCGTCCTTGTTGGTGTTCTTGGCCCATTCCTGGCCTCTTCCGAGAATCGTTCCTCCTCCCCATACACGGACGTTGCGTGAGTTGTCGAAATTGAGAAGGGCGCACCTCCAGTATTTTTCCGTGCCTTCGAACCGGGTAGGTATCTGAGGAAAATCGTCGGAATCCACTGTAGAGACCAGCGTGGCTCCTTCCTTTATCTCGAGGTTGACCCCGTTGCGGAAGAACAGGGCTCCTGTAAGATAGGTTCCGGCCGGAATCACTACGGTTCCGCCTCCATTGCCGTAGGCTGCGTCTGAGGCTGCCTGAATGGCCTTTGTGTCTTTTTCGATGCCGTTGCCTGAAGCTCCGAAATCCGTCACGTTGAATTCTTCGCTGCTCGGCCTGATTGCCAGCGAAATCCTTTCTCCCGGTTTCATTTCAATTTCGGCGCAGGCCCTGTCGTCCTTCATTTCCGAGGGCATAAGGGTCTCGCTTCCGTCCTGATTCAGCAGAAACACTTTGCCTGCTGCATCGAAACCGGCCGTAAACATGAGTTCAACGTCTCCTTTGTTTTCCAGGGTGAAGTAGTCTCCGTCGTCCCGGATGGTCCTGGAATAGTCAAGGCTGGATGCCGGAATCCTGCTGTATATCTCCATCTCCCTCTCAGGCATGGCAGAGAAGACTGTCCTTGTCCATTCGGGCATGGTCTCGTGAACGGATCTTGGGCAGTCGACTTCCGGCTTGTCTCCCCAGAACAGCAGTTTCCCTCCGAACGAGGCAAATTCTTCCATCACTTGCCATGCCTTTTCCGAAATGGCATCGGTCGAGGGAATTACCAGCGTGTAGAATTTCTGGCCGTTGCCTGCGACCAGGCAGCCTGGGCCTGCGGAGATTGAATTCCCGAAGTCGGAATCCTCTACAATACTGTAATCCGTGACATGACTTTCAAGAAGCATATTTTTTCGAATTGAGTCTGGTCTTCGTCGCTTGAAGTTTGAAGAGGCCTGTATACCGCGACTCTGGCCCCGGGAATTTCGGCCGGGACATCAGATGCGAAGATGATTGGGGCGGTGCCGATGAAGGAAAAGAGAAGCACCATTATTGAGATCAGTCTGTTCATGTGGCTGCGTTCTGCTTGTTGTTGCAGATGCAAATTTACAATTTTATACCAAAATATCTTAACTTTGAATTTCGTATGAAGCGGCTGCTAATAATCAGTTATTATTGGCCTCCGACCGGTGGATCGGGGGTCCAGCGCTGGGTGAAATTCAGCAAATATCTGCCTCAATACGGATGGCAGCCGGTGATTTATACTCCTGAAAATCCGGAGCGGCTTGCATACGACGAAAGCTTGCTGAAGGATGTCCCTGAATGCGCCGAAGTCGTGCGAACCCGTATTGTGGAGCCTTACGGAATATACCGCAGGCTGACAGGGAAGAAACAGGGACAGGCTGAAGTCAACCCTGTGAGCGGAGGCCAAAAGAGCCTTTCGCAGAGGCTGTCACTGTGGATTCGCGGTAATTTTTTCATTCCTGATCCTCGGGTGTCATGGGTCAGGCCTTCGGTGAGGTTCCTGCGAAGGTATCTGCGTGACAATCCTGTGGATGCCGTTGTGACCACTGGTCCTCCCCAGTCGATGCATCTGATCGGTCTTGGACTCAAAAGGGCACTCGGGATAAAGTGGATAGCCGATTTCCGTGACCCGTGGACGGAGATGTTCTACTACAAGCACCTTGAACTCGGGCGACGGGCCGACCGGCGTCACCACAGGCTCGAGCAGCAGGTGCTTGACGGAGCCGATACCGTGATAGCCGTTACTCCTTATGTCCGTGACGACTTTGCTGCCCGTACAACGACTCCCGTGGTCCTGATTACAAACGGCTTTGACGAGGATGACTTCGCCGGAAGGACGCCTGCCTTGCACGAGGACAAGTTCACGGTCGTTCATACCGGACTTTTTGCTGTAGACGGAAATCCTCTGAATCTTTGGGATGTCCTTGCCGACAAATGCCGCACCGATGCTGAATTCGCCGGGAAACTGCAGATACGCCTTGCAGGCAAGACTGATGCCGCGGTTCTTGATGCCGTGCGTGAGCGCGGCCTTGGGGCCAATCTGGTGGATCTAGGCTATCTCCCTCACGACAAGGTCATTGAAGAACAATTGGGCGCTGATCTGCTCATCCTTCCCCTGCGGCGGGAGCCGGAATATTCCAAGGTGCTTCCCGGCAAGATTTTCGAATATCTTGCGTCAGGCCGCCCGGTGCTTGGAATAGGTCAGGAGAACGGGGCGGCCGCCGAGGTGCTCAGGGATTCCGGAGCCGGAGAGATGTTCGGCTGGGACAGACGTGAAGGCATGATTGAATTCATCTGCAATGCCCGCCGCGGCAATGTGAGCATTGACAAATATACCCGCAGGGCCCTTACGGGCAAACTGGTTGAATTGTTATGAAAAAGAAGATACTTTATTATTTCTGCATCATTCTCGGCATGCTGGTGCTTGCCTATGCGTATGTCCCGCAGGTGCTTGACGGAAAGATTGTGAACCAGAGTGACATCTCCGGCTGGCAGGGCATGTCAAAGGAAATGATGGATTGGAATTCAGCGCATCCCGATGATCCGACGGCCTGGACAGAATCCATGTTCGGCGGTATGCCTACGGCGACGATACATGCCGCGACTGACGGGGACTGGACGCAGAAGATCTATGACCTGCTGCTCACGGGGAGGCGTCCGGCGACCTATCTGTTCATTTCGCTTGTCGGGGCATGGCTGCTGATGCTTGCTTTCGGCGTGCATCCGCTGATTGCCGCCGGAGGCGCGGTTGCCGTCACTTTCTGTTCCTACAACCTTCAGATCATACAGGTTGGGCACAATACGAAAATGCAGGCCATTGCATTCCTTCCCTGGGTGCTGGCCGCTCTCGTGTACACATACAATGCTGCTTTCCGCAAGAAAAAATGGCTTCCTCTCTGCGGCTTCGGCGCCGCGATGTTCGCCCTTTTCGTGAGTTTCCAGGTCAAGGCAAACCATCCGCAGATAACCTATTATCTCGCGATCATGATACTGCTGTATGCCTTGATGCTGCTTGTATGGATTCTCCGCCGCAAGGAAAGGAGGCCTCTGCTCGGACGCTTTTTTGCCGCATCCGGCCTGCTTTTGGTGCTTGGGTGTGCCGGAATTGCAACCAACGCCATCAAGCTGCTGCCGACTTTCGAGTATACGCCTTATTCAATGCGCGGAGGCAGCACAGCCGCTGCCGACGGTACCAAGGAGACGCAGGGACTGGACATTGATTATGCCACGGCCTGGTCATACGGTTGGGAGGAGCTTCCGAACATGCTGATTCCGAATTTCAACGGCGGATCGTCTTCCGGTTCGGTGAATCCTGACAAGTCAGAGACGATAGCGTTGCTGGAATCCGCCGGCCAGGGCAATGCCCGCTCGCTTTCGGACAGCCTTCCCATGTATTGGGGGCCCCAGCCCTTCACCGCAGGGCCCATGTATATGGGTGCGGTGACAATCTTCCTTTTTGTGCTTGCCCTGTTCATCTACAGGGGGCGCGAGAAATGGTGGATAATAGTGGCGACCCTGCTTTCGGTTTTTCTTGCTCTTGGCAGCCATTTCATGTGGTTCACAAGACTTTTCTACGACTACGTTCCTCTGTACAACAAGTTCAGGACTGTCTCGATGGCCCTGGTTGTGCTCCAGTTCACGCTGCCGATTCTGGCCTTCCTCGTTCTGGACAGGATACTCAAGGATGAAAATGCGGTTGCCGAGTTCAGGAAGAAAGGGCTGTGGGCTTTCATCTTGACAGGAGCATTCTGCCTGTTGTTTGTTCTTGTTCCCTCACTTGCCGGAACTTTCACCGGAAGTGTGGATTCCGGACAGCCGGACGTGCTGGTTGAGGCCCTTCAGGCTGACAGACAGAGACTGCTTGTATCCGATGCCCTGCGTTCTTTCATCCTGATAGCTGCATCCTATCTGTTGCTGCTGTGGGGCTGCTCTGTCCCCAAAAAAGCGGTCAAGACCTTTGAGTCACAGGCGGACATGCGCTTTGCCCGCAGGCGAACCGGAGCATTGCTGGTGTGCATCCTGGTCATGTTCGATCTCTGCATCGCCGGAAAGAGATACCTCAATGCCGATGATTTCGTGACGCCCCGCAATTTTCAGAGCCAGTTCAACAAGCGCCCGGTCGACGAGATGATCCTTTCGGATCCTGACCTGTCATACAGGGTGCTGGACCTTACTGTCAACGTGTTTAACGACTCGCATCCTTCGTACTGGCACAAGAACATAGGAGGATATTCTCCTGCCAAGCTGCAGCGCTATCAGGAATTCATCGAGAGCACCCTGACTCCCGAGATCAACTCTCTGTATTCCGCGATTTCATCTGCCGCGACTGTCCAGGAGGCTGAGGAAGCTCTGCCTTACCTTGAAGGACTTGCAGAGATGAACTGCCGGTACATAATCATTGGTGATGATATTCCTCCCCTCAGATACCGGTACGCGGCCGGAAATGCGTGGTTCGCGGACGAAGCATCCGGAAATGTTGAGTTGACTTCGTACGCTCCCAACGAACTGCGTTACCGGTACAGTTCCGACAAAGGCGGGCGCGTGGTTTTCAGCGAGGTCTACTATCCGGTAGGCTGGGTCCTGACAGTCGAGGACACGGGAGAAGTCCTTCCGATTGAACTTGAGGGAGATATTCTGCGCAGCGCCGTTGTACCGGCAGGGGAGCATGAGCTTGTCATGCGTTTTGATCCGCCTTCCTACAGAACCGGAGAGGCGGTTTCGAGGGCAAGCTCGATTTTCATCGTGCTTGTCGTCCTGCTCGCTTCAGGATTTGCCGCTTTGCCTGCGCTTAAGCGGCCTTGACTCGGCTGTCAGCAGTTTTGTGCCGAAATCATCCTGGTCAGGGAGATGAAGTCTTCGACAGAGAGCCTCTCGGCGCGCAGGTCAAAAACTGGATCGGAACTGTCGAATCCTTCTGCGAGCATTGGTTTCAATGCATTGCGCAGGGTCTTGCGCCTCTGGTTGAAGGCTGTCTTGACAGTCTGGCGGAAGAGCTTTTCGTCAACTCCAAGATCCTCCCTGCCGTTGCGTTTGAGCCGTATTACCGCTGAGCGTACCTTAGGTGGCGGAGCAAAGGCCCCCGGCTCCACAGAACATATGTATTCTATGTCGTACCAGGCTTGCAGGAGTACGGAGAGAATGCCGTAGGTGCGGCTTCCCGGCTTTTCGGCAATCCGGTCGGCCACTTCTTTCTGTATCATGCAAACCACTTCCGGAATCCTGTCCCTGTCGTCAAGAATCTTGAAGAAGATCTGTGACGATATGTTGTAGGGAAGGTTCCCGATTATACGGTAGTCCCCGCTGAACAGCAGGTGCATGTCCAGCTTCAGGTAGTCTGCAAGGTAAAGTTTGCCCTGCATGCCCGGGAAGTGGGTGAGAAGATAGTCTGCCGCTTCCTGGTCAAGTTCGACGAGCTTGAGGTCGATGTCGTCTCTCTCCAGCAGGTAGCGGGTCAACACTCCTGTTCCGGGGCCTATTTCCAGCACGTCGCGGGGCCCGGCAGGGGACAGCGCGTCCACAATGGTCCGTGCCGCCCGCTGGTCGGTCAGGAAATGCTGCCCGAGTGCCTTTTTTGCCCTTACTTCCATCTCCTATGCGGCTTTTTCGGCAAGTCTCGCCGCAAGGTCAAGAAATGCGAGCCCGTCAGGACGTGAACTCAGAGCTGCAGGCTCCCCACTGTCTCCGCTCTCGCGTATGCTCTGGACAAGTGGAATCCGGCCGAGGAGATCAACTCCGAACTGCTGTGCGAGCTTGGCTCCTCCGTCCTTTCCGAATATGAAATACTTCTCGTCAGGATGTTCTGCTGGGGTGAACCATGCCATGTTTTCCACAAGGCCATAAATCTGGCGGTTCACGTTCTCGTTACGGAACATGTTGATGCCCTTTTCGACGTCCGCGAGTGCGACTGTCTGGGGTGTGGTCACGATCACGGCCCCGTCCACGGGAATATCCTGGATCAGGCTAATGTGGATGTCTCCAGTTCCCGGGGGCATGTCTATCAGCAGGAAGTCAAGTTCTCCCCATTTGACCTGCAGTATCATCTGTTTCAGGGCGTTGCAGGCCATAGGACCTCGCCATATCAGGGCCTGTCCCTTCTCGGCGAAATATCCGATGGACATCCACTTGACCCCATATTTCTCGATGGGGAGGATCAGTTCCTTGCCGTCGGCTTCTTCCGCCATCGGCGTCATGCCTTCCGTTCCGGTCATTGTCGGTATGGAGGGCCCGTATACATCGGCATCGGCCAGTCCTACCTTGTACCCGGCTCTGGCGAGAGCGCAGGCGAGGTTCACCGCGACGGTTGATTTGCCCACGCCGCCCTTGCCTGAGGCTATTCCAATGATTCTCCTGATTCCGCTGATCTGGTCCATGTCAAGATCCTTGATGCTGGGCTTCTTTGCCTTCTGCGCATCATCGTCCACCACAACGGTCTTGATCTCTGATTTTGTATCTGACGGCAGGTGACGTATCAGTGAGGCACGCGCACTGCCGATCAGATATTCAGAAAGAGGGTCCCTGCGCTTGGAAAAAGCCAGAGTGACCGTTACGGAATGATCGTCAATGTCGATTGACTGTACCATGCCGAGGGACACTATGTCCCTGTCCTGTTTTGCAGGGTGCTGCACTTCCTGCAGCGCCTTGATTATGTCTTCTCTTGTTGTCATTTCACTATGTTCATTTCGTCAAGCAGATATCCGGCGCCTCCGAATTTGTCAAGCATCAGCAGCACGTAACGTATGTCCACGCAGATGCATCTCTGAAGTTCCGGTTCAAATATCACGTCTCCGCTCATTGCTTCCCAGTTGCCGTCGAACGCGAGGCCGATTAGGTTGCCGTCGGCATCCATGACCGGACTTCCGGAATTTCCTCCGGTAATGTCAAGGTTTGTGAGGAAGCAGGTCACGAGTTCCCCGTTCCCGTTTGCATAGTCCCCATAGTCTTTCGTCTCATATATTTCCTTGAGCCTTTCGGGCACCCGGAATTCGTAATTGCCCGGATCTTCCTTTTCCATCACGCCTTTCAGGGTCGTGTAGTATTTGTAGATCACGCCGTCGCGCGGCTCATATCCCTTGACCGTACCGTAAGTCAGTCTGCAGGTCATGTTGGCATCGGGGTAACTCGGCTTGTCCGCGTTCCAGTCGAGCAGCGCGGCAGCGTATGCCTTTGTGGGTGCCTTAAGCGCGTCGGCCGCATCGCTTACGGTAGAATAGAGTTCGATGGCCTTGTTCTGAATTTCATCGTACAGGAGTCTTGCAGGGTCCTCCGAAAGGTTTTTCCCCTCCGCTTTGGCTGCGGCGAGTCTTTCAGGGGAGGTGAAGTCGCTTTCGCGGAAAATTTCCTCGACTTTCAGGGAATCTATGTCTATCCTGTCCTGCGGGCTTACCCTGCCCAGGTAAAAGTCAACCAGGGCATGTGCGACCTTGCGGTCAACTTCCGGGTCATAGTTGTTGTATGCGCTTTCCGAAGGATTGCGGGTGAGTGAGAGCAGTTCTATTTTCGCCAGAGTTTCCGAGAGCAGGGTGTATGCACGGTAGTCGCGGGCGCGCATGTCAACTATCGCGGCTATTTCGTCGACAGCGTTGCCGTATTTCTTTATCCTGTTTTTCTTTCCGTTGATCCATGATTCGAGATCGGCTTCCTTTGCCTTTTGTCTTTCTATGACGTCAAGCTTGCCGAAGGCGTCGCGCATTCCAATCCATTTTTTCCATCCGTTGGAGGAACTTGCATATTTGCTTGCGTATTGCAGGCTGACCTTGTCGTCGGCTCGCATTTCCTTCCAAAGCACATCCTGGCGCACTGTCCTGGCGTCGATGCGTATGTCATTGATCGCTAGCATGTCGGCAAGCTGCGCAGCGGTCTGGTATCTCTGTGTGGATCCCGGATATCCCATGATCATCGCGAAGTCTCCTTCCTGTATGCCTTTGAGCGAAATGCTGAGGAACTGGCGGGGCTTCATGGGGACATTGTCCTCGGAATATGCAGCAGGTTCATTGTCCTTTCCTGCGTAGACACGGAACATGGAGAAGTCGCAGGTGTGTCTGGGCCACATCCAGTTGTCCGTATCCCCGCCGAATTTGCCGGAGGCTGCTGGGGGTGCCCCTACGAAGCGGACATCGCGGTAAACCTTGTATACGACCAGATATTGGACATTGTCGTTGAAGAAGCTTACTATCTGTGCAGAGCAGTGGGGGTTCTCCTCTTCTGCCTTGGCAATGAGGGCCTCCCTTGCCTTTTCGTTCCTTGCCTTGCCTGTCACGTCGGTCATTGACTGTAGAAACTTCACGCTGAGCCCGGGCACAGGTATTTCCTCGTCGAGGCTCATTGCCCAGAATCCGTCTTCCAGGTAGTTGTGCTCTTCCGAAGAGAGCGCCTGTATGCTTGAGTATCCGCAGTGGTGGTTGGTGACCAGAAGTCCGTTTGCCGAAATGATTTCGCCTGTGCATCCTCCGCCGAACTGCACTACGGCATCCTTTATCGAAGAGTGGTTGACGCTGTAAATCTGCTCGGGAGTGAGTCTCGAGCCGAGGTTCTGCATCGTTTCCGCGTTTATCTGCTCGAGCAGTGGCAGCAGCCACATCCCTTCGTCGGCACGGATCGCGGGCAACAGCAGCAAAGTTGCGGCAAATGTCAGGAAAAACTTTTTCATATTGTGTCAAAAAGTGTTGGTTCAAGTTCTTTCGGGTGGAATGATCGCCTGTGCTCAGGAGTCAGACCATAGCGGCGTATTGCCTCGATGTGCTCCTTGGTGGGATATCCCATATTGTGTTCCCATCCGTACTGCGGATATTTTTCTGCAAGTTTGCGCATGTGTTCGTCCCTCCATGTCTTTGCCAGCACGGAAGCTGCTGCGATGCTGAGGTATGTTGCGTCGCCTTTGACTATCGTGCTGTACGGTATGTCGTCGAAAGGATGGAAGCGGTTGCCGTCCACGAGCAGCCATCCCGGCTTGTGCCGGAGCTTTCTCACAGCCCTTTGCATTCCTGCAATTGATGCTTCAAGTATGTTGAGTTCATCTATTTCCGATGCGCTTACCGCGACTACGGCCCAGTCTACAGATTCATTTTCAATTATGACCCGCAGCTCTTCCCTGGATTTCCTGCTCATCTGTTTGGAGTCGTTGAGCAGAGGGTGGCTGAACCCGTCAGGAAGTATCACTGCCGCGGCGAATACAGGCCCGGCCAACGGACCCCTTCCGGCTTCATCGCATCCGGCTTCTGTCAGTCCCGGGTGTGCGGGACCGAGTAGGTGAATTTCGCGTGGCATAAGGCCACAAATTTAGTCATTTTTATGGAGTTGGCTCAACAGAAATTCGTTTGTCTCCGAAAGAGTCTTGATGGTCCTTTCGTTTGACTGTATGATCTTGCGTGTTGCCTCAAGTCTTTCGGCCATGGCGGAGAGCCTGGTTTCGTATTCTTTGATGACGGCCAGCAGTTTCTCGCTTTCTGAAGATTGTGCCGTTTCCTTGAGCAGGTCATCATCCTGTCCGTTCCTTAGAATCTCTTCTTCCGTGACACCGAAATAACGGGCAAGCTTCTCGAGAGTCTTGCAGTAGAGTCTCGTTTTTCCTGTTTCGAAATTTATGTATGTCGTGCGCCCAATTCCGAGTTCATCGGCCATCGAAGATTGTGAGAAACCGTTTTGCTCCCGGAATCTGCGGATGTTCATGTGCAAATTATCAGATCCCATAAATGGTTTTGGAACGATTTTTCCCAAAACTAAATATTGGGGCATAAAGCAGCAGTACCGATTTTATGGACATAGTCCATAAAAAACATACAATAAACATAAAAAACAGGTATTTCTGCGGTCAGTTGACAAATATTTGGAGCATTAAGGTTGTATTTGTGCGGTCAAGAGTCCAATTTTGGTGGACAAAACAGGTGAAAAAATGGACAGGATGGAGAAAATTTACAAAGAATTCTGCGTCATGCTGACCGAAGACAGAATCTATGAAGACACCACTGTAAGTTATGCCGACATATGCAGCGGGCTGGGGGTCTTGCCGTCCGAACTTGATTTGGTGCTTGAGAGGGAATTGGGCTACACCGGAGAGGAACTCATGGAGGAGTACAGGGCCGGTGATTCATGCGGAATTGCATGACAAAAAGAAAATGCCGGTCCTGGCGGGCCGGCATCATATCATGGGTCAATTGACACACTGTCAGGCCTCGGCGGCTTCTGCAGCAGCGTATTCTTCGAGAAGCTTGGTCTGAACATCGCCAGGAACAGGCTGATAATCGGCGAATTCCATAGAGAATGTTGCGGATCCTGACGTGAGCGAACTCAGCGTGGTTGAATAGCGGTACAGTTCAGCCAGAGGTACACGGGCCTTGAGAATGGAGAATCCCTTGTCAGCGCCCATGTCTCCAAGAATGCCGCGGCGATTCTGGAGATCGGACATTACGGCTCCCTGGTATTCTGCCGGCGTCATCACTTCAACGTTGTAGATGGGTTCCATGATCTTCGGTCCCGCATTTCTGAATGCTTCCTTGAAGGCATTGCGGGCCGCAAGAACAAATGAGATTTCGTTTGAGTCCACCGGGTGCATCTTTCCGTCATATACGTAGACGCGGATGTCTCGTGCGTATGATCCTGTGAGGGGACCTTCGGTCATTTTTTCGTTGATTCCCTTCAGGATGGCGGGCATGAAGCGGGCATCGATGGCTCCACCGACAACGCAGTTGTAGAATTCCAGCTTTCCTCCCCATTCAAGGTCGAAGGATTCCTGGCTCTTGATGTTCATTACCTGGTCCTTTCCGTTGATCTTGAAACTCTTAGGGGCGTCAACGCCTTCCTCGTAGGGGCATATGAGAAGGGAAACTTCTCCGAATTGTCCGGCGCCTCCCGACTGCTTCTTGTGGCGGTAGGTGGCTGTGGCCATCTTTGTGATGGTTTCGCGGTAAGGAATCTTGGGAGCGAAAAGTTCGACGTCAAGCTTGTATTCGTTGTTGAGCTGCCACTTTACTATGTTTATGTGCTGCTCTCCGTTTCCGCTCAGTATGGTCTGGCGGAGTTCCTTCGAATATTCCACCACTACGGTCGGGTCTTCGGAAGAAATCTTCTTGAGTGCGTCTCCAAGTTTCTGCTCATCCTGCTGAACCTTTGCCTTTATTGCGCAGCGGTATTTGGGAGCAGGGAATTCAATCTTGTCCCAAATGAGGTTGGAACCCGGAAGTGACAGTGTGGTGTTGCATTTTCCGTTCTTGAGCTTCACGGTGCATCCCAGATCGCCTGCATGAAGCGCTGTCGCCTGCTCTTTCTTGAGTCCTGCCACTGCATATATTGCGGACAGGCGTTCCTTGTTGCCCGTTACGGGGTCTTCGAGATCCATTCCGGAAGTGATTGTTCCGCTCATTACCTTGAAGAAAGAAACTTCTCCCAGGTGGGCTTCAACGTCGTTCTTGTAGATGAACAGCGATGCCGGACCATTGGGGTCACAGGTGGGGGCGGGAACAACGTTCTTCGTGAATTCAAGGAGTCTCTTCGTCCCTATGTCCTTCTTGGCGCTTACGCAGAATACGGGGTAAGCCTCTCCGGCAATGATGCCTAGGTTGAGTCCCTTGCGGATTTCATCTTCCGTAAGCTCGCCTGACTCGAAGAATTTCTCCATGAGAGTGTCGTCGTACTCGGCGGCTTTTTCTATGAGGGCCTGACGGAGTTCTTCTGCCTGTTCGCGCAGTTCTGCGGGAATCTCAAGATCTTCCCTGGTTCCGTTGGCGTCCTTGAAGTGATAGTATTTCATCATGAGCACGTCCACGAAGCCGTCGAAGGATGTGCCGGGATTTACGGGGAACTGGACATATACTGCCTTTTGTCCAACGGCCTCCTTGATTGACGCCTGCACCGTTTCCCAGTCCGCCTTTTCTGAATCAAGCTGGTTTACGGCTATCACGAGGGGGAATCCTTTGCTCTCTGCAAGGCGAAGCACGTTTTCGGTCCCCACCTCGACTCCCTGCTGGGCATTGATTACAAGAATTCCGCTTTCGCAGACCTTGAATGCAGCATAGGTGCCTCCGATGAAATCGTCGGAGCCCGGTGCGTCTATTACATTTACCTTTGCTCCGAGGAACTCGGCATACAGAGGTGATGCGTAGATTGAACGCTGATTGAGTTTCTCGAGTTCGGAATTGTCCGAAACAGTGTTCTTCTCTTCGACGCTGCCACGTCTGTCAATGACCTTGCCCTCATAGAGCATGGCTTCAGACAACGTGGTCTTGCCGGACTTTGTTGCTCCGAGAAGGACCACGTTGCGGATTTCTTTGGTTGAGTACTCTTTCATTTTTCGATTGGTTATTGTTTTTTCATTTTATGCTTGTCTTTCAAGCGCAATCATACAAAGCTAATAAAATTATGGACAAAACAAACTAAATTTTGTGTACGATAACCATACATTTTACAAAAGATGCAACAATTGATGATATAAAATGAAGTTTTTATTTTTTGAGCCAATTGTGTTAGGGCGAAAAACGGATTGTTCCTAATTTTTGCCCAAGAAATTTCGAAGAAAAAATCGCGATATGAAAAAATTTGCATTTTTGTGCGCTTTGGGTTTCGCTGCGGCCTTTCCTGCGGCGGGCGAGAACATTATTCTTCCGGATCTTCTCAAGGGGGACATCGTGCTTCAGCAGCAGACTGATGCCAGGTTGTGGGGCAAGGCGGCTCCCGGGTCGGACCTCCGGGTCGTAACTTCATGGAATGACAAGTCTTACGAGGTGGTGGCAGACGCCGACAGTTTGTGGAGTGTCAAGGTGTCCACGCCGGAAGCCGGTTATACTCCATACAGCATAACCTTTTCCAGCGGCTCCGAGGAGGTGGTGCTCGACAATGTCCTGATCGGGGATGTGTGGTTCTGCGGAGGCCAGAGCAACATGGAAATGCCTTTGAAGGGAATGTTCGGCTGCTATGTTGAGGGTGCTGAGGAGACAATTGCCATGTCGGGGCGTCTCAAGGGTCTTCGCTATGTGACCGTACAGCGCAACAAGGCAACCGGGACCGACAAGTCGTATTTCACCAAAGGAACCTGGCACTCAAGCTCTCCCGCCACGGCAGCGGACGTGAGCGCAACCGCGTTCTTCTTCGGTGAGGCTCTTACCGAGGCTCTGGACATACCTGTAGGCATTGTGTGCTGCAGCTGGAGCGGATCTTTCCTCGAAGATTGGATGGACAGCGGGCTTTTCGCAAAATATCCAGACCAGAAGGTGTTCGGCGCAGAATTCACCAAGGCTCCCACCAATTATTATTATGGTATGCTTGAACCGGCTTCAAATTATACAGTTAAGGGCATGATCTGGTATCAGGGAGAGTCCAATGTGGGAAGTCCCGATTATGCCGAGAGGCTGGCAGCCGCGGTGGAACTCTGGAAGAGCCGCTTTGAACTGGACAGTATGCCGTTCTATATAGTTGAACTCGCTCCTTATCTCTACAATAACGGCTACGAGGACAAGTGCCCCTATCTGAGGGAGCAGCAGTTCAAGGCATCCAGGCTTATTCCTGACGGAGGAATGATTTCCACATATGATCTTGCCTATGATTACGAGACCGTGATGATTCATCCGGCGAGAAAGAAGGAGGTTGGACGCAGGCTTGCCTACATGGCCTTGAGCAAGGCTTATGAATACGGAAATCCTGCTGAGGGTCCCGTGTTCAAGTCCATGAGCGTGGAAGGTTCGGACGTGATTGTCAGGTTTGAAAATGCCGACAACGGTTTCCGTGTTGCCGGTCCGTTGAAAGGTTTTGAACTTGCAGGCGCTGACAAGGTCTTCTATCCTGCCGATGCCGAGGTGCAGATGAAATTCGGGCGTGGTCCTGACGGCGGCTTCATGGTCAAGGTTTCTTCCGACAAGGTCTCTGACCCCGTGGCGGTAAGGTACTGCTTCCGTGATTTCCTGCCGGGCAATCTCTATAATGTTGAAGGGTGGCCTGCCGTCCCTTTCAGAAGTGACAAATGGTAACAAACTTTACTTGGAATGAAAAAGATATTCATGTTTGCGGCCTTGTTTCTCGCTGCAGTACCTGTGTTCGCCCAGAATTCTCCGATGCAGGACATTCCGAAACTGAAGGAGAGTGTCCAGAAGGAAACCTTTTTGTATTCCGTCAAGGACGGAGAAGAGCTCTATATGGACAAGTATGTCGACCCCACAGTGCCATATGAGGGAAAAAGACCAGTCCTGATATATGCTTTTGGCGGCGGGTTCGCCATGGGCAGCCGTTCGTCAGCTTTTCAGTTGCCGTATTACGGGCACTTCGTGGAAAGGGGGTTTGTGGTTCTCGCAATTGACTATCGTCTGGGAGTGAAACCTCCGAAGGACGGAAAAGTTGAGGATCTGCCTGTTCCCGAGGGGTTCGAGACCAGATTTGATTATGCAGTGCGCATAGCATGCGAAGATATGATTGACGCTACGGCATTCGCTCTAGATCATGCCGACGAGTGGAACATTGACGGCAGCAAGATTCTTGTTTCGGGAAGCAGTGCGGGTGCCATGACCAGTCTCAATGCAGCTTATGAGGTTGCGGGGGAGCGTGAATATTCTTCAAGGCTTCCGGAGGATTTCAATTATGGAGGAGTCATTTCGCTTGCGGGGTGCATATATGTTCCGGAAACTGAACCTGTTTGGAAGAAGACACCGTGCCCAATATTATTTTTCCATGGTTCGGATGATCCGACGGTTCCATTCAACACGAGGCCGCAGGGCGGTTGCTGGTGCTATGGTTCCAACTACCTGCACGAGCAGTTCATGGAACTTGGATTCTCGCACTGGCTGTATGAGGAGACAGGGTCCGACCACATTATAGCGATGACTCCGCTTGCCAGGAATTACAACGAAATTGATACTTTCATTGACAAGTTCGTCATGAAAGGAATGAAACTTACGGTGCACACCGTATTTGATGCCGATCCTCCTGCTACCGACGAGACCGTCGGCTTCAGGATATTTGACTAGGCTGTTGTTGGTTTGTTGGTTGGCCTGTCCCATGAGTGAATGGGGCGGGCCATTTTGAATAAAATATTTTTCAAATCCCCGACTGGTTATATTTTATGGCAAGTGCGATGAAACATAAAATAAAAATTTCAAGTTTTGAAATAATAGTAGTAATAAAAATGTTGTCATAAACTCCATATTGCGGTTGCTTTCAAGCAAGAATTTGACTGTAATATGAAAAATCTTATCTCCATTTTGGCATTGTTGCTTTCTTCTTTTGCAGCTTTGCCAGTGTCCGGCCAGGCGCCGGGCTCGTCTTCGTCGGTACCTCCCGAAATGAAGAGCGAGGCGCCGCTTCTTCTTTACCGGGAAACTGTCGCCGAAAGAATGTGCTATACAGCATATACGGAGGCCAACAAGCATGTCTCTCACACGGACGTGGTTTTCATCGGTGATTCTATTACCGATTTGTGGTATGGGGCCGATCCGGCATTTTTCGATGACAACGGGTTCATCGGAAGGGGCATAGGAGGTCAGACCTCAATAGGAATTCTTGCCCGTTTCCGCCAGGATGCCGTCGGACTGAATCCGAAGGTTGTGGTGATCCTGGCCGGGATAAATGACATCGCCGGCAATGACGGTGAAATTTCCCTTGATGCCACCCTGGAGAATCTGGCAGCAATGTGCGACATCGCCAGGGCAAACGGCATTGTTCCTCTTTTGTGCTCTCTGACCCCCTGCAGCAGGTTCTTTTGGGCTCCGGACGCAAAGCCTGCTCCTGAGGTGATCAAGGCCAACGAGATGATCAAGGCGTACGCTGATGCTGCGGGAGTTCAGTATGTGGACTATTATTCTGCCATGGCTGACAAAGACGGCGGGATGAAGCAGGGGTATTCCGGCGACGGATGCCATCCCACTGCCGCAGGTTACGAAGTGATGGAGGAAGTGATCATGAAATATATATCCAAATTAATCGGATAACAGACATATGACAAAGTACGCTTTCATCATTTTGTCATTTGTGCTGATGCTTGCCGGTTGTGGAGTGAAGGCGCTCAAGACGGGTTGGTGAAGGTTGCTGTCAGTGACGATTCCAGACTTTTGGCCGGAGTGGTCACAATTGATGTATCGGCTATACCGCCAGGGAAGTGAACGTCGGCAACAAGGCCGAGATTGAGGTCGCGCTTCAGGAAGATTCCATACTTCTTGATGAAATTGTGGTTGTCGGTTATGGTTCTCAGAAAAAGGCTTACCACCATCGACCCTTCCCTGAGCGTGAACCAGGCTGAATTCAAATATACCGGCAAATATCATTACCTGAGGATTGCCGTATGTGCGGAGGGCAACGGTGCGAACACGGGACATCACTACAATTATTCGCATACTTTCAAAATCAAGCGATAATTCCGAAGCGGTCCTGCACAGATGTGCAGGACCATATTCGTCTCACGGTGTTTTCCTTTGGCCAGAGTTTCTTCCAGGCCGGGGGAAAACGTCGTATTTAACATGATATCATCAAATAATATTATTTTGACAGAATGAAACGACTTATTATTTTGCCTTTGGTCCTTCTGGGCTTCCTGACATGCCATGCCCAGGACAAATCTGTTCCCGACTGGCCCGCTTTCGAACGGTACGAGTCTGAAAATACAGTGGTCCCCTCGGATGTGAAGGTTGTCCTTATGGGTGATTCCATAACGGAGAACTGGGCATCTTTCGATCCGGGATATTTCGAAAGGAACGGCTTTGTCGGGCGCGGAATATCCGGACAGACGGCCAGCCAGATGCTTTGCAGATTCTCGCAGGATGTCCTTGCTCTGGATCCGTCCGTTGTCGTCATCATGGCAGGCACCAACGATATATGCCAGCAGATGGCAGGAATGGCTTATTATCCGGAGAGGAACGTTTTTGGCAACATCAAGGCAATGTGTGAACTGGCTCTTGCCGAAAACATAGATGTCCTTCTTTGCTCGGTGACTCCGTGTGCTCATTATCTCCCTATTCCTGAAATGGATGCGGCAAGCGAAATCAGGAAGCTGAACGGCGAGCTGAAGGCTTACGCCGGCACAAACGACAATGTCACCTATGTGGATTACTTTACCCCTTTGGCCACAGTCGAAGGCGGAATGTCGCCTGATGAATCGTATGACGGAATTCACCCCAAGCTTAATGCGTATTCGAAGATGGAGCGTATCCTGAATGCGGCTCTTGAAGACGTGCTTGGGGAAGAAGGGCTGTATTCAATACCACAGGAAGAGGCTGACCGTATTGTTGCCGAACAGGATGCCGAGCGCAAGGCCAAGGGACTGTTCATGAATTTTGATGAGGCCGTGGCAATGATGAACCGTTCCCGCAGTTTCACGGTACAGCTTTATGACGGACCTGTTCCTGGAAGCGAGAACTGGACCCAGCCCGAAGTTACGGTTGAGTACATGTCTCCTTTCTGGCATGAGGTCAACACTTGCGTGTATAATGTCAGCAAACCTTCGATGGAGGTATACCTTCCGTTCCCGGGAGCCGGGACAGGTGCTGCTGTTGTCGTATGTCCGGGAGGAGGTTTCCAGGCTCTGTCCTACAGCAACGAGGGGCCGGCTGTTGCCGAATGGCTTTCCCGTCACGGTATAGCCGCCTTTGTCCTGAAGTACCGTACTCCTTATGCCGGAGACAATGTTGAGGATGTCACTAAAATTGCCTTGAGCAACTATGGAGGTGAGCCCCGTACAGAAGAAATTGCCGCGTTGAATGCTGAGGCCGCCAAGGTTGCTGAAAGTCAGGGTTATTCAAGGGATATGGCTGTTGCCGACGGACGAAAGGCGCTTGAGATTATCAGGGAGAATGCCGACAAGTGGGGAATTGATCCCGAGAAGGTTGGTATGGTCGGCTTTTCTGCCGGTGGCGCTCTGGTGAACAGTATTGCCGTTGAGCATACTGATGCGGACAGACCGGACTTCATCGGGCTGATATATGGTGCGATGTATGATGGCCAGGCTGTTCCTGAGGATGCCATGCCGCTTTTCATTGCTGCATCCCAGTATGAAATTCCCGGCCCCAATTCCAATTTGTATTTTGATTGGTGCAAAGCCCGCAAGACAGCCGAAATTCATTCTTTCCCTAATGCACGTCATGGTTTCGGTTATAGGGGCAACGGCTCTCCTGAAGACGAATGGATAGAGTTGTTCTATAATTTCCTGAAGAATACAGGGTTCGTTCCAAAAGATTGAGCAGGCGTTTGGCTCGGGAAGAGCCTTCCTTGAGGCACCGCGGCCGGCTCGCTGAGGCAGTTTCGTGCTTTACTTTCACTTGCTGCGGTTTTCTGGAAGCGAATTGTCGTGATTGGTGGTTATGCTTGGTGAAGTATGCCGGTTCCTGCAATTCATCGGGAACACCAACAGCCATCTGGCAGCCATGG
>CABUIX010000041.1 GCA_902491795.1 uncultured Bacteroidales bacterium | reverse complement strand
TCCGCGCCAAGCTCGGACTCGGCCCGCACGACACCAACCTCGGCATCTTCCTCCGGTCAAAACTCTGACCCCCGCGGAGGCCGTCAGATCAGCATTTCCGCTTCACCTCAGCCTCCAGGGTCCCGTCGGCAAACAGCACCCTAATCACATCACCCGGCTTCACCGTGGCGGCCGACTTCAGCACATGCCCCGACGCGTCGGCAACGAGAGTGTAGCCCCTCGCCAGCACATTGCGCGGGTCAGCGGACCTGATGCGGGAGGCAAGGATGTCGAGAGCCGAATCCATCGCGGCAAGCCTTGACGAAAACGCCAGGCGCAGCCTCGTGCCGTAGGAACTTATCCTCTCGTCCTCCGCCGCAAGCGCATCTATGAACACGTCGGCAAGCGCAGTGGGCGTCTTCACGCTGCGGTAGGCGACCATGTCGGCAACGTGGTTGTCCCTGTCGTGCCCGATCGCCGTATAGACAGGAATGTCGCAGTTGGCAATCGTGAAGCACAGGCCGTAGTCGTCAAAGCACGCGAGATCGAGAGACGAACCTCCGCCGCGAAGAATCAGCAGCGCGTCGTATTTTTCCGCAGATGACTCAACGGAAGCGATCGCATCGCTGATCGACTCGGGAGCAGCCTCGCCCTGCATCGTCGCCTCGAACAGCCGCACGCTGAACACGAAGCCGTATTCATTTTGTTCAAGGTGCCTGCAGAAATCGCCGAATCCGGCAGCATCCCTCGCCGAGATCACGGCGAGCCTTCCCGGAACCGCCGAGGGAACGAGCTCTCTCTGCCGGTCCATCATGCCCTCTTCCTCAAGCCTCGCGATCGTCTGCCGCCTCTGGAGTTCCGCAGTTCCGAGAGTGAATGCCGGCTCAATCTCGGAAATCGTTAGAGTGAGCCCGTAAAGTTCGCTGTAGGTTACCTGCACTGCGGCAAGAATCTCCATCCCCGGCTTGATGTCCTCGCCTGCCGCAGCCCTGAAATAGACGCTCAGCGGTCCGAAGACATTGCGCCATATCACCGCCCTGGCCCTCGCGACAGTCCTTCCGTCACGGTTGCGGCAAAGTTCCATGTAGCAGTGGCCGTTGGCCTTCACCTGCACGGAAGCGACCTCCGCACAGACCCAGACCCTGGCCGGAAGGGCCTCCTCTATTCCCTCGCGCACCATGCGCTGGAGTTCGTACAAATCTACCGTTTCTCTCATTCGTGCTGTTCCTCTGCCCAAAATTAGCACTTAAATTCAATCACCGGGGCAAAATTCCTCAAGTTTGTGCGCAACACTCCCTGATGGCCCACATTTTTCGAATAAATGGCAAAGATTTGCTATATTTGCCGCGATTTAGTAGTTATCATTTGTTATGAAAATCTCCGAGGCCAAGTTTGCGGGAAGCAGCACCAGGGTTTGCCAAAAGCCGCGGAGAAGATTGCCGGAATTCGCGTTCATCGGAAGATCCAACGTGGGCAAGTCGTCGCTCATCAACTCGTTGTGCGGCAACAGCAGGCTCGCGATGACATCCTCCACTCCCGGCAAGACGAAACTGGTCAACCATTTCCTGATCAACGACAGCTGGTATCTCGTTGACCTGCCGGGATACGGCTATGCCAAGACCGACAGGAAGGGGCGCGAGGAAATCGCCGCCGTCATCAACGACTACATTCTGAACTCCGAGGACCTTGTGCTTCTTTTCGTGCTCATCGACTCGAGGCATGACATCGGAACTCTCGACAGAGACTTTCTGGCGAGACTCGGCGAGCAGGGGATACCCTTCGTCCTGGTGATGACCAAGTGCGACAAGCAGGGACCCAACGTGCTTGCAGCACAGATCGAAAGGGACAGGGAGATACTCAAGGAACACTGGGAGGAGCTGCCTCCCGTATTCACGACCTCCTCAATGACCGGAAAGGGCCGGGAGGAAATACTGGACCATATTGAGAACATACTCAAATCAATTTAACTCCATAAGAAAATGCTACATTCCCACAGACTGGAAATTTTCGCCTGCAGGGCCTCAGAGGACTTCGCAAGGAAGGTAATCGCCACCCTCAACAGGATCAAATCCGAAGATGAGCCGGAAATTCACCTCGGCGGTCTTGACGTCACCCAATTCAGTGACGGAGAGTTCCAGCCGATGTTCTCCGAAAGCGTGCGCGGCGCAGCCGTCTACATCATTCAGTCAACCACACCACCTGCAGACAACCTTATGGAGCTGCTGCTCACGATTGACGCGGCCAAGAGGGCCTCTGCCGATGAAGTAGTGGCGGTGATGCCTTATTTCGGCTGGGCGAGACAGGACCGCAAGGACCGTCCCAGGGTTGCCATCGGAGCCAAACTGGTTGCCAACCTGCTGCGCGCCGCCGGTGCCGACAGGGTAATGGCCTGTGACCTCCACGCCGAGCAGATCCAGGGATTCTTCGACATCCCCCTCGACCACATATATGCGAGCAAAGTGTTCATCCCCTACATCAAGAGCCGCAAAATCGAGAATCTTGCAATCGCTGCCCCTGACATGGGAGGAGCAAAGAGGGCAAACGCCTACGCCAAGGAACTCGAGGCCTCTGTGATAATCTGCCACAAGACGCGTGAGCGCGCCAACGTTGTAGGATCAATCACTGCGATCGGAGAGGTGGAGGACAAGAACATAATCATTGTCGACGACATGATCGACACCGCCGGCACCCTGTGCAAGGCTGCCGAACTGCTCAAGAACAAGGGAGCACGCAGCGTGTGCGCGTGCGCGACCCACGGTCTGTTCTCAGGGGAGGCAATCAGGAGGATACACGACTCCGTGCTCTCCGAAGTGTTCATCACCGACACGGTGCCCCACCCCGAGCTCGCGGATGATCCCAAGATAAGGATAGTGACCATGACCGAAGTGTTCGCAAGCATGATACACAAGGTCTACAACTACGAATCCATAAGCAAAGATTTCGTTTATTGACATGAAAGTTTTCCTCCTCGCCCTTGCAGTAGTGGCCCTTTGCGTGTTCGGATTGTGCTTCAACATAATCTTCCGCAAGAAGGAGTTCCCCAAGTATGACGTAGGCTCCAACGAGGAGATGCGCAAGCGCGGCATACGCTGCTACAAGGACGAGGATGCTGCACTTCACTCCAGGAAATGCACGGGCGACTACAGCGAAGCCTGCAAAGAATGCAAGTTATATGAGTCTGGTAGCAATAGTAGGACGGCCTAATGTAGGCAAGTCAACCCTTTTCAACCGCCTCGTGGGAATGAGGCAGGCAATAGTCGATGACACTGCCGGCGTCACAAGGGACCGGCACTACGGCCGCTGCGAATGGTGCGGACGGGAGTTTTCGGTGGTGGACACCGGAGGCTACACCACCAACTCGGACGACGTGTTCGAGAGCGCCATCCGCTCGCAGGTGCAGATTGCCATCGACGAGGCCGACGTGGTTCTGTTCATGGTGGAGGCCGAGACCGGCATCACCGACTATGACGCGGAGATTGCCGATGTTCTGCGCCGTGCCAAAAAGCCCGTGATACTCTGCGTGAACAAGGTCGACACCGGTGAGAAGGTCTTTGACACCTACCAGTTCTGGTCGCTCGGACTCGGGGAGATGTACAGCATCTCCGCGGCCAACGGCAGCGGCACGGGCGACCTGCTCGACGCCGTGGTGAAGGCCTTGCCTTCCGAAGAATCCGACGGTCCCGACCCCTACGCCGGACTTCCGCGCATCGCGATAGTCGGGAAGCCGAATGTCGGAAAGTCGTCGCTGACCAACGCCCTGCTCGGTGAGGAACGCAACATCGTGACTCCGGTGGCAGGAACAACCCGCGATGCCGTGGAGACCCACTACAACAAGTACGGCTTCGAATTCATGCTCGTGGACACTGCCGGAATAAGGCGCAAGACAAAGGTTCGCGAAGACCTCGAATTCTATTCTGTGATGCGGTCCATACGTGCTATCGAGCATTCGGACATCTGTATCCTGATGATTGACGCCACGACCGGAATGGAAGCGCAGGACATGCACATCTTCAACCTGATCGTCAAGAACCGCAAGGGCTGCGTGGTCGTCGTCAACAAGTGGGACCTGTTCATCAAGGACTCAAACACCATGAAGTCCTACGCAGACTCGCTCAGGATGAGGCTCGCCCCGTTCAACGACATCCCGGTGATCTTCACCTCCGTGACCAGGATGCAGCGCATCCAGGATGTGCTCAAGGCCGCCACCGAAGTATATTCAAATTACTCGAGGAAAATCCCCACAGCCAGCCTCAACGAGATCCTGCTGCCTATCGTGGAGGAGACTCCCCCTCCGGCATGGAAAGGAAAGTACGTCAAGATCAAATACATCACCCAGCTGCCCACGAGGTTCCCTGCCTTCGCGTTTTTCTGCAATCTTCCGCAGTACATAAAAGAACCGTACAAGCGCTTCCTGGAGAACCAGCTGCGCAAGAACTTCAGCCTGACCGGCTGCCCCGTCCAGATCTACTGCAGGCAGAAATAATCCTTTTCCAGCGTCATTCGCAGTTTCGGGGATAGCAGATCGTGAAGCAGGCGCCGCCGAGAGCGAACGAGCGGCTGTAGGTTATTGTGGCCCCACTCCTCTCGAGTATGTTCCTGCTGATCGCAAGTCCCAACCCTGAGCCGCCGTCCTTGGTGGTGAAATTCGGGGTGAACAGTTTGCCCACATGCTCTTCCGCGACTCCGGGACCATTGTCCTCGAAGACTATGTCGTAGCAGTTCTCCTTTGAGGAGGAGAGCCTGAGCGAGACGGCTATCCGCCCGTCCGGCCTGTCGCCTATGGCCTGTATGGCATTGTTCAGCAGGTTCACGAAAACCCGCGTGAGCTGCGGCTTGGGAGCCAGCACCCTCGCCCCTTCAAGTCCCAGATAGTCGAAACGTATGTTGCCCCTGTTGTCGAACATCGCGACTTCGTTCTGAAGCATCTTGTCGAGATCCACTTCAACCGGTTCCTCGGAATACAGTTTCGCGAAGGTTGAGAAATCTTCCGCAGTCTTTGCGAGGATATCGATATGGTCGAGCAGCACGGCGCTGGCCTCGTCAAACAGGTCCTGCCAGCGAGGGTCGCCCTTGGCCTTGAGCCGCATCACCCTCTGCAGCTGGAGTTTCATCGGAGTCAGAGGGTTCTTGATCTCATGAGCCACCTGCCGCGCCATCTCGCTCCAGGCCTTGTCCCTCTCGGCCGCCGCGAGTTTTCTGGAGCTCTCGGAGAGTTTTGCGACCATGCTGTTGTATGCCTGGACGATCGAATAGACCTCGTCCTTCCTGTTATACTCTATGGGCTCCATCGAATCGATGCCGCCGTTGTCCATCTTGAGACTCATCTCGCTCAACGGATGGAACATCCTGTCGACGAATGCCGTGATCGTGAACATGGATATCAGCAGCATCAGGAAGAAGAATGACACTATGGTGACCGAATGCGTGATGGCATCGTTCCCGAAATCGAAGCTGTCGGCGCTGTAGGGCGAGCTGACGATTGCCAGTATACGTCCGCTGTCGCTGATTATCGGAGCATACATGCTGTAGAAACTCAGGCGCCCGGACCTCTCCTGCAGTATGCAGTAACGCTGGTGCCCGTAGATGATGTTGCCGTATGCGGCCCCGTTGATGCGGCTCCCGAGCATCATGCGCTCAAACACGAAAGGCGTGGTCGTGGCTATTACCGTCCCGGACGGTGAATAGACCGAAATGTCGGAATCCGTGTCCGCGCTGACTTTCTTTATCATTCCAAGCAGCCGGCCGCGGTCCGTGTTCACGATGCTCTCGGAATCGGAAGCCTCCGCCTCAAGCATTGCGGTGACGGCACTTATCTTCTCAGACATTGCCGTGTGCATGTTGCTCTCGTTGCGCGAATATATGAACAGCACGCTCACCAGCGAGACAACCAGCAGGGTACTTATCTGCGATATCAGGAGCACTCCCGTTATCCTCGAGCGGAAATAACTTGCCTTGAAGAAGTTGCGTTTCCCCGGTCCGGTCATTCTGCCGATCACGGTCATCAGCAGGAACACCACAAGTGCCAGGAAGACACCGACTTCGAAATAGGTCATCGCGGAAATTTTCACGCGAGAAAGCACAATTGCCTCGTTGTCGGCCACCACGGTGACGAAGTGGGTGTATCCGTTATGTATCAGATGTCCGTTGCCGGACACATACACGGCTTCGTGCATATCATCATCCATCCTTGTCGGATACGCGTAGTTCCCACGGTTCTCCTTGAGGTCAAAGCCGTCGTAGTGCGCAAAAGAGAATCCTTCCGGAAGGGAGACACGCCCCGGAGGTGCAATGTCAAAGATCTCGGCATACCCGCGGTTGCTGCCCATCTCGCTCGACTCAAGGCGCACCATCACGCGGGAAATGCCGCCGTCGTCGCGCAGGAACAGGAACACTCCCACGTAGTACGAGCGCCCGTTGTCCCTCTTCACGTAAAGGAAGCGTGAATTGTCGGCAATAGGCTGGCCGCCGCGGACAAGCGAATTGTACTGCATCGCCGACCGGCGCGTGTTGTTGTGACTGTTGAACACGTAGACGGTAACAGAATAGTTCCATTCGCGGCGGGAGAAATAGTTGACGAGTATGCGGTTCTGTATTGTCGCTGAAGTGTTCTCAAAGGCGGAGAGAGTCGCGATGATGGGATCGTCGGCAATCTGCGCCTCTATGCCGCGCAGATAGAGTTCCAGCGAGATGTCACGGTCGAAGGCGAGCCTGTTGGCCAACATCTCCATCTTGTCCTGCTCCTTGCGGAACCCGAGGACGCCGGTGGTGCTGACAAGATAGACCGATATCAGAAGCGCATAGGCAATCCGGTTCGGCAGCGAGAAGGCGTCGAAGCGGCCCTTGTGGAACGGCTGCAGCGCCTGCCGGAAAGTTTGAAGCAGAAGAGGTACGCTCATCAGCATTGCGATGAACGATATGTAAACCACGATGCTGAAAAACGAGACGTCCGAAAGCCTGTAAAGTTCGAGACAGAGGCCAGAATTGATGATTATGCTCCTGAGTCCGAAGAAGGTGAACGCAAGGATTCCTGCAATGGCAGCCATCACGGCCGTGAGTCCCAAGATGATGCCAGTTCGGCTGCGCAGCCTCGCGCACACCAGATCCCTGGCGATATACAGCGCCCACGATGACATGAGGATTGCCATGTTGATCAGAACCACGGCACCGAGAGAATACAGCACTCCGTTTCCGGCATACAGATGAGGTGAGAACATCGCATACCGGTCGCTCAATGACCACCCTGCCGTGTAGATGCTGCCGAGCATGACAAGCATTGCCAGCAGAGTCAGCCTGAGCCTGAAGGCAGTACGCTTTGCAGACAGCCAGAGAAGTCCTCCGAGGAATGCAAGTGCCAGGCCTATCCAGAGCACATAGGAAACAGGGCGGACTGAATTCTGGAGACTCTCCCTGACAATCTTGAACATGGGGCGGCCGAGCACCATGACAGCCGAACCTCCGTCAGTAGCGATAGGCCTGACTGAAAAGGGTTCAGGAATTTTCAGAAGCCTGTTGACCACGATTCCGCTCCTGCCATAACGGTTTTCAGTGATTTCAAGTCCTCCTATCACAAGACAGCCGTTCGTCCTCAGGGCCTTCGCAAGGTACCATTTCGAACCGAGGTTCACGTAGCTGAGAGTATCGGAAACCGCCGCAAGAGGCGACTCAAGCGAATAGTCAGAACTGGTAAGGAGAGGTGCAAGGACCTTGTACTGCAAGTTGTCGTTGTAGACAGGGAATTCGTTGCACCACGACTGGAGCGTGTCGGCGCAATATCTGTAGATGACCATGTCATCAGGAAGGCCGTCAAGTTCCAGCCAGCGCGAATGGTCCTCCTGCGCAGCCGTTTCCATGAATGCTTCAAGCTTCAGCACCCGGCGTTCGGCAATTGAAGAGACTCTCCCCGCAACGGCGCCGGTGTCATTTGACGGGCTGAACGGCCCGAACGCGACAACAATGAGCGCCATGCCGACCGCAATCAGCGCCAGCGCCAGCAGATCCTTTATTTTCCTGTCGATTTTCACTCGTGATGATAAGGTTCGCCTTTGATTATCGTGAAGGCACGGTACAGTTGCTCTGCAAAAATCGTTCTCACCATCTGGTGAGAGAAGGTCATTTCCGACAAGGATATCTTCCCGTTCGCCCGGGCATACACATCGGGCGAAAATCCGTAGGCCCCGCCAACGACGAACACGAGATCCGAAGCGCTGTGTGACATCCTGTCCTCCAGCCACGAGGCGAACTCCACCGAACGGAAACTGCGCCCGTGCTCGTCGAGCAACACCACGTGGTCGGAAGGCTTGAAGCGCTTAAGAAGCAACTCGCCTTCCTTTGCCTTGATCTGCTCGCGGCTCAGGGCCGCCACATTCTTGAGCTCGGGAATTTCGTCGAGACAAAATGGCACGTAGTGAGCCAGCCTCGACACATAAGCGTCGAGTCCGGCCTTTACCCAGGGCACATCAGTCCTGCCAACAGTAACCAGAGAGATTTTCATTCTTCAGGTGCATATTTCCCGGCCCATTCCATGACTTCAATAGCGTTGAGCAGCCACTGCACAGTTGACGGGGTGTGCCTCTGCCATCCCGCGGTCCTGCCGAGAAAATAAGGATCGTCAACCGGCTTCACCAGATCAGGACCCGTGACCCTGCGGGGAGCCTCGACCTCCGACACCGGAGTACCGTCACTCTCCTTGTCGGTATCACCGTTATCGAGCAGATTCTTCCATGCAAGCTTTCCAAGTTCGGCGTCATCTTCGGAGGCACATACCCATGCCGCCATCCTCGGACCCGTCATGCTGCCGCCTCCAACTTCCGACACATCCCTGAATGAATTGTCGACCAGTTTCCAGAATTCAGGATAATCGACTGTCGCCCTTATGTCCGTTAGCAGTTCCGGAGCCCCGAACAGAGTGCTGAACGTGTCGCCTCGGACTTTTCCGAGCCTGTATCCGACAATGCGTTCCAGTCTGCGGCGGCTCAGCGAAGCTGCCGGCACGAAATCCGACTTCGGGGCATCAACCGTCCCCTTGTATTCCGGATCCTCTTTCAGATACACCATGAACCTGCCGGTCTCCGGATCAAAATAGTCAAAAGCCAGTCTCCCGCTCATGCTTCCCAGGGCGACAATGTCCTTCATTGAGTTCAGCAGACGATCCCGGTAATACTCGTTGCCGGTCCTCTCCCACTCAAGCATCCAGTTACCGGCATAATAGGCCCAGTCATTGAGGCTGCTCTTGATGTATGTGCCGGAAACGGCTCCCCAGGTGCTTACCCTGCGAGCATAATCATAAGCCTTCTCTGCTCCGAGCTGTTCCGTCATGAGTTCCCCCATGCGCGGATCACCTCCCGTAAGATAGTACATGTAGCGTTTCATGGCCGCGTATTCTATCCTCGGCTGCTTGCAGCCATCTCCCCAGTGAGTCACATTGTGCCTGGAACCCAGAGGCGCGAAACGCCCGATATGGTGAACGTCAACCTCGCCGGCATGCTTTTCCATCGCCTCGGCCATTGTCCATATGTCTTCCCGTCCCGTCCTCAGGAAACAGGTCCACAGAAGAACATTCGGCGCAAGTTCTATGTTGTTCCATGCCCAGCCTCCGATGTCATATCTCCAGTCGTGCCTGGTGAAGTCGTAGTTGTGCATGATGTCCCCGTAATTCCAGAAGCCGTACCACGAGCGCTCGTCGACCTGTTCCATGTAGTACCTCAACGTCGAGTCAAGTTCACGCTCGATTTCCGCGGACAGAGGATTGCTGAAATCCGGGAGGCCCCAGTAGTCCCCGAAGGCCTCAACAGAATGAAAATACTCCGGGCTGCAGCTGAACTGCACAGGTTTCTGCACCGCCCTGGCCACGGCCAGCAGATCGGAATTGTCGGGTATACATTCAAAAAGCCGCAGTTCAATGTCGGACCGCCTCCCTACACCATACGGGGATTCCCATCCCGCCTTGTAGTCCTCATAATTCACCTTGAGATCGTGGCCTTCCGTGTCATAGTGCCTCATGTCCATCGCTTCGGCTTCCGGAGACCACAGCCAGGCGGTGAGGCTGCCCTCATCCGATCCGGCGTTTTCGACATAAAGCGCCGACGGACTGCTCTGCCAGAAGTCCCTAATTCCGACAAACACGCTGCCGGAAGTGTCGCCTAGCAGAGCTCCACCAAGCGATCTGCCGCCATCGGCATAGTGAACCCATGAGCTCGCCGGGGACGTTCTCTTTGATATGGAGAACGCATTCGGACTGTCCTGAACAAGACGCATGTCTCCCCATATCGGGCATGTCTCCAAAGCCGCCCGCTCGGAAGCGGACAAGTCCCCGGCATCCGGCAGCGGGCTGCCTTTAAGGTAAGCCGGGTAATTGGCCGAAAACACCTTTCCGGCACTTGGCCTGTAACCGGGCGCCAGCCTCACAGGCTGGCACCAAAAGCCGGCACCATCCCTGCCGTCTCCCGCAAAGCGCACGTGCCTGTTGTGGACTTCTTCGCGGAAAGGCACCGAAAGCCTGAGCCCCAAGCCTTTCAAGAAATCCTCCCTTCCGTCGCTGTCATATCTGAAAGTGTGGGTGACATGGACTGACGGAACTCCCTTGTACATTGTGCAGTACAGTGTGAATGGCAGCCACTTCCGGTCGCCTTCCACTGACTTGTGTCTTCCGGATATTCTGACCAGTGCCTGCAAGGAAGTGTTCCGGCAGAGCTCAATGCTGTCTATGCAGCTTTCGAAATCCTCATAGGTCACGGACCTGGTTCCTTCCCTGTGCTCCAGCACGGCCACAAGCCTGGCCTCTGGAACTATCAGTTCATCGCCGATGCGCAGGTCCCTTATCACGGCGGCCCCGACTGAAGGGAAAATGCAGCTTATTACCCCGGCATCGACTCTTATCCCCTCATCCGTTTGCTCAGCAATTCCTGCCTGCTCAACCTGACTCTTGCCACGCGTGTCGACATCTACAAAAAGCCTGTCCTCTCCGTGGGTCACCGCAGAGAAACCGACCCATTTCAGCGAGCCGTCGGGCCAACACGCAAGGGCCCTGCTGTCAGCCTCGACCCGATTGCCGGCAGCATCGGAAACCGCAAAAACGGAACTGCCGGGGACACTGCCCTTGCTGAACGGTATACCCCAGGAGCTTCCCTGCACCGATGTGCTGCCTCGTCCGTCAAGATTATGCACTTCTATCTGTTCGGCCTGCGCCGTCAGGAATGGCAAAAGCGCAAAAAAGACAAGAATGATTTTTTTCATCGTTTGGTCATGTCATTGTGGTTCTCACAAATATAGACACGTGGCTTGAAATTTGCAAAAACAGCAGTTTGTGCTGAATCTCATCAAAATAACTTCAGCAGCCATTCTGCTGCTTTCGTGCCTGAATCTTCAGGCACAGTCCGAGAGGTACGACGTGTTTCTCCCGATAAGCAAATATATGGTAAAGGGCGACGCCGAATGTCTGTCGGCCTGGTTTGACGACAATCTCGAGATAAGCATACTGAGCGACGAAAGCACAGCCAGCAAGGCTCAGGCGAAACAGATTCTGAAGGCTTTCTTCGCGTCTCACACCCCGCAGTCGTTCGACATAAATCACGCGGCCGAGAAATCCAACATGAAATACGTCCTCGGGAGTCTCACCGCCGGCGGGGAGAACTTCACAGTGACAATCTTCGTCAGCTCAAAAGGTGACAGCTACAAGATACAACAACTGAAAATCGAGCGCCTGTAGATACAGACGCCCGATTTTTCTTTTTCGCAATCCGGATTGCCTACACTCTCTGGCCGTATGAACGGTCGGTAGTGTTGACTGTGATCTTGTCGCCCGTCTCGATGAACAGGGGAACCATGATCTTGGCTCCGGTCTCGAGGGTAACCTCCTTGAGCGCTGAGGTTGAGGCAGTGTTGCCCTTTACTGCAGGCTCGGAATATGTGACCTCAAGAGTGACATAAGTCGGAAGTTCGCAGGTGAGGCACTTCTCCTCGCCGACCACGAACATCATCTCGACATGCTGGCCTTCCTTCATGAGATCCGCGTTCTCGACCACGTCCTTGGGCAGGAGAATCTGCTCGAAGGTCTCTTCATGCATGAAGTTGTAGCCGTCTTCCTCGGCATAGAGAAACTGATAGGGACGGCGTTCAACGTCGATGGTCTCGATCTTGGCACCGGCGGTGAAGGTATTGTCCAGAATACGGCCGTTCTCAAGGTTGCGGAGCTTCGTTTTCACGAATGCGGGACCCTTGCCAGGCTTTACGTGCTGGAACCAGACTATCTGGCAGGGCTTGTCGTTGTACTTGAGATAAAGACCGTTTTTGAAATCTGCTGTTGTTGCCATAGGTATTTATTCTTGAATATTTCGATGCAATCGTGCAAAAATAGTCAATCTGCGGCACTAATGCAAATTTTCCACCGCAGCGGCAACTTTTTCGAGCAGCCATTTCGGGGTGGATGTCGCTCCGCAAATCCCCACCCTGTCACTTTCAAGGAACCATTCGGGCCTGAGGTCGGCCTCCGACTGGACATGAACCGTGCGCGGGTTCTCGCTCTTGCAGAGGTCATACAGCACTCGCCCGTTGGAGCTCTCGCGGCCGGAGACAAAGACAATCACGTCGTGTTCCCTGGAGAACTCGGCAAGTTCCCTGTGGCGCGATGCCACCTGCCGGCAAATCGTGTCGTGGACACTCAGCCTTGCACCTCCGGACATGCGTCCCTCCAGATAGCTGCGAAGTTCAGCGTATCCGTCAGGATTCATCGTGGTCTGCGAAAACAGTTCTATGTCCTCGTCTGTCCGCAGCTTCCCGCGTTCAACCATCTGCACGGCCTGTCCGGGATCCTGGACCACCAGCACGTCGCCTCCAACCTGTCCGACAAGACCCAGCACTTCGGGATGACCTTCCTTTCCGAATATCACGATACGGCCTCTACCGGAAAGTCTCGCATAAGCTTCCCGTATGTCCTTCTGCAGTTTCAGAACCACCGGGCATGTGCAGTCGATGATCCTGTATCCGAGTTTCCGCGCAGCCCCGTAGACTTCCGGCGGCTCACCATGGGCCCTTATCAGAAGAGGCTCACCGGCCGTGCGCTCCAGCGACGGGAGCTGCGAAGAAGACACTGTCACCAGCCCCAGGGACTCAAGTCTCGAAAGCTCCTCCCCGTTATGGACAATGGCCCCGAGGGAATAGAGTCTGCCCCCACATGCAGAAAGATGGTCTTCCGCAGCACGTATCGCCCTGATCACGCCTCCGCAGAAGCCGGAATTTGAATCGATCTCAACAGACTTCATAATATGCCGAACTTACCCTGAACAAGGCCGGTTATCCATGCCACTTCCTCATCGAGCGTCATGTCGGAATTGTCAAGACCGAAGGCATCGTCCGCCCTCCGAAGCGGGGAGGCCTCCCTGTGGGAGTCGATGTAGTCCCGCTGCCGGATGTTCTCAAGTACTTCCTCATAGACAGGCTGCCCGCCGTGCGAGACCATCTCGTCATAGCGCCGCCGTGCCCTGACTTCCGTGCTTGCCGTCATGAAAATCTTGATCTCCGCATCAGGAAAGACGGAAGTGCCGATGTCACGGCCGTCCATAACCACCCTGCCGCCGGAAGCCAGCCGGTGCAGGCAGTCGTCGACCCACGCGCGCACATACGGCACGGCAGCTATCGGACTCACCTGCGAGGACACGCGCATGGACCGTATCTCCTTCTCGACGCAGCGATCTCCGACAAAAGTCATCCCGTCTTTTCCGAAGTGCACCTCGAGCGACCCGAGGGCCTTCTCAAGTTCAACGGAGACCGCATTGTCGTCTGAAATCAGACCGGATTCCTGCGCGAAAAGCGTGACTGCCCTGTAAAGCGCGCCTGAATCCAGATACTGGAAACCGAATCTTCTTGCAACAAGTTTGGCAAACGAGCTCTTGCCCGTGGACGAGAAACCGTCTATCGCTATGGTTATGTCAGGAATATTCATGTCAGTCATTCTGTTTTGGCTCCCTCAGCGTTCTTCTTGGCCATGTACTCCGCCTTTGCGCGCTCGACAGACACGGAACGCTTTAGCACGAAACCGGATCCGAGATACTTGGTACGCACGTCTTCGTCAGAGGCGAGCTGGGTCGGAGTCCCCTCCTGCAATATCGAGCCCTCATAGAGCAGGTATGCCCTGTCCGTAATCGCGAGAGTCTCCCCGACGTTGTGGTCAGTGATTATGACTCCGATGTTGCGGTACTTGAGCTTCGCGATGATGTACTGGATATCCTCAACCGCAATCGGGTCAACACCGGCGAAAGGCTCATCCAGCAGGATGAACTTGGGATCTATCGCAAGGGCACGTGCTATCTCGCAGCGACGGCGCTCACCTCCGGAGAGCTGGATTCCCAGGGACTTGCGGACTTTGGAAAGATTGAACTCGTCGATCAGTGACTCCAGCCTGCGGTGCCTTTCATCGGCGGGCAAGCCCTTCATCTCCATCACGGAGACGATGTTGTCCTCAACCGACATCTTGCGGAACACCGAGGCATCCTGGGGCAGGTATCCAACACCTTTCTGGGCCCTCTTGTACATCGGCAGCCTGGTTATTTCCTCGTCGTCGAGAAACACCCGGCCCTCATTGGGCACTATCTGCCCGGTAATCATGTAGAAGCTCGTGGTCTTTCCGGCACCGTTGGGGCCCAGGAAGCCCACAATCTCCCCCTGGTTGACTTCCATGGACACACCCTTGACCACGGTCCTCATTCCGTATTTCTTGACAAGGTTTTCGCAGCGGAGTTTCATCTTTCCATTTATTATTTGATGTCAAGAGCCAGGTCAATGACCAGGTTCTTCACTTCGGAATTCTTGTTCATCAGGTCTTCCGCCTTTTCGGCAGGCATATATTTCTTCTCCACGGAATCTTCCTCTTCGGGAAGCACATAAGGCTGAAGCCTCAAGGCCCTGCATCCGGCCACACTGCAGAATCGCGCCTCGAGGTCACGCAGCACCTTCTCCTCTATCCATTCCTTCTGTGCCTTGTTGGTCACTGAGAATTCTATGATCTTCCTGCCGTCCTGCACGTCTCCGACTTTGAGCCGCGAATTGGACAGGGCATTCGAAAGCCTTGGCTGTGAGGCATACATTCCGGCAAGCTCCTGCCATTTTGACTTGATCTCATCGTCCGTCGGGAACGCCTGACTGCCGGCTTCGTCGGCAGCGGCGACAGGCTCTGCGGACTCTTCCTCCCCGCTCATCAGGGACGTGAGAGAGAGCGATGCGCCTGACCTCGCCGGGCGCCGTCTGGGAGTAACGGTCTGAGCCGCAGGAGCCACAGAGGCTGCAGGGGCTGCAGAGGCTGGAGAGGCTGTATTCTCCTCTGCCGCAACCGGTTTCGCCGGCTGCTCCTGCAGCTGCCTCTCCGGCACGGAAGACGGCTTAGTCTGCGGTTCACTGACAGGGACAGGCGCAGCAGCAGGAGCAACAGCTTCGGCAGAAGGGGCGACATTCAGGAACGCAAGTTTCATCAGGGCGAACTCAATATGGAGCCGCTGGTTGGAAGATCCGCGATACCCGGCCTCACACTGCGAGCATATTCCGAGGGCATCATAAATGAACTTGACCGAGCAGCGCTCCGCCTGGGCCCGGTATCTGCGGCGCAGGGAATCCGGCAGGTCCAGAAGCGACTCAAGTCCTCCGGTACGGCTGACGAGCAGGTCACGGAGATGGGAGCCGAGCGCCGAAATGAAATAGAGGGCATTGAATCCCTTGGAAAGAATTTCGTCAAAGATCAGCAGCGCATTCCCGTAATCCCCTGCAAGGGCACTGTCCACAAGGCGGAAACAGTACTCATAGTCAAGCACGTTCAGGTTGTGCAGCACATCCGAATACTTGACGTCCGCACCGCAGAATGCCACGGTCTGGTCGAAAATGGTAAGGGCGTCACGCATCGCGCCGTCGGCCTTGTGCGCAATCACGTGGAGGGATTCGTCGTCAATGCTGACACCCTCCTTTTCCGCTATCGAGCGGAGATTGCGGACAATGTCGGGAACGTTTATGCGGTTGAAGTCGTATGTCTGGCAACGGCTGAGAATAGTCGGAAGTATCTTGTGCTTCTCGGTGGTCGCAAGTATGAAGATCGCATGTGCGGGCGGCTCCTCAAGCGTCTTGAGGAAAGCATTGAATGCCGCGACGGACAGCATGTGGACCTCGTCGATTATGTAGACGGAATATCTCCCGGTCTGGGGAGGTATCTGCACCTGGTCCATCAGGTTCTTTATGTCGTCGACTCCATTGTTGGATGCGGCATCAAGTTCATGAATGCAGTATGAGCGACCCTCCTGGAATGATATGCAGGACTCGCATTTTCCGCACGGGGTCAGGTCCGGGCCCGGATTCGAGCAGTTGATCGTCTTTGCAAAAATGCGTGCCGTGCTCGTCTTGCCGACGCCGCGCGGTCCGCAGAACAAATACGCGTGCGCGAGCTGCCCGCGCAGTATCGAATTTTTCAGAGTCCTTGCTATATTGTCCTGACCTATAAGCGATTCAAAGGTTTCGGGACGATATTTGCGGGCTGATACAACATAATCTGACATAGATTACAAATGTAATGATTAATTCGTAACTTTGGGATATGAAACCATTGATGTCAAAAATTTTTCTCGGTCTTGCACTGATGTTCGTGTGTCTTTCGGCCGCCGGCCAAAAGCTGTACACGCGCAAGGCAAGACTTGAGGATTTCCCCACCAGGACGCTCAAGGTCGTGGCTGGAGGGAACTCCCTGCTGGAACTCAGCGTAAGGGACGAGATAGCGTCACGCTGGAGAATATCGCCGTTCGAGTTCTGCACCAATGAGGAATACGAGGAACTCCGCGAAGACAACTCATATTATTTCATGCAGCTCGGTACCGTCGAAGGCATAGCTTTCCTGATTCTGACCAAGGGAGGGAAGGAAGACGAAAGCGACAATCTGAAGAAGCCGTTCGAAGTAGTGAGAATACCCATTGCAAGCATCGGTAATCCCGACGGGCGCGAGCTGATGTACATGGGCGCTTTCATAGACATTATCCAGGCTTTCGTGGAAGAAGCGATGATTTCGGACCAGGCGGCATATTCCGGCCTGTCCTGGTACAACAGCCGCAAGCTCACTGGAATGAAGGTTCTGGTCAACACCGAAGAAACCGACGCTGCCTACCATGAAGGCACACCGGGGACCGCTGTCGGGATAATCATCGCTCCGACCGCAATCTCGTTCAACAGTTTCTGCTACAAGATGCTGATTTCAGCCGACACGCATGAGCTCTACTACTTCAGCAAGACAAAGTACAAAGGCTCAAAAGACGCACTTTTCTCAAAGTCGGAGATACGCCAATTCGAAAGAAGAAATGGAATCATCCCTCTATAAGTATCTCAGGGAACACAGCAGCGTGCCGGGAGACGCACTCAAATGGATAGAGAGGCAGACCAACATCCGCACCAAATATCCCCAGATGCTCTCAGGCCCGGTACAGGGAGAACTGCTCAAGCTGCTTGTTCAGGTTTCAGGCGCGCGAAAGGCTCTTGAAATAGGTTCATTCACCGGATATTCCAGTGTGTGCATAGCCCTCGGACTGCCTGAAGGCGGCCTGCTTGACGCCTACGAGGTCAACGACGAACTCGAAGACCTGATGCGCGAAGGCTGGGAAAAGGCCGGTGTTTCCGCAAAGATAAGTCTGCATCTCGGGGATGCGGCGAAACTGCTTGCCGAGGAGGATCAGCCGGCGGAGCCATACGACTTCGCTTTCATCGACGCCAACAAGCGCGAATATCTGCGCTACTATGAACTTGTTCTTCCCAGACTCAGGAAAGGCGGAGTCCTGATTGCCGACGATGTCCTCTGGGACGGGAAGGTCTATGCCGATCCCGTGCCTCACGATGCCCAGACACTCGGGCTTGTGGAGTTCAACGACTTCGTGGCTTCCGACCCAAGGGTGGAAGTGGTGGTTCTTCCGCTGCGCGACGGGCTCTCGATAATCCGGAAAAAGTAGCTACAGGTTGACGTACTCTCGGACATTGTCAGCAGTAACCGGTTCATCGCCAAGAATCAGCAGCCTGTCCACCACATTGTCGAGCTCGCGGATATTGCCGGGCCAGTTCTTGTTGCACAGGAGTTCAACAGCCTCAGGAGTGAAACTGCGAGGCTTCCCTCCTTCAGTGTATTTCTTAAGGAAGTAATCCAGCAGTAAGGGGATGTCGTCGCGGCGCTCGTTGAGCGAGGGCACCTTGATCAGGATTACGCTGAGGCGGTGGTACAGGTCTTCACGGAAACGTCCTTCGGCTATTTCCTTCAGCAGGTCCTTGTTTGTCGCGGCTATTACCCTGACATCCACCATTATGTCCTTGTCGGACCCCACTCGCGAAAGTTTCCTCTCCTGCAGCACCCTGAGCACCTTTGCCTGGGCCGCAAGACTCATGTCGCCTATTTCGTCAAGGAACAATGTACCGCCGTCGGCCTGTTCAAACTTGCCCTTGTGCTGCTTGATTGCCGAGGTGAAAGACCCTTTCTCGTGTCCGAAGAGTTCACTTTCGATCAGCTCACTCGGAATGGCGGCACAGTTTACCTCCACGAAAGGCATGGCGCTGCGGTTGCTCTGCTGGTGCAGGTTGCGCGCCACAAGTTCCTTTCCGGACCCGTTGGGCCCGGTAATCAGGACCCTGGCATCGGTCGGAGCGACCTTCGCTATCATGTCGCGGACATGCTGCATGGGAGCGGAATTTCCTATCATGTCCGCACCGTACACCTTCTTCTTCAGAGCCTTGTTCTGTATTGTAAGGTTCGTGCGCTCGGTGGCGTTCCTGATGGTAATGAGGATGCGGTTGAGGTCAAGCGGCTTCTGCACGAAATCGAATGCCCCTTTCTTGATGCATTCCACGGCAGTGTCTATGTCCCCGTGTCCGGAAATCATCACGATCGCGGAGTCGATTCCCATGCCGACCAGCTTGTCAAGCACTTCGATTCCGTCCATTCCGGGCATCTTTATGTCGCAGAAGATCACGTCATAACGGTCTTTCTCGACATGCGCCACACCTGCAGCACCGTCCTCGGCAGTATCCACCTCATACCCCTCATCGGAAAGAATCTCCCCGAGTGAATTGCGGATGGAACGCTCGTCGTCAATTATAAGTACCTTCATTTTCCTGTCAGTTGATCTGTGCACCGTTGGCAAGCACTTCCTGCGGGGTCAGGAAACGCATCTTCCCGTCGCCCTGTTTTGCCATAAGGATCATGCCCTTGCTCTCTATTCCGCGTATGGTGCGCGGCTGCAGGTTTGCAAGTATGCATATCTGCTTGCCCTTCATGTCTTCGGGGCTGTAGTATTCGGCAATGCCCGACACGATGACCCGCCTGTCGATTCCGGTATCAATGGTGAGCTTGAGGAGTTTGTCGGTCTTCGGCACGCGCTCGGCATCGAGCACGGTAGCCGTACGGATGTCAAGTTTCTCAAAATCCTCATAAGTGCATTCAGCCTTCTGCGGCACCACCTTCTTTGCAGCTTCGGCGGCAGCAGCAGCCTCGTGTTCGGCCTTGATGGCAGCCAGTCTCGCCATCTGGGCCTCTATGGCATCATCCTCAACCTTTGCGAACAGCAGTTCAGCCTCACCGAGCGCATGCCCGGCAGGGAGGATGTCAAGTTCTCCAAGCATCTTCCAGTCAAGCGGCAACTTCCCGTCCGAAGGCTCAGAAGGCACGGGTCCGTCCGCTACGGCAGTCCTGCAATATGCCGTATGCTGGGCCGCTCCGTTACGCTCGGGACGGTGGTCATAACCGGCATTCAGTCCGACGCCGAGCATCCTGCGGAGCCGTTCCGCGGCAAACGGAGTGAAAGGCTCGAACGCCAGTGCAAGATCGCAGCAGATCTGCAGCGAGATGTTCAGGATAGTCGCGGCACGGTTGCTGTCGGTCTTGATGACTTTCCAGGGTTCAGTGTCGGATATGTATTTGTTCCCGAGGCGGGCAATGGACATGGCATCCTTGAGGGCCTCGCGGAAATGGAAATTCTCAAAATTCTTCTCGAGCGAAGCCTTGAGCCTGGGCAGCTGTTCCACCACCTCACGGTCAACAGGCTCGAGGGTGCCGCAGACAGGCACCTTGCCGTCGAAATACTTGTGGGTGAGGACCACAGCACGGTTCACGAAATTGCCGAAAATGGCGACAAGCTCGCTGTTGTTGCGCTGCTGGAAATCCTTCCAGCTGAAGTCATTGTCCTTGGTCTCGGGGGCACTGGCAGTGAGCACGTAGCGCAGGACATCCTCTTTCCCGGGGAAATCCCTGAGATATTCGTGGGCCCACACAGCCCAGTTGCGGGATGTCGAGATCTTGTCACCCTCAAGGTTCAGGAACTCGTTTGCGGGGACATTGTCAGGCAATATGTATCCGCCGTGCGCCTTCAGCATTGAAGGGAACACGATGCAGTGGAACACTATGTTGTCCTTGCCTATGAAGTGAATGAGCCTGGTGTCGTCGGATTTCCACCACTTCTCCCAGTCCTCCGGGAAAAGTTCGCGGGTATTCGAGATGTAGCCGATGGGAGCATCAAACCACACGTAAAGAACCTTTCCTTCGGCGCCCTCTACCGGCACGGGTACACCCCAGTCGAGGTCACGGGTCACGGCACGGGGTTGAAGCCCTCCGTCGAGCCAGCTCTTGACCTGGCCATAGACGTTCGGACGCCATTCCTTGTGGCCTTCAAGAATCCATTCGCGCAGCCACTGCTCATAATCCTGCAGGGGCAGGTACCAGTGGCTTGTCTTCTTCTTTATCGGCTGCGCCCCGCTGAGCTTGCTCTTGGGGTTGATCAGCTCCTCCGGGCTCAGCGTGCTGCCGCACTTCTCGCACTGGTCGCCGTAGGCGCCCTCGAAACCGCACTTGGGGCAGGTTCCGACAATGTACCTGTCGGCCAGGAAGGTCTTCGCCTCCGGATCATAGTATTGCTCGCTTTCGCGGACTATGAACTTGCCGTCGTCGTAGAGCTTGCGGAAGAAATCCGATGCGGTCTTCTCGTGTATCTTCGACGAAGTCCTGCCGTAGACATCGAAGTTGATGCCCAGGCCGGCAAACGAGTCACGGATGAGGCCGTGATACTTGTCCACTATGTCCTGCGGTGAGCATCCCTGCTCACGGGCCTTTATCGTGATGGGAACGCCGTGCTCGTCGGAGCCGCACACAAACAGCACGTCATCTCCCCTGAGACGGAGATATCTGACATAGATGTCGGCCGGCACATACACTCCGGCAAGATGTCCAATGTGCACCGGCCCGTTGGTGTAGGGCAAGGCGCAGGTCACAAGCGTTCTTTTGAATTTTGAGTCCATTTTTCCAGTATTTCCTTTTTCTGTCCGGAGGCGGACAGGCACATTGTGCAATCAAGATGCCATCCGCAAAGCAGAAGGCAAAATTATCGCATAA
>CABUIX010000040.1 GCA_902491795.1 uncultured Bacteroidales bacterium | reverse complement strand
ATGGACCCTTTTTGGTTCCATCGGAAACACCGGGTGGCCTTCCATGTCTGTCAGACAGCTGTCGGTGTTCCCGATAAATTGCAGGAACCGGCATACGCCACCCGCATTGCCACCCATCCCAGCAATTTGCTTCAAGGAAAACCGCAGCAGCAAATGAAAGGAAAGCACGAAGCGACCTCAGCATGCCGGCCGCGGCGCCGCGAGGCAGGCTCTTCCCGAATCAAACGCCTTCCGAGCGGCACTGCGGCCGGCGACGAAACGGCGGGAACAATGGCATGGCGGGAACGATGACATGCGAGATGAACAGATTCCGCAGAATGGCGGGAGCGATGACAGAGGACAGAGGCACCCGCAGACAGCAGCAGCGGCAAAAAGAATCATCGGCAACAAGGGAAAACAAAAAAGGCCCGAGGGCTAACCCCCGGGCCAACGCAAATCCGAAACCGGACTGCAATTATTTCTTTTCCTTTGATTCAGGCTCGACGAACTTGCCCACGCGGGTCAGCTCAACATCGAAAATCAAAGTCGAGTTGGGTCCGATGCTTCCGGCTCCACGCTCGCCATACCCGAGATCGGAAGGAACATAAAGCTCAATTTTTCCGCCCTCGCCGATAAGCTGGATACCTTCCTGCCAACCCTTGATCACACGGTCAAGATTCAGGCGTACGGAATCTGCACCCTCAACAGTCTGATCAAACACGGTACCATCGAGCAGAGTACCCTTATAGCGTACCCATACGGTATCCTTGGGACCTGGAAGGACATCATTGCCCTTCTCAATCACCTTGTACTGAAGACCGCTCTCGGTTACCTGAACTCCCTCCTTGGAAGCATTCTCTGCAAGGAATTTCTCGCCGGCCTCCTTGTTGGTTGCAGCAAGATAATTCTGCCTCTTCTCGAGGAAAGCATTGAAGGCATTGTTGATTGACTGGGGATTGTACTTGAACTGTGAAGCGAAGGAAGGATCACGGAAATCACCCTTGGCGGCAACATAATCCTTCATTCCCTTGACAATCTGGCCATAATTCAGGTCTTCGCCGAAATTGTAGTTCTTGAGGAAACTTCCGAAGTTCACTCCAAGAAGGTAGCTCACGGAATCAACCTCTGCCTTTGAAGGCACAAAATCAGAAGCCTTGAGTTCAGCCGCAGCCGTTCCTTCAGCATTTTCAGAGGCAGGAGCCGCACTGTTGCAGGCTACTGCTGCAAGTCCCAGCAGGGACAGCAAAAAAATTGATTTTTTCATTATAAATTTAATTTAGCAGTTGCATTACAGTTCCCAAGCAAGTGCAGACGCTCCGAGTATCGCAGCATCCGACTCCTTGAGTTGCGAGAAGACAATCTTAATCTTGCCTTTCCACTGGCGCATCAGATTCTCGTTCATGGCATTCACCATCGTGTCATAGAAGAATTCCTGCGCCTTTGCCAATCCGCCGAAAAGCACAATCGCTTCAGGGGAACTGAATGCCACGAAGTCGGCAAAACTCCTGCCAAGCATCGTTCCGGTATACTCAAAAATTCTCTTGGCGAGCGCATCACCCTCAACAGCAGCCTCATACACAGATTTTGAACTTATGTCATCGACGCCGCGAAGCAGTGACGGTTCGTCAGAAAGCTCGAGCATCTCCCGTGCCGTTCTGGCAACACCGATTGCTGAGCAATAGGTCTCCAGGCATCCGGTCTTTCCGCAGCCGCAAGGTCTTCCGTTGTAGCGCACCACATTGGTGTGACCGAGCTCACCGGCATTGCCGTCATGGCCATAGACGACCTTTCCGTCAATGACGATACCGCTTCCCACTCCGGTTCCGAGGGTAATCATTATGAAGTCCTTCATGCCTCTTGCAACACCATAGGCCATCTCACCCATTGCGGCAGCGTTGGCGTCATTTGTCAATGACACCGAAATGCCGCCGAGATTCTCCGAAAGAATCTTCGAGAAATCAACGACTACATCGGAAGCCCACTCAAGGTTGGCCGCATAAGAAATCTGTCCGGTGTAATAGTTTGAATTGGGGGCGCCGACTCCGACTCCACGGATTTCTCCGGTCTTCCCGCATTCGGCAACGCATGCGCGGATTGCATCGGCAAGCGCCGAAATGTAAGCATTTGCATCTTTTCCGAAAGTGTCGGTACGGATCACCGAACGCGCGAGCACCTCGCCACGGGCATTGACGACACCTATCTTGGAGGTCTGTCCACCGACATCAACTCCTACAACATATTGTTTTTCCATAATTTATACAGGTATATTCTTGTTTACGTTCTTGCATCCCCAAAGGGCATAGTAAAGCAAATAGAGGAGCATCGCTATCACCAGCCAGTAGCTCTGGATGTAACCGACAGCAGGTACCAGCGCATTGTTCTGGATAAGAGGCATGATTCCGCCGCCGCAGACCAGCATCATGAAGATTCCTGAAGCCTGCTCGGTATATTTTCCAAGACCTTCGACACAGAGGTTGAAGATTGCTCCCCACATGACTGAGGTGCAGATTCCGCACAGCGCAATCAACAGGCACTTGACGGGAATGAGCCCGCCCTTGTAGGTCATGGTGATGCTGTCAGGAAGAACTATTGAAACCACAAGCAGCACTATTGCCAGAGAAGACACGGAAACCAGCTGGGTCCTTGTTGACACCACTCCGCTGATGGCACCGCTGACTACACGGCCAATGAGCATGAGCAGGAAATAGAGGGAAGACAGGGCTCCGGCTATCACAGCAGAACCTTCGAATCCGATTCCGCCGTTCTCTGCAGGCTGGCTGAGGTAGAAGTTCAGTTCATAAGGTATGCCGACCTCGATGCCGACATAGAAGAAAATGGCTATGGCTCCAAGTACAAAATGTCTGAACGACCATGCGCTGTACTGGTCCTTGACCTTCGGCTGTCCTGATGCCGCCTCGGCGCGGGCACGCTCCATCGCAGGCTCCGGGACATTGACGCGGCTTATGATTATGAATGCAACCACAAATACTCCCATGCCGATGAACAGCAGAGGGGTGACGTCATTCATTGATGTGCTCTCGTTTACCGTTCCGACAAGTACACCGACAAGGAACGGAGTAAGAGTTGCGGTCAGCGAGTTCAGGGAACCTCCGGTCTGCACCAGCTGATTGCCCTTGTTGCCGCCGCCACCGAGAGTGTTGAGCATGGGATTAACCACCGTGTTGAGCATGCAGACGCAGAAACCGCTGACGAATGCTCCCAGCAGATAGATCACGAGGTTGAGGGCAACAATCTGTCCGTTGACAGTGAAAACGGCAACGTCAGCGCCGACAACACTGCTGATATACTGTACAAGAAGGCCGACAAAGCCCACACCCAGCGCAATCAGCGATGTTTTCTTGTACCCTACCGTGGCAAGCATCCTGCCGGCTGGAATACCCATAAACAAATAGGCAGCAAAATTCATCATGTTGCCCATCATTCCGGCCCAGGAATATTTGTATCCCCAAATGTTGCCGAACGGTGCCGCAAGATTTGTGACGAAAGCGATCATCGCGAAGAGGAAGAACATCGTCACGATTGCGACTACATTTGATTTTTTGTTCATAATTAAGGTTATTGATTTTAGTTTAGTTTGATTTAAGTGATTCCAGATTCTTTTCGTTGAAAAGCTGTTTTCCTTCAGGAGTCATTGCATACTCAATCCTGTCGGCATAGAACTTCTCCACCTTTCCGCGCACCATCTTCATCGTGGTGTTCAACATTCCGTTCTGCTCAGTGAAAGGTGTCTCGCCGACGATAATCGCTGCAGGCAGCCATTTTTCCGGAAAGAGTCCTGCGTGCTTTCCACCGGGACGGTAAGTATCGACCTCACCCTGTATTATGCGGAGCATCGCCCTGCGGCCTTCGTCGGACGAAGGATCAAGTCCTTCCTTCTTGACAGCATCGGCAAGCGCCGTCTTGTCAGGAATGACAAGGACCACGGTATATGGACTCTGGTTGTTGTACAGCACCGCAGCATCTATATATCGTGAAGTCTCGGCAAGATTGTCCTCGTAGCCCTCAGGAGAGTATTTCTCTCCGTCAGCCGCGATAAGAAGGCTCTTGAAGCGTCCGGTTACATACAGGTAGCGCGGATCGTCCTTGCACAGGTAGCCGCGGTCCCCCGTATGTAGCCAGCCGTCAATTATGGTCTTGGCGGTAGCCTCTGGGTTCTTCCAGTATCCGGCCATGACATTCTCTCCGCGGATCACTATTTCTCCGGTCTCTCCGGCCGGGAGGGAGTTGCCCTCCTCGTCGCAGATCTTGATGTCCATGGGCTCGACCGTGCGTCCGGATGAGCCGAAGCGGGCATGGCCGGCAGAGTTCGCGCATATCACCGGAGTAGCCTCCGACAATCCGTAACCCTGGAAAATAGGCATCCCGATGGCATTGAAATATTTCTGGAGATCTATGTCAAGCAAGGCGCCGCCGCCCACGAAGAACTGCAGGCGTCCGCCGAAACTTTCGCGGATCTTCGAGAAGACGAGCTTGTCGACAAGGGCAATGACAGGCTTACGCCACCACTGCGCAAGGAAAGGCTTGCCGGCATTGTAGTACTCCCTGTTGTATGCAATGGCCTGCCGCACTCCAAGCTCATACAGCCACGTCACGAACGCGCCCTTCTGCCTAATGGCCTTCTCGAAATTCTTCTTGAAGTTCTTCGAGAGAGTGGGGACAGAAAGCATGACATGCGGACGGACCTCCGAGATTGCGACGGGGATGTTCTTGAGCAGGGTAACCGTACTCTTTCCGCAAGGCACTGTTGCAATGCTTCCGCCATAGCTCATCATGACGTAGAATCCGGCGACATGCGCGAAGCAATGGTCGAGAGGCAGGATTATGAGCATCACGGACCCCTCGTCAACGCCTATGACAGAACGGGCCTGTTCAACATTCGCCGTGTAGTTGCGGTGAGTAAGCAGAATTCCCTTCGGATCGGCAGTGGTGCCGGAAGTATAGCTGATGTTGGCATAGTCGTCAGGCTTCACGGAAGCAATGCGCTGCTCAAGCATGTCGGCATGTTCCTCCATGAACTTCAGTCCGGCCTTCCTTATCTCATCAAGATACACTTCATTGCCATTGAGGGGAATGTTGTCCATCACGATGACCTTCTCCACTGCCGGGCAGCGGTCGATCACCCTGCGGACCTTGTCTATCTGGCTCTGCGACGCGACGACAAAACGCGAGTCGGAATGGTTGATGCGGAAAAGCAGGTCCTGGTCGGACTCCAGCTTGAAGGACAGCGGCACATTCACCGCTCCCGCATAGAGAATTCCGAGTTCCGTGAAGATCCATTGGTTACGGCCTTCCGCTATCATCGCCACCTTCTCCCCTTTCTGGAGCCCGAGCGACATGAAGCCGGCAGCAAGGATGCGCCCTTCGTCGCGTGTCTGGGCAAAAGAGGTCTCGGTCCATGTTCCGCCAACCTTTTCCCGAAGGAAAGTCTTGCCGGAATATTTGGCCGCGTACTTCTCGACAAAGTCGATGATGGTTGGTCTTTTATTCTCCATATCGGTTATCAGTTTGTGGTTTCGGAGGAATGTTCATTCCCCTGAAGAGGGGAAGAGCCCGTAGAGTTCGGCATCTATCATGTCGGTAACTTTCTCGAAATCCTCGGGCTTGTCGCCGAACTTGATCTTGTCGGCATCTATCACGAGAAGCTTTCCGTCATAACCTGCTATCCAGTTCTCGTACTTCTCGTTGAGACCCGTCAGATAGTCTATGCGGATGGTCTTCTCGTAGTCCCTGCCGCGCTTCTGTATCTGGGCTATCAGGTTGGGTATTGTCGAACGCAAATATATCAGCAGGTCAGGATTCCCGACAAGCGACATCATCAGGTCGAAGAGATCGGAATAGTTCTCGAAATCCCTGGTGCTCATCAGTCCCATGTCGTGAAGGTTGGGAGCGAATATGCGTGCATCCTCATAGATGGTGCGGTCCTGGACTATAACCTCGTCCGAATGCGAAATCTCGACCACGTCCTTGAACCTTTTGTTCAGGAAGTATATCTGGAGATTGAATGACCACCTGGCCATGTCATTGTAGAAATCAGCCAGATAGGGGTTGAAGTCAACAGACTCATACTTCGGAGTCCAGCCGTAATGGGCGGCCAGCAGCCTGGTGAGGGTTGTCTTGCCGCTTCCTATATTTCCTGCTATCGCTATATGCATATCCGTAATGTTAACAAGCTATAAATATACAACTTATTTGAAGAGTCCGTACAGTCTAGAGTCGATCTTGTCAGTTATCGACTCAAAATCATCGGGATTGTTCTCGAAATCGAGGTTGTCAGCATCGATGACAAGCAGATTGCCCGTATATGACCCTATCCACTCCTCATAGCGCCTGTTCAGGCCCCCGAGGTACTCCAGACTGATGCTCTGCTCATAGTCCCTTCCGCGTTTCTGGATGCGTGCCACGAGGTGCGGCACCGAAGCCCTGAGATAAATCAGAAGGTCCGGCGGTCTTACCAGCGACATCATCAGATTATAGAGCAACATGTAAGTGTCGTAGTCCCGCTGCGACAGATTGCCGAGCTCAAGATTGTTGGCCACGAAGATGTGAACGCCCTCAAGGATCGTCCTGTCCTGGATTATCACGTCCTTGGACTTGGAGATCTCAAGCACATCCTTGAAGCGCTGGGCCAGAAAATAGGTCTCAAGATTATATGACCACCGCGGAATGTCCTTGTAGTAATCTTCCAGATAGGGATTCCAGGTCACGGACTCATATTTTGGAGTCCAGCCATAATGCTCGGCAAGCAACCTGGTGAGAGTGGTCTTGCCGCTTCCGATATTTCCGGCTATTCCGATGTGCATCTGCTTCGTCTTTCGAATCTGGCAAAATTAATGAAATAATCCGTAAAGACGGAAGCGGCAGTGTATTTTCCGGCAAAAAACCTTACATTTACAAAAGAAAAAGCGCAGGACAGCCTGCGCGAAAACGACACGACATGCACAAATTATTCTGCCGCACATTCAACCTCTTCCAGGAACAGACCTACATAATCAGCGGAGAGGCCGGGCACTGCCTGGTCATTGATCCCGGATTCTCCAATGAAGCCGAGCAGGCCGGATTCTTCGGGCTGCTGGAATCAGAAAAGCTCCTTCCGGACGCCGTGCTGCTGACGCACGGGCACTATGACCATATCTTCGGAGTCGCCGGGATCCAGAGAAGATTCGGCGTCCCGGTCTACATGAACCCCGAAGACACAAAGGTGATGCAAAACCCCGATGCCTCGCTTTCAAGGCTATGGGAGCGCCTGCCGGACCTTTCGTTCAGGATCAGCGGAGCATCTGAAGGCACCAGGGTCGAGGCAGCAGGACTGGCATTCGAGGCCATCGCCACGCCGGGGCACACGCCGGGCGGGCTCTGCTGGCTCGAAAAAGACGAAAAAATCATCTTCACCGGAGACACCCTGTTCGCCGGAGCAATAGGAAGGACTGACCTCAAATACGGTGAATACGACGATGAAATCCGTTCGATCATGGAGAAGCTCATGCTTCTCGACGGGGACATCAGGATTTACCCCGGACATGGCCCCGCATCATGTATCGCCGATGAACGCACAGGCAATCCCTTCCTCGAGCCGTTCAACGAAGCCGAGGAAGAGTCCGACCCCGACCGTCCGCCAATAATCATACACCCCGACGCATAGACGGAGCACTGAACGCACGGCGGCAGCATGCTACAGGGTCTGCCCTCCGATGAACTCACGCATGATGGAAGTGGGAGGAATCGCGGCGATCTCCACGGGACGCAGCGGCAGGATGTCCTTCATGAAGTCAAGCAGTTCCTTAGCCTTTTCGTAGGCAGGCGACGACACGCTGATGCCGCAGAGCAAAGGCTCGGCATAATATTTCAGCAGAGGCATGTCATAAAGAGTGGAGGAATTGAACACCACATTGGCATTTTCCTCGAAGGGATAGATGTACTTCTCCTCACCGCGGCGCACGGAGGGCCACCTCAGAATATTTTCTTCCGGAGAGATGCCTCTAGTGCGGTTGTCGCGCACAATTCTGCGGAGAAGGCGCTTGTCGGTAGTCGAGTTGTGCTCCTTGTGCCCTCCGGGAAGGGACGAAAGCGCCGAAATGTAGATCCTGAATATCTTGTCCTGCGGGATTCCGGGAGTCAGTGCCGGGTTCAGCGCGTGTATGCCCTCCATGAAAAGTATGTCATTGCGCTCAAGCTTCATGGTCTCACCGGCAAAAGTGCGCTTGCCGGCCACAAAGTCAAACTTCGGAAGCTTGACCTCCCTGCCTGAAAGCAGGTCGTCTAGCTGCTCCCCGAGGAACTTGATGTCCATGGCCTCAAGAGCCTCATAGTCACGCTCCCCGTTCTCGTCCAGAGGAGTGTCCTCCCTGTTGACAAAGTAGTTGTCAAGCTCAATCACCTTCGGATTCAGGCCCAGAACCCTTGCCTGCTGGGCAATCCTGAGCGAAGAGCTGGTCTTTCCGCTCGAAGAAGGTCCGGACATCATCACTATGGGACATCTGCGCCTGTTCCAGAATATCTGGTCGGCCGCCTGGGCATATTTGCGCTCCTGGCGCGCCTCGCACAGATTTATCAAATCTATTGCCTCCCCGGCAATGAGCGTGTCGTTGAGTTTTTCTATGGTGTCTATTCCTATCGCCTGACACCAGTCGGCATATTCCTGTCTTGCGGCTTCAATCTTGTTCATAAAACTTCCTTTAGATATTTTCCGGTCACGGAATCCGGGTCGTCCGCAACCTGTTCCGGCGTCCCGGATGCAATTATCCTGCCGCCCGACTTCCCGCCTCCGGGTCCCATGTCTATAATGTAGTCAGCGCATTTGAGCACATCCAGGTTGTGCTCTATCACGATCACGGTGTTTCCCTGGTCAACCAGTCTCCGCAGGACCCCCATCAGGACCTTGATGTCCTCGAAATGAAGTCCGGTGGTCGGTTCGTCAAGCATGTAGAGAGTGTTTCCGGTGGCCTTGCGGAACAATTCGGCCGCAAGTTTCATCCTCTGGCTCTCGCCGCCGGAAAGCGTCACCGACGACTGCCCCAGCCTCACGTATCCGAGCCCCACATCCACGAGCGCCTTGAGCTTTGGAGCAATCTTCGGATGGGACTTGAAGAATTCGTAGGCATCCGAGATGGACATGTCAAGCACCTCGGAGATGTTCTTGCCCCTGTACCTGACGGCAAGTGTCGCCTCATTGTAGCGCCGCCCGCGGCACTGGTCGCACACCACGTTCACCGAGGGAAGGAAATTCATCTCAATGACCTTTATTCCTGCACCCTTGCACTCTTCGCAGCGGCCACCGGCGACATTGAAGGAAAAGCGTCCGGCCTTGAAGCCGCGCACCTTGGCATCAGGCGTGTCTTCAAACAGTGCGCGTATATCCGTGAACACACCGGTGAACGTCGCCGGGTTTGAACGGGGAGAACGCCCTATCGGGCTCTGGTCTATCTCTATCACCTTGTCTATGTTCTCGACTCCCTCAACCGAAGAATACGGCAGCGGCTTTCCCTTGTAGTTGTAGAATTTTCCCTTGAGAATCGGCATCAGAGTCTCGTTTATCAGGGTAGACTTGCCTGATCCGCTGACCCCTGATATCCCTACCAGCATGCCCAGCGGGAAAGTGACATCGATGTTCTTCAGATTGTTGCCGCACGCGCCGCGGAGCACCAGTGTCTTTCCGTTGCCCGAAGCCCGCTCCGACGGAGTCACGTTCGGATTGACAACCGGACGCGAAGGGCCGCTGTAGCAGATCCTGCCGCCGTTCTCGCCGGCACCGGGGCCGACATCCACGATCCAGTCGGCAGACTTTATCGTTTCCTCGTCATGCTCCACAACTATGACAGTGTTGTGCTCATCCCTGAGTTTCTTGAGCGACGCTATCAGCTTGAGGTTGTCCCTCTGGTGCAGCCCGATGCTGGGCTCGTCAAGAATATATATGACATTGACGAGCTTTGAGCCTATCTGTGTCGCAAGACGTATGCGCTGCCCCTCACCGCCGGAAAGTGTGGCCGACGGACGGTCAAGGCTAAGATAGTCAAGCCCCACGTCGAGCAGGAAGTGCACCCTGTCGTGAAGCTCACGTATTATGTCCCTGGCTATTGCGTTCTGCCGGTTGTCCATATGCTCGGGAAGCCGGTCAAGCCATGCCGACAAGTCGGAAATTTCCATCGCGCTGACTTCCGATATGTCCTTTCCGTCAATCCGGAAGCAGCGGGCATTCTCATTGAGGCGAGTGCCGTGGCAGACCGGACAGACAACCTTGTCCTCGATGTCACCGACGACTCCGGGCCAGTTGACCATCTCCGAAAGAGCACCCTCCCCAACCCTGAAGAACTCGTCCGAGCCGTAGATCACCAGGCTCAGCGCGTCATCGGGCAGCGCGGCTATCGGGTCATGCAGCGAGAATCCGTGCTTGCGGGCCATAGAGCGCAGGATCTCGAACTTCTTTCCGTCACGCATGCGGCCGAGAGGCACTATGCCTCCGTCTGCAATGGAAATGTTCTTGTCCGGCACTATCGTGTCCATGTTCACGTCCACCACCGTGCCCAGTCCCTTGCAATGAGGGCAGTATCCTTCAGGCGAGTTGAACGAGAAAGAGTGAGGAGCCGACTCCTGAAGCGAAAGTCCGCTGTCAGGGTCCACCAGATGCTTGGAGAAATGCCGCATCACGCCGCTCTCCATGTCCATTACGGCCAGCGAGCCCTTTCCGGCGGAGAGGGCGGTCCCGACAGAGCTGCGCACGCGGTTGTCATCGCCGTCCTCCGGCTTCAGCCTGTCGACCACAAGTTCGATGAAATGGCTCTTGTAGCGGTCCAGAGCCTCAACTTCCGACAGTTCCTCAAGTTCCCCGTCGATGCGCACGGTGGTGAAGCCCTTGCGGCGCAACTGGTCGAAAAGCTCACGGTAATGTCCCTTGCGGCCGCGGACAAGCGGCGACAGAAGCAGGCACTTGCGCCCGTGATACTCTTTCATTATCAGGTCAACGATCTGCGCGTCGGTATAGCGCACCAGCTGCTTTCCGGTCACCGGGGAATAAGCGACTGATGCCCTGGCATAAAGCAGGCGCAGGAAATCGTAGATTTCGGTTATGGTCCCGACAGTGGAACGCGGGTTGCTTCCCGTGGTCTTCTGCTCAATCGCTATCACCGGACTCAGGCCGCTTATGCTCTCGACACTGGGCTTTTCCAGTATACCCATGAAATGCTTGGCATAAGGTGACAGAGTGTTCATGTAGCGCCGCTGACCCTCAGCGTAGATGGTATCGAACGCCAGCGAAGACTTGCCGCTGCCGCTTATCCCGGTTATCACCGTGAACTTGTCCCTCGGAATGTCCACATCCACGCCCTTGAGATTGTTGGCGTGAGCTCCGCGTATTTCTATATACTTGCCCTTGTCCATGCTCAGAGAGCGACAAATTTACTAATTTTTGCATATCTTTGAGACCTGTATGTGGATTTGGTTTACCCTATGCTCTGCGATTCTGCTCGGATCGTACGACATCATAAAAAAACAGGCCGTCAAGAGCAACAGCGTGCTCTGGGTCCTTTTCGGAGCAACTGCCCTCTCGACACTGTTCCTCACACCCTTTTTCTCGGCTGGATCGCTTCATGACCACCTCTGCCTCGTGGCAAAGGCCGTTCTTGTGTCACTGTCCTGGATATCCGGACTGATTGCAATAAAGCTGCTTCCCCTGACGACAGTCAGCACCATCAAGGCCTCACGGCCGATGTTCGTCGTGATATTCTCCCTGATCCTGTTCCATGAACGCCTCAATCTCATGCAGTGGGGAGGAGTCCTGCTCGTGACAGCGGCACTCTTCATGCTGGGCAGGTCAAGCCGCAAGGAAGGCATAAATTTCACCAGCAACAAGGGCATCGCATGGATGGCCCTGTCGGTAGTCACAGGAGCCGCCAGCGCCCTGTATGACAAGTACATACTCGGCTTCCTGGAGCCGCTTTTTGTCCAAAGCTGGACAAATCTCTACATCAGCATAATACTTGCGCTGATCCTTCTCGGCACCTGGCTGCACGACAGGGACGGCTTCCGCAAGTTCCGCTGGGACTGGAAGCTCCTGGCAATCGCAGTGCTCATCACCGGTTCCGACATGCTGTACTTCTTCGCGGTCAAGGACGAGGACGCGCTGCTCTCGGTGATTTCCATGACTCGCCGCAGTTCAGTCTTCATAACCTTCCTCGGAGGGGCCCTGGTTTTCAAGGAACACAACATCAGGGACAAGTTCATAGATCTTGTGATACTGCTTGCCGGCGTGACCATGCTGCTTTTCTCTTCTTAGGCACGAATTTTCAATATGCTCCGAAACGTTATGAAAATATCAGGAATACATATCGCCCTGCTGGCAGCGGCGCTGCTGGCCGGGACTCTCGGATCCTCCGCACAGTCAAGGAATTTCCAGCTCGGCAAATGGACGGAGACCCATGCCGCAATCCTCAAGGAACTGTCGGAATCATATGTGGATTCCCTCCCGATGGACAAGATGGAGCGCAAGGGAATCGACGCGATGCTCGCTGAACTCGACCCCTACACCATATTCATTCCCGCCGAGGAGAACGAGGACCTTCAGATGATGATACAGAAAGCCTACGGCGGAATAGGGGCCGTGATCTACAAGCCGGAGACCGAAGGCAACGTGATCATCAATGAGCCTTATGCCGGCTCGCCCGCCGCAAAGTACGGACTTGTCTGCGGCGACGAGATTCTCTCGATCGACGGGGAGACTGTCCATGGACTCACCTCTCAGCAGTGCAGCGACAAAATGCGCGGGGAGCCGGGGACCAGCGTGCTCTTCTCCGTGAAGAAGCTGCGTACGCAAGACACCGTTGAAGTCAGGGTCACCAGAGAGAAAATCCGCATACCCGACATCGAGTTTGCCGGAATGATAAACGACACCACCGGATACATCCTCCAGACAGGGTTCACGGAAGGCGTCGGAAAGGAAATGAGAGCGGCAGTGACGAAACTCAAGGGCCAGGGCATGAAGACTCTCGTGCTTGACCTCAGGGGAAACGGCGGAGGCCTGCTCGACGAAGCCGCCGAAATAGTTTCAATCTTCCTGCCCAAGGGATCCCTTGTGGTGACCGCAAAGGGCAAGGGAAAGGACTCCAACTACACAATAGTCACAAGGCAGGATCCGGTCGACACCGAACTTGATGTCATTGTCCTCGTGGATTCCGCGTCAGCATCTGCCTCCGAAATTGTCGCGGGAGCCCTGCAGGACACCGACAGGGCCACCATCATGGGGCAGCGCACTTTCGGCAAGGGACTGGTCCAGAGCATACGCTCGCTGCCTTACGGAGGAGAGCTCAAGGTAACCACCGCAAAATACTATACCCCTTCCGGCAGATGCGTGCAGGCCATTGACTACTCGCACCGCAATGAGGACGGCAGCGTCGGGCAGATTCCCGATTCGCTGACCCGCGAATTCAAGACCGCGCACGGCAGAATCGTACGTGACGGCGGCGGCATAACACCGGATGTGAAGCTCGACGAAAAGGAATACAGCAGGCTCACCTACGCTCTTGTCGCCTACGGAATAATTGAAGAATATGTGCTCGGATATGTGCGCAACCACGACAGCATAGCTCCAGCAGCCGACTTTCATTTCAGCGACGAAGACTTCGAGGATTTCGTGGCATTCGCCAAAGACAAGGAATTCGACTACCGTTCGACGGCCAAGGCCCTTTTCGACAGCATGAAGTCTGAACTCGACAAGGACGGCATCACCGAGAGCATTTCAGCACAGCTTGACACTCTCGAGAAGGCCATCAACATCGAGAAAGAGGATTTCCTGAGACTCAAGAAGGATGAGATAATTCCGTTCATTGAAGAGGAAATCGTGGCCCGCTACTATTTCCAGGAAGCCGGAGTCGGAATAAGGATCCGCTATGACGATGCCTTGAAGCAGGCGCTCACAAGCGAACGGATACGGAAATACTGATGGTCCACCACAGCGAACTCATAGTTCTCAATTTCACGAAGATAAAGGACAACGCTCTGGTGCTTCACTGCCTGAGCCCCCAATGGGGCAGGCGCGGATTCATAGCCACAGTTCCCAAAGGCGCCGGCACTGCCATGTTCCAGCCACTGTCGATACTGGATGCCGAAGTGGTCGAAAACCCGCGCTCCGACCTTTGGAGACTCAGGGGCATAAGCGCAAAATACAGCCTGAACGGAATACGCGGCAGCATCCCAAAGAACTGCATGACCATGTTCATGAGCGAGGTGCTCTACCGCACGATCCGCGACGGAGACACCGAAGACGGGCTCTACGAATGGTGCCGCAAGGCAATACTCACGCTGGACGCGCTCGAGAAGGACTACGCGAACTATCACCTGAGGTTTCTGCTCGAATTGGCAGCAGCCCTTGGATTCTCCCCTTCAGTTGAGGACCTTGCCCCGTTTAGCGGCGACCGGAAGAAAGAAATTGCAGCGCTTGTCAGTTCGGACTTCGTATCCTGCATGCTTCTCCCGCTAAACGGGCAGGCAAGGAGCGAAATAGCTGAAAAGCTGATCAAATACCTTGAATACCACACCGGAGAGCAGATCAATGTGCGGTCACTCTCGGTACTACATGAACTATACGACTGACAATCAGAGAAAATGGACAGAAAGGAATTGGAAATAATGGCACCCGCAGGCAATTTCGAATGCCTTCACGCAGCCATACAGGGAGGGGCGGATTCCGTATATTTCGGGGTCGGGCGACTCAACATGCGCAGCCACTCGGCATCCAACTTCAAGCCCGAGGAACTCGCGGAGGTGGTCAGGATATGCAGGGAAGCCGGGGTCAGAAGCTACCTCACACTCAACATTGTCCTGTACGAAGAGGAACTGGAAGACATGCGCCAGACTCTCGACGCAGCAAAGGCAGCCGGAATTGATGCCGTGATTGCCTCAGACATGGCTGCCATAGAATACTGCCGCAGAATCGGACTGGAAGTACACATATCCACGCAATTGTCAATATCCAATTCCGAAGCCCTGCGCTTCTACTCGCAGTTTGCCGATGTGGTGGTTCTCGCAAGGGAACTCAACCTCGACCAGGTCAGGAAAATCAGCGACACCATCATTCGCGACAATATCTGCGGGCCTTCCGGGAAGCCTGTCCGCATAGAGATGTTTGCACACGGGGCCCTCTGCATGGCAATCAGCGGCAAGTGCTATCTTTCCCTCCACAGCTACGGGGCGTCGGCCAACCGCGGTTCATGCTACCAGATATGCCGCCGCGGCTATGAGGTTACCGATCTTGAAACCGGAAACCAGCTGGTCGTGGACAACAAGTACATCATGTCTCCGAAGGACCTGTGCACAATAGAATTCATGGACAAGATCATTGCGAGCGGGGTAAAGGTCTTCAAAATCGAGGGGCGCGCCCGCTCGGCAGAATATGTGAAGCGCTGCGCCTCCTGCTACCGCAAGGCGGCCGATGCCGTATGTGACGGAACATATACGCCCGAACTGGCAGCAGAACTCAAAAAGCAGCTTGCGGAAGTGTTTAACCGTGGATTCTGGGACGGATATTATCAGGGAGCATACCTCGGGCAGTGGAGCGAAGTCTACGGCTCGCAGGCAACCCGCACAAAGATCTACTGCGGGAAAATCACCAACTGGTTTGACCGCATCGGAGTAGCCGAGATAGCCGTGGAATCAGTTCCACTCCACCGGGGCGACAGGGTCATGGTGACCGGAGCCACCACAGGAGTTGTGGAATTCGATGCAAACGACCTGCGGGTAAACCTGGAACCGGCCGACATTGCCGAGAAAGGAGTGCGCTGTTCAGTGGCTGTCAATCCGGCAGACTGCCCCGACGGGAAACTTCGCCGCGGCGACAAGGTATTCATCTGGCAAGAAAGGCAGCCATAGCCCTGACCGCCTTCCCGCGGTGGGAGATGGCATTCTTCTCCTCCTCGGAGAGTTCAGCCAAAGTAGTCCCGGCGGCTGCCCGGATGCCGGCAGCCTCAAGTTCGGCCGCATCAGGAATGAATATCGGATCATAGCCGAATCCTCCGCGCCCCGAACGGGACAAGGCAATGCGGCCCTCAAGGGTACCCTCGAAAAAATGTTCCTCACCGTTCAGAATCAGGGTGACCACAGTGCGGAAACGGGCCTTTCTGTCTGCTTCGGGGCCGAGTTTCGCAAGTTCTGAAAGCAACTTTGACATATTGGCCTCACTGTCATGGCCTTCTCCGGCATATCGTGCCGAATAGATTCCCGGAGCACCTCCAAGGGAGTCAACCTCAAGCCCCGTGTCATCGGCAAAGCAGTCTATTCCGCAGGCTCCGTTGATGAAGCGTGCCTTGATTCTGGAGTTCTCCTGCAGGGTTGCTCCCGTTTCCTCAACATCCCCGTCAATCCCGAGTTCGGCCGGGGAAAGGACCTCGTGACCCGGGCCAAGAATCTCGGCCGCCTCGCGCAGCTTGCCTTTGTTGCCTGTAGCAAATACGATCTTCATGGCCACAAAAGTAGCGGAAAAATCATATCTTTGCAATTATGATTACTGAAAGCCAGATTGACCAGCATGTCAAGGAGATATTCCGAGACATAACTTTCACAAGCGAACCTGCAGGCCTTTACGACCCCCTGCGCTACATGATTGAAATAGGAGGCAAAAGGCTGCGGCCAAGACTCTGCCTTACCGCCTATTCCTTCTTCAGCGACAAGTTCGGCGAAGAGATTCTCTCCCCGGCGGCGGCCCTCGAGGTCTTTCACTCGTTCACGCTGATGCACGACGACATCATGGACCGCTCGCCGCTGAGGCGCGGCGTACCCACAGTCTGGACAAAGTGGAACGAAAGTACGGCAATCCTTTCAGGCGACGTGATGCTCATCGATGCCTACAAGCGAATTTCGAAAGCTCCGGAAAAAGTGCTCCCGGAAGTTATGAACCTGTTTTTCCGCACCACAGTGGAAGTCTGCGAGGGCCAGCAGTACGACATGGACTTCGAGAGCCAGGAAACGGTTTCCATGGACGAATACAACAAGATGATAGGGCTGAAGACAGCTGTGCTGATTGCATGCTCGGCGAAGATGGGAGCCCTGGTCGGAGGAGCCTCACCGGAACTATGTGATTCTCTTTACGACTACGGATACCAGCTCGGGATGGCATTCCAGGTCGCCGATGACTATCTGGACGCCTTCGGAGACGAAAAGGTGTTCGGCAAGCCCATAGGAGGCGACATCGTGAACAGCAAGAAGAGCTGGCTCACCGTGAGGGCCGTGGAGAAGAGCAGCGACAAGAACGTCTTTCTCGAGGCGTTCGCGATGCCAGCACTGTCAGATTCAGAGAAAAAGGCAAAGATTGCAGCCGTAAAACAGCTTTACATCGATCTCGGGGTAGACAAGGACGCAAAAGCGGAAATACTGCATTTTACTGCGAAAGCCATGGATTCCGTGAAAAATTCAGGACTCACGCAGCAGCAGCTTGACGTGCTGCAGGACTTTGCGGAAAAACTCGTCGGAAGGGCAAAATAGAAGAGTCCGCAATACCGAACAGATGACGCCGGAAACCGAACAGATGATTACAGGAGAAGCAACGGTGGTTAAAAACGCCGGGAGCCATTTCCTGCTGAGCCGCCTTCCTGAATGGGAACTTTTTCCGGCAGTACTGCGGGGCAAGGTGCGGCTTGAGCACGGCACGGCCACCAATCCTGTTGCTGTCGGGGACAGGGTGATTTACACCTGCGGAGAAAGCCCTGACGAAACCCGTCCGGCCGTAATAAAGGAAGTGCTGCCCCGACGGAACTACCTGATACGCCGTTCGACCAACCTGTCGAGGCAGTCACATGTTATCGCTGCCAACCTCGACCAGGTGCTGGTGACTGTCAGCCTTTATTTCCCGGAGATAAAGTTGCCGTTCCTTGACAGGATTCTGGTGACATGCGAGATCTACGGCATTCCCGCCGTCATTCTGCTCAACAAAGTGGACATGTACGCAAGCGAAGTGCCTGATCAAGTGGAGGACTTTGCCAGGATATACACGCAGGCAGGATACAGGGTCCTGCGGACATCGGCCCCGACCGGAGAAGGAATCGGAGAACTGCGGGAGCTGTGCAGAGGAAAGCTCAGCCTTTTCACCGGAGAATCGGGCGTCGGCAAATCCAGTCTGATAAAGGCAATGGACCCCTCGCAGAATCCCAAGACAGGCCTTATTTCCGAGGCTCATCTGCAGGGAAAGCACACGACTTCACTGTACGAGATGTACCGGCTCAATCTGGACGGTGCTGTCCGCGAAACAGAGCCGCAGGAGAACAAGTCTCCAGTCCGGGGAAGCTACGCAATCGATGCCCCAGGGCTCAGAGGCTTCGGCCTTGTGGACATTGACAAGGATGAGATATACAGATACTTCCCGGAGATGCTCAGGGTTGCCGACCAGTGCAGATTCGTGCCCTGCACGCATACCCATGAGCCCGGATGTGCCGTCAAAGCCGCCCTCGACGAGGGCAGCATAAGCGTTGAACGCTACAACTCCTATCTGGGGATGCTGGAGGACGACAAGAAATTCCGCTGAACCGGCTTCTCCTACGGCCTCTTCTTTTTGGTGGATGTCCTTGACGATGCCCTCTTCGAATGGTCCCCTCTCCGGCTGCCGGGCCTGGTCTTCCTGCCTCTTCCGGGACGGTCTTCATCAATCCGGGCATCTTCCGGTGTCTCGTCAGGAACATCTGCATCTGCCGTACGGCTTTCTGCCGAAAGGTCCTCGATCAGTTCATAGTCGAGCAGACGCTGTTCCAGATTTGCGTTGACAACCTTAATGCGCACCTTGTCTCCAAGACGGTATATCTTGTGAGTGCGGCGCCCGACAAGCCTGTAGCGCTCTTCGTCAAATGTAAAGAAATCAGACTTGATCTCACGCAGGGAAACCATTCCCTCAATCTTCGTCGGTTCGATCTCCACATACATTCCCCACTCGGTAATTCCGGAAACCGCACCGTCGAACTCCTGCCCCACCTTGTCCTGCATGAATTCCACGAGCTTGTACTTGACCGAAGTGCGTTCGGCATCGGCAGCGACCAGCTCGCGTTCAGAAGCATAACGGCACTCGTCTTCATATTTCTCCTTGGGGACACTGTCTCCTCCGGCAAGATAACGGGCAAGCAGACGATGTACCATCAGGTCCGGATAACGGCGTATAGGCGAGGTGAAATGAGTATAGAACTTGAATGCAAGGCCGAAATGCCCGATATTGTCGGTACTGTAGATTGCCTTTGCCATTGAGCGCAAAGCAAGATTTTCAAGCGCGGCATATTCGGGCTTGCCCTTCGCCGACTCGAGCAGGCTGTTCAGTTCTTTTGCAATGTCGTGGCCCTGGGCGTTCTCGACCCTGTAGCCGAATCCCTTCGCAAATATCCTGAGACCTTCAAGCTTCACCTCATTGGGTTCGCCGTGGATACGGTAAACGAATGTCTTGGGATTCTTTGCAGGGACACCGTTCATCCTGCCTGCAGTCGCAGCGTATTCCGCGACAGTCCTGTTGGACAGCAGCATGAACTCTTCGATCAGCCAGTTCGCCTCCTTGGAAATCTTCTCATATACTTCTATCGGCTTGCCTGTCTCGTCAACGAGGACCTTCATCTCCGGACGGTCGAAATCGATTGCACCGGCCTTTCTTTCTGCAGCCTTCATGATGCCTGCCAGACGGTTGAGCTCCCGGATTGCAAGTGCGAGGCTGTCGGATTCAGGAACAGTTTCCGCCTCAATCATCTTCTGAGCCTCGTCATAGTTCAGCCTGCGGTTGGAACGGATTACGGCCCGGCCTATCCAGCGGGAAACGACCTCCGCCTTGGGGGTCATCTCAAATACCGTTGAGAACACGAGCTTGTCCTCATCCGGACGCAAAGAGCAGAGCTTGTTGCAAAGCTTTTCCGGCAGCATCGGCACGGTACGGTCTACCAGATAGACCGAAGTTCCGCGCATGCGGGCCTCCTTGTCCACAATGCTTTCGGGAGTGACATAATGCGACACGTCGGCTATGTGAACACCAATCTCATAATTCCCGTTCTCCAGACGCTCGAACGAAAGGGCATCATCGAAATCCTTTGCATCAGCAGGGTCTATAGTGAAAGTCATCCTGTCACGGAAATCCTTGCGTCCTTTCAGGTCTTCTTCGGAAATCACGTCGGAAATCTTGTCCGCGGCATTTTCCACCTCGGGCTCAAACCTGTAAGGGAGATTGAACTCGGCAAGTATCGCATGCATCTCGGTATCATTCTGCCCCGGCACTCCGAGGACATCGACAATCACTCCGAAAGGATTGTTCTCCGACCTTTTCCAGCCTTCAACGACTGCGGCAACCTTCATTCCGGGTTCGGCGCCCTTGGCTGACGCTTCGGCAGGGTCCACGGAGATGTCATACGGCATGGACCGGCTCTGCATCAGGACCCAGGCCTGGTTTCCGGCTGTATGATATATGCCCACGAACGGCTTTCCGGAACGCTCGACAATCTCCACTACCTCTCCCTCGCGACGGCGCTTGTCGTCTTTTGCCGGCTTGTCCCTGGTTATTACTACCTTGACAGTATCCCCGTCAAGTGCATGCCTGGTCTTTGAAGCCTTGACGAAGACATCATCGTCTTGGCCTTCAACTATGACAAAAATGTACCCTTCGCGGGTCATCTGAACCTTTCCCGTAACCGTCGGCAAGGTTTTCCTGGCCTCCTGTCTCTTTCGGCCCTGCCGCATCTGCTTGCGGCCCTTGGTAAGCTTCTGCTTCATATATGCGCAAATTTAGCAAATAGTTCTGAATTCCGCCTTTGCACACACAGGCAATTTGCATGCGGCCGGCGAGAGGTTTGTCCTTCCGGCTACATGCCGCAGACACGCAACAGGAGAAAGTGCGCATTGGACAAAATGAAATTTTATATAAATTTGCGCCCGTTTATGAAAACCATATCGATACTTTCCGCTGCAGCAGCCGCAGTTGCACTGCTCGCGGGCACCCGGGCAAACGCTCAGACAAATCTGCAGATACAGTATGACTTTGGCCCTGACCGCCAGCATGTCACCACCACGCTTGAAGGATTCTACGGAGACAATTGGGGAAACACATTCTTTTTCATCGACCACGACTTCAATTCAAAGAATGACGCCGGAGAGGTTGTAGCACCAAGCGGGACCTATCTTGAGATTTCGAGATGTCTGAATTTCTGGCAGGACACGGCTCTGGCTCCGTTCAGTGTCCATGTGGAATATGACGGCGGTGTCTATCGCGGCTACACGATCAACAATGCATTCCTTGCCGGAATAGACTGGTTCATCCACAGTCAGGACTTCAGGAACACCCTGAACATCAAGGTCCTCTACAAATATATCACATACACCGACCAGAATATGCGCAGCCAAGTGCCCATGCAGTTCACAGCTGCCTGGACGATGAAGGACCTTTTCGGCCTCACAGGCCTGACCTTCACCGGATTTGCCGACTTCTGGTGGGAAGACCACACTCTTCTGACAGATCATTACGGAGAAATCCTGCCTCAGACTTCTCATTGTGTCTTCATCTCCGAGCCCCAGCTATGGTACAATGTCGGACGCCACTTCGGCTGCGACAATCTTAATGTCGGAGGAGAAGTCGAGCTCTCCTGGGACTTCGGTACGGCGCGCGGATTCTGGTGCCGCCCTTGCGCCGGAATCAAGTGGGTATTCTGACACAAGACGAACAATAACGAATCCTGCCCTTTGCCCACACTGGGCATGGCTTTAGGGCAGGATTTTTCATGCCCCGGCCTGACTGCCGCACATTCTTTCTCAACCAGCACACTAATCTGCGGCAGGAAGCCCTCTGGTCTCCATTGCCCTGTATGCACCTTCTCCGCAGTCTAGTCGCTTCTCCACTGACTACAGACTCTGCCCCTGATGAAGCACCAGCCACTGCCGACCGGCCGCGGTGCCGCGAGGATGGCTCTTCCCGATCCAAACGCCTGACGAGTGGCACCTGCGGATGGCGGCGACGATAGCATGCGAGATGAACGGACTCTCCGGAACGGCTGGAACAACAGGCAGAGACGTGCCGGCCGCGGTGCCGCGAGGATGGCTCATCCCAAACCAAACGCCGGACGAGTGGCACCTGCGGATGGCGGCGACATGAAGGGAACGATGACATTAGGCAGAGGCGACCGCGACTGGCGGCATGGTGGGGACGGGGACAGAGATGACAGCGGCACATGCGCCCCGGCACGAACGGCAGCAATAGTTCCTGCAATTCACCTGTTGCACCGACCGACCTCCCAC